>JACTND010000075.1 GCA_014584305.1 Planctomycetota bacterium | reverse complement strand
CTTTTTACTTTTGGGGTCCATTAGGTGTTTTCGTGGGTGATGTCGGCGATGAGACGGAGGAAGGCTTTACAGGATTCCATACGCTCGTCAGGTTGGATTTCAAGGCAACGATGAACGGCGCGGGCCAATTTGGGGTTAAGCGTGGGGCGATAGCGGAGAATATCGGTCGCGGCCCGCTGATCATGCGCCAAGGCAGCCAAACCAGTTGTTTGGGTAGTTCCCCACGGATGTTCGAAGGTCAACATCCGATACATCGTGACTCCGAAGGCAAAAATATCGACGCGATGGTCTGTGGCACGGCGGCGGATGATTTCTGGGGCCATGTATTGCGGCGTGCCTGTCCGATTGCCGGGCAATCGGTAGGGTGGTTCGTTGGGAACTGACAAGCCAAAGTCGATCAACTTGAGCCATTTCAAATCGTGGTTACAGATGAAATTGCGCGGGCAGATGTCACGATGAATGAAACCCGAATCATGAACGGCTTGGATTGACTCTGCCATTTGACGAATCAGCGGCAAGCGATTGGCAGCCATCCTCTCGTCTTGGTCACGGACCAACAGGTTCATTCCTGGTCCGTCGATGTACTCCATCAAGATATACTCGATTCCCGTTGTCGTCTTGCCGTACTCATAGGTTCTAGCGACGCGCGGATGATCGATTTTCATGCCGATTTCGCCTTCCTCCGGTCGCTTGAGGCCCTTAAAACGATCGCGAAACAAGGCCAGCTTTTCTGGGTCGAGAAGCTTGATCCCGTAGGTCTTGCCAGTCGCGATCTCGCGAGCCACATGAAAGCGGGACATCGTCCCGGTGTACGCGTGCCGGTCCAACACAAATCGGGCGGACAGGTCTAGCAAATTCGCCGATGTGTTTTTGCCGCGGAACAGGGAGCGAAGCGAATCCAACAGGCCCATCAGATCACTTACCGCAAAAGTCAATGGTGCGCGCGATTTCCGCTTTCAATCGATCACGGGTAACGATGCGATCGACGAATCCATGTTTGAGGAGAAACTCACTGGTTTGGAATCCATCGGGCAGTTCGATACGAATGGTGGCCTTGATTGTGCGGGGGCCGGCAAAACCAATCAACGCCCGCGGTTCGGCAAAAATAACGTCTCCCAATGACGCAAAGCTGGCGGCGACTCCTCCCATTGTCGGATTAGTAAGGACGGAAATGAACAGTTGCCGCGCCGAATCATGACGAGCCAGGGCAGCCGAGACTTTGGCCATCTGCATCAATGACAGGATTCCTTCATGCATCCGCGCGCCACCGCCAGATCCGCTGATTACGATCAAGGGCAAATGCTGGGCTGTCGCCCGCTCGATTAGCCGCGTCAATCTCTCGCCAACAACGGAACCCATGCTGCCCATGATGAAAGCCGAATCGGTAACACCAAAAGCAACCCGTCGGGCGCGAATCATGCCGCAGCCGGTAACAATCGCTTCGCGCAATCCCGTTTTCTTCTGTTCCGCGGCCAGGCGATCCGGATAGGGTCGGCTGTCGTTGAAGCCGAGCGGATCCAAGGGCATCAATTTCGAGTCCCATTCTTCAAAGGTCCCCTCGTCGAGAACCTGCTCGATCCGTTGTCGCGCGGAGACATACATGTGGAAGTCGCATTCCGGGCAAACGTTCAGCCTCTTTTCCATTTCCTTGCGGAAAATGGCTCGTTTGCATCCAGGACATTGAATCCACTTTCCTTCCGGGACGCCGCGTTTTTTGCGATTCCCGGAACCGGAAGCGGTTTCCTGTGATGTGCTGTCGTTCATGCACTTTACTCCTAAAACCTATTGTCGCACGCGACCGACGGGTAAATCAAGCGGAAATCAGGGAGCGCGCGCGGGGATTCACCAGCGAAAATCGGCGTCAATCGCCGTAGCGTTCGCGTAGTTTGGGGGACGTTCGCAAAATCAACTGAGCGCGTTCAAACTCGGCCAACCATTCGGCTACGGTAGCTGCGTGAAGGGGATCTTGTGGTACGACAAGACCACTTGCGCAGGCAACTCCCGCCAGCCGGGCTGCCAACTGGCGGTATTGAGTCAAGGTGCGGTCGCCGTAACGTGAAATGAATTCAAGGTCTTCACTAAGGAAGATCACTTGGGGAACGCGTGGAGAGCCGCAGATCGTGAGTTCGCTAGCCACAAGAGATTCTGCGTCTCGATCGAAGAATCGCAATTCAATCGCAGGGGAAACAGAAGCGAACTGTTGCAAGATTGGACATTGGCGAACGCAATCTCCGCACCACACTCCGGCCATGCACAGCACCACCTGGCGACGGCGGAAGTGGGCCAGTACATCGCGTTGTTCACTTGTCAATTGGACTTGGGAATAGCTCCGCTGCCATCGCTCGACGTCTGTCGGTTGGCCGAAGTGTCCGAGGAACTCATCATAGCGACGACAACGTTCGAATAGGGCGTGATAGTCGATCAATCGACGCAAGCTCCTCGATCAATACCAGTTCCTGCGCGGAATACCAATAGGCGTCAGCGGACTTGAATTTCTGGCTATCTCTTCTTAGCTTTGCTTTTTCGTCCGGACTTGTTCTTCGATGTGGTTTTCTTGTTTTTGACTGCCGTCGTTTTGGCGCTCTTGGACGCGGCGGGAGTTCGTTTGACGCCAAAGGCGTGCGCCCAGTTTTCTGCATATCTTTCGGTCGAGCCAATTCGTGTAATTGTCATGTTCAACCCTTTACTTCAGTTCATCGCACTTGCGTTTTGGTAACATGCGTGGCGCACAACGATCGGGCCCCACATGTTTGCGAACTAGCATTGTGCAAATTTTGGCGCGCTTTGTCAAAAGCCCCTCGACAGCAAATCCACGACCTCGCGCCGCCAGTTGACAAATTCTGTTAAACTGAGGGGAGCGAGGTCGCCGCGCACCGTCCGACAGGGATGACACCGGGCGAACTCAGGCGATCTGGCGCGCAGAACGATACCATCATGTCCGACGATTTAACTCAACAACAATCGACGTTGGACCAAGCGCAAGCGCGCGATCTGAGTCGCAATCAACCGCAACCGCCCGCCGACCTGCCCGGTTACCGGCTTCTCGAACATCTCGGCTCGGGAGCATTCGGTCAGGTATGGTTGGCGGTCGATACCAACACCAGTCGCCGAGTGGCCATCAAGTTCTACAGTCGCCGCTCCGTCGGGGATATGGAAAATCTGGCGAAAGAAGTGGAGAAGCTGGCTGCCTTGTCCACAAACCGTTACGTCGTGCAACTACTAGGCGTCGGCTGGGAATCCGACCCTCCGCATTACGTGATGGATTATTTGCCACGCGGTTCGTTGGAGGATCGGCTGCGCCAAGAGAAAACGATTCCAGTCGATGAGGCGATCGAATTATTTCAAGAAATCGCGACTGGGCTAATGCATCTGCACAACAAAGGCATTCTGCATTGCGATCTCAAGCCGGGCAATATTTTGTTAGACCACGATAACAAGCCGCGCCTGGCGGATTTCGGCCAATCGCGGTTATCGCATGAGGTCACGCCCGCGTTGGGTACTTTGTATTACATGGCCCCGGAGCAGGCGGATCTGAATGCCGTTCCCGACACTCGATGGGACGTCTATGCGTTGGGGGCCATCTTGCACGTCATGTTGACTGGCCAGCCTCCCTACCAAAACGAGACGTTGTCTCAGGCAATGGAATCATCCACGACCATTCAGGACCGCTTGACTATGTATCGGCGCTCACTCATGACGTCCCGCGCACCGGCCCGCCATCTATCCGTCCCGGGTATGGACCGCATGTTGTCAGAGATTATCGATCGATGCATCGCCACGGACCCCAAGAGACGCTATCCCAGTGTGCAAAGCGTGTTGCTGGCGTTGCGTCAAAGGCAGGAAGTTATCAACCGCCGTCCTTTGTTAATCTTGGGACTGGTGGGTCCCCTGCTGTTGATGACCGTTATGGGTATGTTTGGTCTGTCGGCCTATCGGCAAGCAGTCCAAGATTCCGACCAGGCGATTTTGGCCAAGGCCACGGAAAGCAATTACTTTGCCGCGCGTTTGGCGGCGCGGAGCGCAGCGGGCCAGATCGAGGACTATTTTCGAGCGGTGCGCGAATTGGCGGGCGATGGCGTGTTGGCGCGGCAGATGGAGTTGCTCAACTCGGACGAAACGCTGCATGCGTTGCGGCAAACATTGGCCGATCCGCACCGCAATTTTGATCCGGATTTGGAACCGCTACGGGATGCGTTACGCGAACACCCCACCCGCCTCGCGCTGCAAAACTTGTTCAGCGCCCGAACCACGCAAATTCCGGTAAAACGCGCGGCAAGTTGGTGGATTTACGACCTCTATGGCAACCAAATTGCCAATATTTTCGATTCATTGACCGCCGCTGAAGAATCCCAACGTGTCGAGACGATCGGCCGGAATTACAGTTTTCGCTCGTATTTCTCCGGTACGCCGGACGACTTGATCGATCGTCAAAGGAGCGATGGGCTGCGGAGATATTTGGTTGACGAAAACCTGGCCAATCGCAAATTCACACGGCGATTGCATTTGTCAGCAGTATTCCTCAGCGAAGCTACCAATACTTGGAAGATCGCCTTCTCCGCCCCATTGCGCCGCGGCGATGAGATCGTCGGCATCGTCGGATTGACAGTGGAAATGGGAGACTTCGTCGAGTTTGAATCGGGCCCCAACCAATACGCGGTCCTTTTTGATCAACGGCCTGGCGAACATCACGGACTCATTCTCGAACACCCCTTGTTCAAATCGCTACTCACCCAGGGACAGGTTTTGCCGAAAGAACTAACTCAATGTCGCGTACCGGATGTGAGCCTCATGTCGTCCGATCTTTTTTTTGATCCGGTTGGCCGCACGGAGATTGGCAGCGAGTTTTCTGACCCCTTGATTTACGGAATGGCGCGCATCGACTATGCGTCTTTGGATTCCCAAGGTTCTCAGCAATGGCGCGATTCGGGTTTAGCCGTTTTGGTTTTGGAGGCTTATGACGAAGTAATCAGGCCTTCCCACGAATTGGGAAGTCGCCTGGGACGTTTAGCGCTGGTCGCTAGCGGTTTTTTGATCGCGGTGGCAGTAGCCATGTGGATTGTCGTCGTGCGGATGATGCGCCAATCGCGCAAGCAATTGGCCCGCGCCTTTAGTACCGGTGGCGAGTCTTCGGCCTCGGTTCATTCCGATCGCCGTGATAGCGCCGGAACGGATCGCGGATTGGGAGCGACCGAAGCGCGCTAATTGCCCGTGGCAGTCTTGATAGGAGTTTGAATTCTAGTGAACCTGGCACACATGATCGACCACGCCATTCTGCATCCAACGCAAACGGATGATGATGTTCGGCAGGGATGCCAACTGGCTCACCGACTGGGTTTGTTCAGCGTCTGCGTAAAACCATATGCGGTTCCCTTGGCGGTCGAATGCCTCGGCCAGTCGAACACCAAGGTGGGCACGGTTGTCGGTTTTCCGCATGGCGGCCAGCCGAGCGAGATCAAGTCCGCCGAAACGTTGTGGGTTTTGGAACGCGGCGCGTC
Organism: Planctomycetota bacterium; assembly: GCA_014584305.1. Classification (GTDB taxonomy): domain Bacteria; phylum Planctomycetota; class Planctomycetia; order Pirellulales; family Pirellulaceae; genus BJ22. Next base: position 11,934 of record JACTND010000075.1, on the reverse strand, counting down.
GGAAGTGGACATGGTCGTGAATATCGGCCAAGTGCTTTCCGGCGAGTGGGAGGCGGTGCAACGGGAGATCGAGCAGATCGCTCGACTCGCGCACGCGCGTGGTGCACTGTTGAAAGTAATTTTCGAAACCGATTTTTTGTCGAGCGATGAGACCAAACGGCGACTTTGTATCGTTTGTGAAAAGGCTGGAGCAGATTTTGTGAAGACATCGACCGGTTTTGGATTTGTAAAGCAGAAATCCGGCCAATACGATTACGTCGGAGCCACCCTGCATGACATCCGCCTGATGCGCACTGCCTGTTCCTTGCGCGTCGGCGTTAAAGCGTCGGGAGGCGTTCGCGACTTCGCGCAGGCCACGGCTCTGATCGCGGCGGGCGCCAATCGTCTAGGCACGAGTGCTTCCGAGGCCATCCTGTCTGGTCAAGGCCGTGATTCTGCCGGTTACTAGCTGAGTACCCCTGAGCAATCTCTGGTGTCATCGCGGATAAACCGGCGGACTCGCTAGTGGCGAGGCCACTGGGAAGGACCGAAATAGGACGTGCTGGGACCGCGAGGACCCTTCGGTGGTTTGTTGAAATTGAACGCGACAATAATAACCACAGCAATCAGGGCGACCGCGACCAAGCCAATGTCGATCATGTTGAATATCGGATGGACCCGTTCCAAGTCGCGGTCGGTCAATTGCCCAGTAGCTCCAAGGACGAATCCAAGGGAAAATCCTGTGATCAAGGCCAATGGGAAGACCGCCGTCAAGATAGCACCCACGACGTATGCCGGAGCGCCACGAACTGCCAGTTGCTTTGTCAGGAAGAACTCGCCGCGAACCAACGTCACGATTCCGACGACCAGCATTGCGATTTCGACGAAACAGCACATTTGGGAGCGCCCGACGACTTTGACCAGAACCAGAACCAGCGGGGGCATTCTAATTCCGCGCTTGCACGAATTGAAGCGTGGGCGGCGAGGTTGTCGAGACGGAGCTTCATAAGCCGTGGGCTCGGTTGTAGGGGACCACGATATCCCACTACGCCCTATTGCGGTAAAACCCGCGCAGCAAAGCTCAAATAATGACCCCTACGGGACTCGAACCCGTGTTACCGCCGTGAAAGGGCGGTGTCCTAGACCGCTAGACGAAGGGGCCTTAATTTTTCCTTGCCACGGAAACTGCGCTGCCGATCAAACCCGCAGGCAATTGCAATGGAACATACTACGATTAGTGCTACAAGGCAACGCAACCGGTTGGACCAAATCGACAGCCAGATAGTTCACGCTCGGCCCGCTGCCCTTCGGTCGCGTTGACTACATTATGCCGATTGTACTTCGGCGTCAAGTGGCGTCATCGTTGATGCCGACCACCGGTCGGCAGGGGACTGGGCAAGCGGGTTGTTACCGCCGGTGAATCTACAGGTTGGCGATGAAATACTGTCGAAAAAAACAAAAAGCCGAGTCGCGATGACTCGGCTTTCGGATACTCTCCAGGGCCATCTGCAGCAACTTGAAGTGGACGGGGCGTCCCCAACTAGTACGCGCTTTCGTCACCTTCGGACGGAGCTGGCGTTGACTGGTTTTCATTCTGAGAATTACGGAACGAGTCCCGAATAGCGTCGTACACTTCCTTGCGGTGGACGGGTACGTCTTTCGGGGCTTCAACACCCAACCGAACCTTGTCACCCCGAATCTCAACCACCACGATCGTGATATCATCATTAATCACGATGCTTTCATTCTTTTTGCGTGACAGCACTAACATCTTGCATTCCTTTGTGTCCTGCGGCACTCCAGGCGCGGCGCTTGTGGATTCCTGGCAATAAAGTTTTCCGCGAGTACGCTTCTCCAAAAAATATCATCGGGGGCTTGACAACGACCGCAAACCTTCACAATCACTCTACTCGCCAAATGACGTTAGTCAACGAAGCAGGTTCAACGAAAATCCGAAAAACGCACATTTTTTGGGCACGCACGGGGCACAACCCGGATTTCTTCCCTATTTTATCGCATTTTCGACTGGTTTCCGCCACCCGCGGCCTTTTCAAACACCTGGCGTGAGCCGATAGTTGGGCGACAGTGGACAAGTTGACACTTAGAAAGACGTGCTGGTTTCATGCGATTCATTGATACACATGCTCATTTAGTGGATCCGCAACTGGCCCCCCAGGTCGATGACGTCCTCGCCCGCGCACGGGCTAGCGGAGTGATTGCAGTGTTAGCTATAGGCACGGATGTCACCAGCAGCCACCACGCCATGGAACTCGCGCAACGGCATCCCTTAGTCTATGCCGCCGTGGGCATCCATCCCAACGAATGCGCCGCGGCAACCGACCGCGACTGGGCGTCGATTATCGAGTTGACCCGCCAGCCAAGAGTGGTGGCCCTCGGCGAAACGGGGCTGGACAAGCATTGGGACTTCACTCCTTTTGACCGACAGCAGCTCTGGTTTCAACGCCACGTGGAGTTGTCGAACGTTACGGGGCTGCCGCTCGTGATCCATATGCGGGACTGCGAAGCCGAAATGCTAGATTTCTTGGCACAATGTCATAGCCAACAACCGTTACGCGGGGTCATGCACTCGTTCACTGGAAGCGCCGCTGGTGCGACTCGGTTCCTGCACCTGGGGCTCTTTATCAGTTTTGCGGGCATGGTGACCTATCCGAAATCTATCGAGCTGCGACGCGTTTCAATCGGAATTCCGGAGGACCGCCTGTTGATCGAGACCGATGCGCCCTATTTGTCACCTCACCCGTATCGAGGTCAGCGGCCAAACGAACCGGCGCAGATCGTCCACACGTGTCGCGCGTTGGCGGAAGCGAGGGGATCCACGGCAGAGGCCTTGTCGGAAACCACCACCAACAATGCCATGCGGTTGTTTGGCATCCACCCGATTTCAAATCCCTTGAGTTATCCAGCATAATGCTCCCCATTCGGATTCCGATCCGAAATCGCCATCAATCGAATGCACCGACAAGAAACAGGGCACAATTCCATCCTCCGTTCACGAGCCCGCAGCCAACAAGAAACCGCCACAGTTTTTACTATGGCGGCTTTCGAATTTCCGTTAATCCCAAGGCCAAGACCACAACAGTCCTGGTGGCTGGGTGATTAACTACCGGCAAGCGCGGCGGGCGCCCAAACGGCCCAAAATGATCCGCGGTTGCGAGTACGCGAAACGACCATTGTCACAGCAGGTTGTTTGGCAACCGCCACAATCGCTGACATGGGTCGTCGGAGCAGGATTGCTGCAATAGGTGACATTTGCCGGTGCACAGCAGCCAGCAGTCGTGGTGCCGGTCGTTGCGCAGCAACCAGTAGTGCAAGCGTTGGTCGCACAGCAATTGTTGCGCAGCATCGGCCGAGCAACGACGCGGGTACCGCAGGTATTGGCTGCACAAGCAACTGTACCGCAGCAATCGGTGGTGGCGGCGCCACAGCAGTTGTTGGTCGCCACATTGCAGCATCGGTTGGCGGCAATCACGGGACGCGCAACAACGCGACGGCAGCAGTCGTTATTGCATGCCGTTTCGCAGCAATGATTCACCGGAGCCGCACAGCACGTATTGACCGGCGTGCAGCAGCGATTCGTACGACGGGCCAAAATGCGACGTTGCGGGCAGCAATTGTTAGCGGCGCCACAGCAATCACCACAACCAGAGGACCATACACCAGCGGTTCCCTGGCACCCGCCACAACCGCCAGCGGAGATCACCGAATTCACCGCGCTCGGATCAACCGGGCTGTGATCATCAGGTGTGGGATCCATTACCGTCTGCACGGCCGACGTGATCGTCTTGTCGCTCGGCGACACTTGGTATTCTTGTGCAAACGCCGATGTCGCCAAACAGACAGCGATTGCCACTGCAATCAAACCTCCAAAACATTTTCGCATTGCGAAACTCCTAAAAAAGTAACTCCTGTGAACATCCGGCGAACACCGCCTAGACCAAACAGTCAACGTAATCCCCAAAGTTTACCAAGGCTTTCGCAACCAACAATGGGCAATGGAGGAATTGAGGCCAAATTTCGTGCGTTTTTCGGGTGTCGCGCCTGTCACGCATTTCCCCATATTATTCTTATGGAATTCTGAATCCCATTCCGACCAATACAACGCTACTTCGATTCTCATGCCCACCCAACGGAAATGCCAAACAAAATACAAAGCCGAATGTTAATCTAGGGGAAATGGGAAGTTTGGGGGAAGGGTTCCATTATTTCTTTAGCGGGGAACCATATTGCGGAATCGATATTGGAGCCCCATTGCCGTACATGGTAATTTGTCCCCGCTGCACTGGTTCCCAAGTGTTGAACCTGCTGACGGATCAACACGTATGGAACGGGTTTTGGCCAGGAGGGCCAAAGCAGCATCGCCCTGCGCATCGGTTGGAACGCGCAGGACAACCCTGGAATCCGGCCCGAAGAAAGGAAGAGCATGGACGCTCGACACAAGGTCGGCGCGGTGGTATTTTCCGCGCTGTGCTGCGCATTCGCTGTTGCGCACGGTCAATCATCGTTTCAAGTCGTCACGGACAATTTCATTGTGACTGCCCCCGATCGCTTGTTGTCGCAACACGTGGCGCGAGAGGCTGAGGCGTTCCGCAAGTCATTGGCCATCGAGTGGATTGGGACGGTATTACCCAGATGGGCGGAAAAATGCCCCATTCAAGTAGAAATTGCACCATTGGCCGGTGGCGAAACTTCGTTTGTGTTTGTTGGCGCACCGGGTTCCAGTGAGCCGACTGGCTGGCAGATGAAGATCTTTGGCCCTCCGGATCGCATTCTCGATTCTGTTCTGCCACACGAGGTTACCCACACCATTTTTGCAACCTATTTTCGGCGTCCATTGCCTCGGTGGGCTGACGAAGGAGCATGCACGACCGTGGAACACGAATCCGAGCGCGAGAAAAACCATCGCATGTTGATGAACTTCCTGACGGCTCGACCGTCGCGAGGAATTCCATTCAATCAAATGTTTACGATGAAACAGTATCCACATGATATTCTGCCGCTTTATGCTCAAGGATATTCGTTGTCTCGCTTTCTCATTATGCAGCGCGGCAAACGGCATTTCGTCAATTACATTCAAGCGGGACTGAATCAGGAACGGCCGGGCCTGGAGTTGGCGGCATGGACGCGCGCCACGCAAGAGTTTTATGGACATCGCGATCTTTCCGAGCTGCAAGTCGCTTGGGTGGCTTGGGTCAAAGACGGCTGCCGCGAGGCGCCGACAATTCTGGCGGACGCGCAACTACCGACGACAGTTGGTGCATCGGCTGGCGCGGGGCCGATGCTGGTCAGCATCGACCACGAGACCGCAAACGGTGCGCCTTTCGAGGTCGAACCAGCAAATGTTAATTGGTATCGCCAACAGATGGTGGCAGCCAAGGCAACCCGTACAGCAGACACGACCGAAGTCGAGCGCTTCGCGCCAGGCTCCACCGCACGCGCGAACGTGGCACTACTCGATGCGCTATCCGCTGTCCCAAACCCGAATACCATGTGGCGCGCGACGCCGATACCGGCGGCTGGTACCGAGCCAGCCGCCAGCGTTTGGCGTTGACGTCGAAGTTCGGACAATCAATCGGCGATCGATCAAATAGGCATCCCTCGCGCGGCGCGACGAACCGCGGTTCGCCGAGGTCGTGAGAGGAGCAGGTTAATCGCGAATCGGAGGCGACGCGCGCCCCGAGCCATATATGATTTCCGCCTGTCCGCGCAGCTCCGCCGCCCACTCTCGAAATCGGGCTTCTACCGCCGCTCGTCGCACGTCTTCGCGAACGTCGCCAAACAGAAATTTCCCCGGCTTAACCTCCAAACACTTGATCAGGTGGACGCCGAACGGACTGACAAACGGAGCGCTGAATTCACCGGGCGAAAGCCGAAAGGCGCATTCGGAAAACGCTTCGGGCATCGGACCGTAGCGACGGATCCAACCCAAATCGCCATCATCAACCCGCGACGGCGCAATGGAATGCTGTTGGACAGCCTGAGACCAACGGATGCGACCGGCCATTAAATCCGCACGGATCTCCTCGATCCGCTGCAACGCCGATTGAAGTTCCTCGTCGGAATTGCCGGCGTCGAGCAGAATCTGAGCCACGCGCAATTCCGTTCCATCGAAATCACGGCGGTGAGACTCAAAGAAAGCGCGCAGGCGGTCATCTGTCCAGTAGTCATCGACATACCGCCGCCAACTGATTCGCCAGGCGGTCTCCTCCCGCCAAATAGCTTCACTTGAGCAATGTTGTTTCCAATAATCGTCCAACGGTTTCGCAACCCGAGCTAACTCCGCCGTGAACAAGTCCCATTCCAATTGGACCTCGTGTGTGCCGGCTGCTCTTCCCTGGCGGGTTAACGCCTGCAAGATCAATCGTTGGTCGATGAGTTGCTCGACGATTTCTCGTTGTAAACGGCGGCGAGTCTCGTCGTCCAACCTGCGCTCCCCGATCGCTACGTGAAGGGCCCGGGCCACTCGTTCCGCAACGATCGGCACACCATCGACGGTGACCTCGGCCGGGTCATAAATTGGGGTGGCATCGTTAACATCCTGTGCACCGACCGGAAATGCGCACCCCACAACCATCAAGACCATGGTCAGAGCCGCCGCAAATGACAAATGCACGCCGACTCGCCCTCGCATTCGAACTCGCCGCTGCAATTGGCACAACGTCCATCGAAATCGCGTCGGCATCTCACGGCAATCGGACATTGGTAAACTCAAAAGGAATCTCCAACTTGACAATGGCCGCGGGGGATCGGTAGATCAAACTGGCATCGTCGGGAATCTCGATGAACAAATACCGAATACCCAATCCCGAATTCGACTGTTGATAGGTCTCCATACCGATCGGCTTTATCTTCTCACCGTTTGCGCGCTGCAAAAAGACTTCGTTATCAAAGGCCCAGGCTCGGTGCGATTCGAGGGCGTTGTTGTCCTCGGAATAACTGAGCATGATCGACAGTTCATGAAGGCTTTCATTTTTGCGCAGTCCTTCAAAAATAACCGTGGCGTCGGCCCGTTGCACCGCACATCCCGCGGGGAGTTGGGCGATGTCGCGAAACTCAAAACTCTCTGCCGTTCCCGCCATCACCACTCCCAAGCGGCCGGTCAGCGAATGCAATGTCTCAACCTGCCGATCCAGCAGCGGCAATGGGATACTGAACTCCACCTCCGAAATGCCAGGCTCGACCAAACAGGACAGCTTGCCAGGTCCGGACAATGTGCCGGTTCGATCAAATTCATCCTTCCAGCCGACCGAGTCGAGCGGCAACTCGATGGCAATCGGAGTCAGGCGTGGTTCCCACATGGCGGACACAGTACACACCGTGCGATTCGCCGAAGGATTGCGCAAATTCCGAACAGAATCCAAACGAGTAACTTCCATCCGCATCTGTCCGGAATAGGCAACCATCGGCGAAATGGAAGTCACGGAACTGTCCCTGTCGTTCCGATCGCCCGTCATAGCCGCGGCCGACCGCAAATGAAGTCGCCGTCCTCCGCGAAAAGGGTCCACCTCCAGGCCATACCAATCTCGAACTCGATCGAGCGCTTGCCAAAACTCGAGCGCTTGCCAATCGACAACCTGTTTGCGTTCGCTCAATTCAGCGGGCGCATGAGGCGAAAGCTCAATCGAATTGTCGGTTTGTCGTGTGATCAGGGCCAGAATCTGGGCCAACGTCAATTCACCCTGAATGGACACACGGCTAGAACGCGTGATCCATTCGACTTGCTGTTTCTCCAGCGCCAATCGGACGCGCGCCAAGCGCGCGCGGAAGTCGCTGGTCATCGAATCGCCGGGGCTGGTCAGATGCCGTAAAGCGGCGGGCCCCAACGCGATCAAAGCCTGTTCCGCTCCGTCGCGGTCGGCCACCGACACCGCCTGCAACTGATGCTCCAGCTCGACAATCAGTTCCATGACTTTCATTTCGTCTTGATCGTCATCTTGCGCCTGAACGGTCCGGTCGGGAACCGCGACAAGGCATACGCAGACCAGCAGCCAGGCCACTCTCCGCCAACCAGATGCATTTTCCATGCTTGTTCCTTTCAGCGCCAACGGATGCGCCGCCAAAGCCCAGTACGTATCGGCCGCGCGTGACAATTGTATGCATTTCACTATTTATCATAGCAAATCAGGAATAGGTCGCCGCACAAAAGCTGCGCACTCGCTGCTGGCCGTCGTCGGTTCGCACTAGGCTTAACAGTAGACACGGGATTTGCAAATTCGGAACTTTATGGCTCTGGCCGATTCAACCTGCCATATATCAATGCGCCTACCAATCCCCCTGCGCCGGTGCGGAGGGGATTCGATCATATGCGCACTTCTGGTCGCGTCGAATTGTCTGTTCGCGTTGCCTGCCTGGTGTCAAACGCGCCCCCAACCGATCGAAGTTGTCGTCGGCCAACGCCAATTGGTCGGGTCCCCGCTGGCGCACAATGAAACGACGTTGTATCTACTCCGTCCCGATGGGCGCTTGACGCAGATTGACCGCCGCCGGATTGAGACGACCACCCCCAGCAAGCACGGATTCACGCCCGCCAACCGGATGGACCTGCACCGGCAACTGAGTGACGAATTCGGTCGCGCGTATCAGGTCTCGGTGACGGCGCATTTTGTCGTCGTCCATCCGCCGGGCCCGCACGCCTATTGGGCTGAGCCGTTTGAACGGTTGTTGCATCAGTTGATCGCTTATTTTGAACGACGCGGCTGGGACTTGCCTCGACCCGAGTTTCCTCTGGTGGCGGTTGTACTCAATACGCGCGAGGAATTCGATCGTTTCCTGATGCGAAGCGGAACACCGAATCGGCAGGTGGTCGGGTATTACTCACCGATCAGCAATCGTTTAATTACTTATCGCGATGAAGGGGAGTCCGACGGACGAGGAGTTGGATTCCGGCCTTCGGCCACGATCGTCCACGAAGTGACGCACCAAGCCGCGTTCAACTTGGGCCTGCACTCGCGTTTCGCGGAAACACCGCGTTGGTTGAGCGAGGGACTGGCGATCATGTTCGAAGCCCGCGGAGTGCACAACAGCGTGCAATATGGGTCATTGGGTGATCGCAGGCATGATCGACAGTGGAAATACCTGCATGACCGACATGCCGCCGGCGCACTGAGCGGGCGTTTGCGGGAACTCATCCAAGATGACCGCTTGTTTGTTTCGGAACCAGAGTTGGCTTACGCCTTGGCTTGGGGGCTGACCTTTTATCTGGCGGAGACACGCAATACCGACTATCTGCGACTATTGCGAACGTCCGCCGCGCGATCGGACTTTCAACCCTATCCAACGGCGGAACGAATACGCGATGTACAAACCATCCTGGGGGCGGCTCCAGACGAATGGGAACCCCGCGTTTGGAATTATCTCTTTGGCGCGGCAAAGCCGTAATTCCGTTAGCGGCCTCATCGTTTCTGACATGCGGCCCTTACGCCACCACTGGCACCAGCCAATCGCCGACGCGCATAGATGCTACGAGCCTAGCTGATCCGATCGGCAATTTCAGGAAAAACGAAAAATGCCCGCTGGAAGGAGCCTTCCAAGCGGGCTGCTGCGATGTGAACAATGTTAACAACCGAGGCGTTCGGGCCCGATTGCTGTCGAAGCCGATTCTATTTGTTGGTGGCTCTGGCGCGGGCTGCTTGCAATGCCGCTTGCTCACGGGACAACTTGAACTCCGGTCCCTTGACGAAGTACTGAATATCGTCGCCCAAATAGTAGGCGCTAGGGATCGTCTGGCCGCCGACGCTGACTTGGCAACCCGTGGTGGCAACAGCGCCAATCAGCATGAGTCCTGCGAGAGAATACGACAATAACCAGGATGACTTCTTGCTTTTCATGAGTCGGTCCATTCCTCGGCCGCACGGTGGTAAATCTGTTGCGCGCTCGCATCCGGCCTGCCGGTACGATCGTTACAAACGTTATCGGCGGCTTATCCCGTTAACTTTGGCGGAAAATTTCGAAAACGTCGTGAAAACTATCCAGATTAGCGAGTTTGACAGGTTCGCCGTGTTTTTTCCGCCTCGATCGACTAGAATTCCCGACGGGGCGCAGAGAGGGTCGCTTCGGCGACTAAGTACCATGGGCCATTCCTCGGCGAGCGTGATCGCCTCTCCGAAGGGCAATCCCGATAGAAATGGAGGCAGAGAATCATGGACCGTTCCTCGGCAGGAATTGAACGTTTGCTGGCAACCTTGCCATCGCGGTTTCCGAGGTACGGCGGGTGGCCATTTCGAGTTGTAGTCGCCTTGGCTCTGTTTGCGTGCGGCCCAGCGTGTTGTTCATTGGTCGTCCGGGGCCAAGGGACTAATCCCGTCCCGAACGTCAATTACTACGCGGCCTTTGGCTCCTATTATCTGGGTGATTACCGAGACGCTCTCCGCGATTTCAACTCGGGTGCAAACACGTCGATTCGATTTGGGACCGATCGTTTTCTCGATTGGACTTGCTACACCACGATGGCTGCGGAATGCCATTTTCACATGGGCAATTGGCCACAAGCCATCAACGGATACGAACAGGCGTTGGCGTTGTATGGCGAGTTTCAAGATCGCAATTGGCAATCTCGCGTCCAGGCGCCGCCGTTGGTCAACGTCCGCAACGGAGCGGTGCAAGCCGCACAGATCACTTGGGGCATCCCGCAGCGGGCCATCCAAGTCGCTTCCTTGCCAGATTCGTTGACAGTACTGTTCGGCGACCCCGAACTCGAACGCCGCATTCGCGAAGGTGGTGCAGTGTTGCCCCCGGAATTGCGTCCGGTCGATGTGGGCGAAATTATGCGATGCGCGGCGATCAGCTTGCATCGCCGTCGTTTCATTAAAGGAGTGACCTGCAAGTTCGATCCCTTCACCAGTCAGATCCACTCCAAATTGATGCGAGCGGTTGTCCAAGATGGCAGCCTGTTGGGGGCTTGGAATGGCGTCTTGGCTGGTATTTCCCATGCCGCGATGGAAGAGTTTGACCAGGCTGAGCGGATGTTGGCGGCTTCGCTTCAATTCGGCGGAGGGATGGACCATCCGCTCACGCCGATCGCTTTGTTAGAGTTGGCCTTGATTCATCATCAACGTGGCAATCAAAGTCAGGCGGCCACCTTTGCTTTGGAGGCAAGTTATTCCGCCGCCATCTACCGCCAGTTTGACATCGTCGAGGAATCGTTGGCGTTGGCCGCGTCGATCCATTTGATGCGCGACAAATCGTTGTTTGCCCCGTTGGAACCCGCGATCGCGTGGTCAGCGCGCAATCGCGCGAGATTGCCGCAGATTTCGCTGGCTATTCGAATGGCGGAATGCCTTTCCGAATCGGGCCAAGGAGGCGCCTCTAACCGCGTGTTAGGAGACGCCATGCGATTGGCCGGGCGCACACAGATGGGCACCAGCCCGCTGGTGGGACGTGGTCTGTATGTATCGGCCGTCAATCTGTTTCTCGAGGGGCGGTTCGATGCAGGTCTGGTGGAATTACAGAAAGGCCTGACCGCATATGCTCCTGGCTCGCGTTGGCTCTATCAATTGGGCCTGACCGATCAGCTTTTCCCGCCAATCCGAAAACATAAATTTTTCCATCGGTACTTCCATCCAATCATAGAGGCCCGATACACGATCATATCGCCGTATCATTGTGCGGTGTATCCGCCATCGATCACTAGTTCGGCACCGGTCATAAATTTGGATTCATCCGATGCCAGGTAGACCACGCCATAACCGATATCATCCGGTTCGCCCAGATGCCCTACAGGATGCAGACTTTCCAGCATTTTCTTACCTTCTTCTACATTCCCCTGCGCTTTCAGATAGTTTTCCACCATCGGTGTCCATATATAAGCCGGATGGATGGAATTGACCCGGATACCATAGCCTTGTCTGGCACAGTGTAGTGCTGCTGATTTGGTGAATAAGGTGACGCCTCCCTTGCTGGCATTGTAATGCGCATATTTCACCTCGGCCGCAATGCCGC
>JACTND010000223.1 GCA_014584305.1 Planctomycetota bacterium | reverse complement strand
AACAATTGCGCTTCATGTGTTTGGTCACAATAAAATTGCAGGTGCCGTTCAAAATTCCATCCATCTGGAGGATGCGGTTCGCGCACAGACATTGCGCCAGATTAGCGACGATCGGAATGCCCCCGGCGACCGCCGCTTCAAAAGCGATCGAACGCCCTAACGCCCGCGCGCGATCGAACAATTCGGGACCGTATTCTGCCAACAGCGCCTTATTGGCGGTGACCACGTCTTTGCCGGATTCGAGCAATTGTAGCAGGATGGTTCGCGCGGGCTCGACCCCGCCGACCAGATGGGCCACAACCGAGACCTCTCGGTCGTTCAGCAAACGTTGCAAATCGTCGGTCACTACATCGTCAGGCATATCCGCGTGGCGCGGTTTGTTCACATCCTGCACGACGATCTGATTGATCCATAGCGTCCGCCCCGCGTAGCGTGCGGTCCGGTCCCCCAAATCGAGCAACAACCGGGCCACTCCCGTCCCGACGTTTCCCATGCCGACCAACGCGACGAACGTCTTTTCCATTCGATATCTATTTCCAATCGAGATAATTTAAACTCCTGGGCAAATGTAGAACGCCCTACCATGTCCCTCAAGGGGCTGTGATCATCCACTTCGTTCCTCGGCGAACGGCAGGGGACCAGCCGCGTCCTCCCGCCGCCATTGCTGCCTAGTTACCGCGGCGATTGTGAACTTAATCCAAGCTGGGGCTGTCCAACCTGCGCCGATGTGAGATAATCGAGACAGAGGGCCTACCGACCAGATGAGGTTCCTCAATCGGACGGATGGCTGAGCGGTTTAAGGCACCGGTTTTGAAAACCGGCGTAGGGGTAACTCTACCGGGGGTTCGAATCCCTCTCCGTCCGCTTGTGAGGAGAACTGACATGGCGCGATCGTACTTTCCCTATCGCCACTTGGTTGTCGGTTGCCCGGTTTTTTGGGTGATCTGCGCGATCGCGTGGAATTCCTCGCTTGCCCTCCAAGAGCCGCCGGCGAGATCGTCGAGCGCAACCGATGGTATCCGTCAAGACTTGGGGCCGGGAGTTTTCATCCTCGGCTCTCAACCTGCATTTGCCTCGGAAGATTACGTGCATTGTTTCCGTATTTGAGAATCAGTCTTGGATTCTGACTGGAGGCTACCGCGTTTGCGTGCTGTGGGACTTGGACACGGCGGAAGTTCTGCATCGCTTCCCCGTCGAGGACTCCGTGAACAGTCTGTTGGCCATTCCGAATCAGAATACAGCGGCGGCCTTTACGAGCGTGATTGCCGATGGATCAGTACGCAATTTTGCGCACGTTATCGATTGTGACAAACGCGAAGTCCGGTGCGTCGTGGAACTCCCCAACTCAGAGAATGGAATGCATCAATACGCCATCCATCCCGACGGGTTGGAATTGGCCGCCACCGTGGACCAGTCGATCCACGTGTTCAGCTTGACAACTGGGCGTCTGCTGCGTCAAATCCCGTTGGGTGAGCGGAGGCCCATCACAATTGCGTACGGAGCGACCGCAGAGACACTTCTTGTGGGGACAGCGGGTGACATCGTCGAGGTCGATGCCGATTCCGGCGACGTGCAGGCTGTCGTCCGCGAATCCGGGGTTGGAGATTGGCTGTCAACTTTAACCCTCGTGCCCAATCAGAATCGCCTGCTGCACTGCTATCGACTGCGTAGAATCACAGCTATCGATTTATCCACGCATCGTGAATTGGAGTTGTCGAAGGAACTCCAGGAGATCCCTCGTCCAAATCGGCTCACCTGCAGTACGGACGGCGCGCGGGTTGCCAGCTTAGTAACTCAACCAGCCCAAATGCAATTCCGCGTGCCGCAGATTGAGCTGGATGCGATCTTCGTGACTCATTTGCCCAAAGGCCGGGCTGTCAAATCGCGCGGGTTCACCCGCTTGAAGACGTTGGAACGCTCGTTGCAGTCGCTCCGCCGCGGCCTGAGTTGCCATCTTCTCCATTCCGTACGTCCCTTCCTTTGCGCCCGGAATCCGCACGCCGCGCGACATGCCACCGCGCAAGTATTTCTTGAGTTGCAACCGCAACAGCCAGCGAATAAACCACGGCGGTCGTTTCATCGGGTAGCCCACGTAGCCGTACTCGATCCAAGCCGCTACGTGCGAGAGTATTTCGCCTGGCGTCCATTTTCCGTGGGCGACGAGCGTGCCGGCCTGATCCGCATGCGCAATCCGTTCGATTTCGGCCAATGCCTCGTCGATCGATTGGAACCGCAAACGCCGCCAGCGGGGATCGTCATGTGCCATTGTTGAGTCCTCAAAAAGCAAAATAAGTGAAACAGCCGTTCACGCGCTTAACCTAGCGCCGTGTCCAAGCGAAAACTAGGGGTTAGCCGATACGCGCTAGCGCCCGGTGATTCATAGCGAATCCGCATGCCACCGCGTTTGGACTGATTAGGCCACCGCAAAATAAGCGCTGATAAATCACTAGTGCACTGATCCATTTGCGATTCCGGGTTTCCGATTCCGTGGCACGGTCGTCCCGATCGTGTCCTGTCGGCTTGAATCCCACATTAACTTATTGCCTAACCCTAAAACAAACGAATGGGAACGAAGCATTAGTTGGACAGCGCCCATTACGCTTCAGTCTATCGAAATTCCATTGACCGACGAGCCCCATGAGTTTATCTCGCGGTGAAGCAGTTTGGAAGCTAACGAGTGTAAGAAATGACCCTCTCCCAGAACCCAATTTTTTCTCACAGCCGCCTTTGTGGCGGCTGTGAGAGGAATGGGTGATACCTAGCATGCTTGGCCCTGACACATCGCATCCCACCGAACACGTTGTTGGGGAGCGAAGGATACGTCACAGCTCTATAACCGTCAAGGGCGTGCTGACGCCAAGTTAAAGGCTTGAGGTGTGTGATGCGCGTGGTGCGCATGCTGGATTGAGAGCAAGGCCAAACGAAGGAATCAACACGCCATGAAATCCCGCCGGCTTGTCCGGCGGTTCATTCGGCTTCTTGCTACAACCAGGATCGCCACTCTATCCCTCTTCAAATCCCGCCGGCTTGTCCGGCGGATCGTTCGGCTTCTTGCTACAACGAGGTTGAGTTTTCTGGTCGCGACCTGCTGTAGCGTGAAACGCAAATATCTCCCGGACAAGCCGGGAGCATTCGGCCACAACACCACACCAAATCCCGCTGGCTTGTCCGGCGGTTCATTCGGCTTCTTGCTACAACCAGGATCGCCACTCTATCCCTCTTCAAATCCCGCCGGCTTGTCCGGCG
>JACTND010000021.1 GCA_014584305.1 Planctomycetota bacterium | reverse complement strand
ACCGGTGCCAGAGCGAAATGTCGGACGACCGCCGCATCGAACCCGCAACTTGCCATGATGAGAAAATAGACTCCGTTCGCCCGGCCCACATCCATCCATTCGGTTCGGCCTTCGTCGATGACTCGCGCCGCTACCGTGGGATCGGCGGACAGCCCCAAATATTTGGCTAAAAGGTTCTCTGTCCCCAGCGGCAAGACAGCCAAGGGGAAACCAGCAGGCAAACGATTAACAAGCAGAGCGGCTGTGCCGTCGCCGCCAGCACTGACTACGGCATGCAGCGAGTCGTCTTTCTCACAAGCATTGACCGCCGCCAAGACCTGATCAATCTGCTCCAGCGTCTGGACCGAGTAACCGCGCTGCGCCAATCGATCACTTAGCGCGCGCACCAATCCCAATCGTTGACCGCTCCCCGACTTGGGGTTGAGCGCGATGACAACGTTACTTCTTCTTTTTCTTCTTGCTGGCATCCGCGGCGCTGTAGGATTCGCCGAATTTCTTGCGGAACTTCTCTACGCGGCCGAGCGAGTCCACAAAGGTTTGGCGTCCTGTATAAAACGGATGTGATGCGCTGGAAATGTCCACATAGAAAACCGGATACTCTTTGCCGTCCGTCCATTTGATCTTTTCATTCGTCCGGATCGTCGAACGGGTCAGAATAGCAAAGTCCGCGGTCTTGTCCTTGAAGACGACATAGCGGTAATCGGGATGGATTTTGTCTTTCATGTTTCGAAAACTATCAATTCCTGGTGCTCTTCGACTTCGGCCATTGTAACGCCTGACGATCGATCATCAAATGGGGTTTTGTTAACCTAGGGACCGAGGAACCAGGAGCAGTCTATGACCACGGCCGTCCGCCGTTTCCCAGCCGAAAGATTGGTGGAGTTTTCCTCCCGCGTTTTTGTACACTTTGGGGTCCCATCCGCCGACGCTCAATTGGCGGCAGAGGTCCTGTCGGCCAGCGATTTGCGTGGAATTGAATCGCACGGTGTCGCGCGGTTACACACGTATTTCGAAATGTTGACGCTGGGCCGCATCAATCCGCGCCCGCAAATCAAGGTAGTTCGTGAAAGTCCGAGCACGGCCACCGTGGACGGCGATAACGGATTGGGTCTAGTAGTCGGTCCCAAAGCTAACGAAATTGGAATGGAAAAGGCCGCACAGGTGGGGACCGGCTGGGTGAGCGTGGCCAATACAAACCATTTTGGCATTGCCGGATATTATGTGCTGCGGGCCCTTGAGCGGGACATGATCGGTTGGGCGATGACCAATTCAACGAAACTCGTCGCCCCGCTTTGGGGCGCCGAGCGGATGTTGGGAACGAATCCCATCGCAATCGCTTTTCCCGCAGCGACGTATCCACCAATCGTCATCGATTTGGCGACCAGTGCCTGCGCCTATGGCAAAGTTGAAATGGCGCGGCGACGCGGCGAGCAGGTTCCTCAAGGATGGATTATCGACCGGCAAGGAACCCACAGCTCTGAGCCCGATGACATGATCAACGGCGGCGCTTTGTTGCCTTTGGGAAGTTATCGCGAAATGGGAGGGCACAAAGGATACTGCCTGGCTGCCATGGTGGACATCCTGTGTTGTGTGCTGAGTGGCGCCAACTGGGGGCCGTTCGCTCCGCCCTTCGCGCTTCGTCAGGAAATCCCTACGCGCAGCGTGGGTAAAGGGATCGGGCATTTTTTTGGCGCGATGCGGATCGATGCCTTCATTGACGTTGACGAATTCAAGCGACAAATCGACGAATGGATTGACGTTTTTCGCGGTACGCGACCCCAACCCGGTTCGCCGGGAGTGCTTATTCCCGGCGACCCGGAATACCAGGCGACTCAGGAAAGAAGCGTTCAGGGAATCCCGCTCATCGAACCAGTGATTGAAGAACTCCGCGATATCAGCCGGCAGACAGGGATTCCATTCGAATAATCGCCGCGTAAGCCGCCTTATTCAATGCCCAGTAGCGCTTTGATTTTCGGATACACCTCGGTGCGGATCTTCTCAAACTCTTCGGCGTCAGCCTTGTCATCGGACTTGGTGTACGCTGCCAACGCATCGATTTCCTTAATCAACAAATTGTTGATCGCCATTAACTCGTCGATCGCCTGCCGGTCGGTGTCGATGATGTTCATTTGTCGGATCGATTTCAATTGTTCTGACGCCATCGCGGTCAGCCCGCGCACTTCGTCCAAGAAGCCGCGCGTTTTCTCCGCGTCATAGCCGCTCATGGCATACAGGTCGGCGATCGTTCCAATGTAGCCATAGGTGATATAGACGTTAGCACCCGCCAACGCGCCAATGCAAATGAGCCGTGGATCGTCCTGGGGATCTTGAACCTCGACAGCGTTGGCGATTTCTCCCGGCAACGATTCAGGCGCCGAGAATCGCCCCGCAACTAAACCGACGACACCTATGGCAAACGCCACCACCGCTTTGTGCCACAAACCGCAGGAACCGGCCGACATACCATTTCCCCTATTTTGTACTGTCGAAAGACAACACTTCACGAATTCCCTCACAATACCGCGCGGCGATGGTCAGATTCAATGACCATCGTTCGCGATTTTCCGTACTTCGTGGTCGGAAGAGTTTTTGATTCAGATTCCTGGCGTGTGAGAATTGAAAGACGCATTTTTCGTCTTCAATACTGCGAAATGCCATTTCTTCCAGGAAACCGCAAAACCGAGAGTCCCGCTAGCCGCACAAATCGCTGGCCCGTAGTTTACGTTCGCTACTTTCGCAGCCGAATGCGCCAAGCGCCAGCTTGAGTTGTATCCAATTCGTAGTTGGGGTTTAATTCGAGCCGCCAGCTAACCGACTCCGCGGTATCGCCGTCAGCGATCGGCAACATCAACTTCATGGGTGGATTGAAGTCAATTACGGCCCCTTCCGGCGCCTCGATCGATCCCCAGGCATCCGAGGCACTGAGAGGTTTGTAGAATATACGTTGGGCATCGAGGGATTCTGCTGTATTCGGATTGAAGGCATAGCGAAAGTCAGCGGAGGATTCGATGATCAACACCTTATCTGGCGCAAACTGAGCCTGGAACTCTGCTAACCGCGCCTCCCGGCGCACTGCTCGGTCGCGTTCACCTTCGAACACCTGTCGGCCGTCATATTTGTCGTTGGCGATGGCGGTAGCGATCGCAACGGCTGAGTCATCGTCGGGATACTGAAACTGCAGAGCAACGGCGAGACGTTCGGCCAAGTTGGGATGCGCGGCGGCCGTCGCGCGCCAGCCTGGTTCCAACTCGTCCAACAACATCGCCAGCGCGGGGCCGGTCGCGTAGGC
>JACTND010000032.1 GCA_014584305.1 Planctomycetota bacterium | reverse complement strand
GCGAAAAAGCTATGCGGGAGTTTCTTCTCCTCAACTCGCGACCGTCTGAGCGAACTGGCCCAACGAAAGGGCCGACACCATTTGGACAATCTCGTGCCACTGAAACGAAAAGAATAGTGCAATGAAAGAGCAAGTCATACGATTGCCTCGATAGCTTCTTCGTTTCTCGTTAAACCAGTTGATAAAGGGGTGATCTCGTCAATTTGGCTGCGACAACCTGCAAGTCATGTCTTGATTACCAGCGAGTCAAACAGCCGAATCCCAATTATTAACGTCTGACGGCATGCAATTGCCGTTCCTCGCTTTGTGGTCCTGGCTCTGCCGCTCTAACGCCGATCAAAATGCCGTCAACAATCGCGATGGCAATAATAATGCCTGTCCTTATGTTGGGGTGCTATACTTGGGGGATGGGGTCTGGGCATAAACGAATCTTTTTGTCGGCGGTGACGAGCGAGTTCGGGTCGTATCGACCGGAAATGGCGGGACGTCTCAATCGACCCAATGTCGATGTCAAGGTCCAAGAAGATTTCTTGGTTTCCGGTGGCACGACGCTGGAGAAATTGGATGACTACATTCGGCAATGTGATGCGGTCATTCATTTGGTCGGCGACGCCACCGGTTCGTTCCCTCCGGAATGGGAGGTGCAACGACTCATGGCACGCTACCCGGACATCGTGCGTGTTCTGCCTCCAATTTCCGCGGCTTTGGGTGGCCGCGGGCCAGGCATTTCCTATACGCAATGGGAATCCTATTTAGCGATCTATCATGGTCGCGACCTCTTTGTTTACCGAGCCTCCTCAGAGGCTCCGCGGAGTACGGGGTTCGCGCCGGATGTTGGCGAGTCCGCCGTGCAAGAGAAACACTTTGCTCGACTTTGTGCGTTGGGAAAGGATCGTGGTCGATTCGACGATGTCAAAGATTTGGTTGCCCAAGTTCTTCGCGATCTGCTGGACTTTTTGACTTTCTCGGAACCCGCCAAGGCGTCTCTGACCGGCTGGCTTTTCGGATTGCTGAAGCGGATGACCGCTCGCCTCGATCGGTGGTTATTCGATATTCACCGACAAACACGTCCCTCCCATGCTGCCGTTCCCGTTGCTGACGGCGTGAACACGTTTTGGTTTGCGCTGTTCTTTCGCATGTGGGCAGTGGTGCAAGCGTTATCCATTATTTGGGCATACTACTTCCAACTGGAGGATGGCACTTTGCATGGCTTGCAACAGACGATGCTGTTGTACGTTTCAGCAGGCGTGGGCTTGTTTCTGACAGGTTGGCAACGATTACCGCGCCGCGCCGCACAGTTGTCTCGGATGATTCGAGCGGGCGCGTGGCGCGATCGGAAACGAGAACTCGCCGCTCG
Source organism: Planctomycetota bacterium (assembly GCA_014584305.1). Taxonomy (GTDB): domain Bacteria; phylum Planctomycetota; class Planctomycetia; order Pirellulales; family Pirellulaceae; genus BJ22. Next base: position 27,035 of record JACTND010000032.1, on the reverse strand, counting down.
CGGTTTGGATTTGGGATGCATTCCCATCGAATTGACTTGTTTCTTTGCCACGGCGCCGATCGCCGCCATGATGTGGCTGGAGAACGCTGTCCCTGCGGAATGGATGACCAGTTTGGCTCTGATAGTCCCATGGCAGCTTTGGCTTGGCGCCGTGCAAATCATACGACACTGGCCGGTTTACCGTCGCTTTGGACGGGGATTGTTGCGGCGCAATCCCCCGGGCGTAGCGTTGGCAATCAGTTGGTTTGTTGGGGTTTGGTTTTTGTTTAATCCACTCTTATTACCAACCGGAGCCAGCGCGACCTTTCGCGCTGCTGGAGACGAGGTTTTGGGTTTGGCGGCCGACGATGCCAGCCAGGAAGTGGCCGTCGTGAGCCGCGGTCCGCACGTTTCTTCGCAGCTCGACATCGCCACCACCATTGAGTTCATCGCGACGCCGCAGTTGGCGCCGATCAAGGCATCGTTGGAACGCGTCCCGTGGGATGCCGGCAACTTCGTCGCCATTGCCTTTCGCGACCGCAGCGTTTGCGTAGCCCGAGATTACGGCGAGTTGTGGCGGCAGGCGGTTGGCTTTAGCCTCTGGAGCCGAAAGGAAACATGGCAGCAGTACGAAGGACCGCCTCTGGCATTCACTGACTTTCAAATCCAATCGGCGCGGCTCGATGAGTTTGGCCGCATTCTGGTGTGGGGAGTTTACTTTGAACCAAAACCAACGATGTCCGAACACGCCGATCGATCAGCCGACAATCAACGAGGAATTCCGGTCTTGGGGGGCGAGCCCGGCGTCTTCCTCATCGGTTGGTCGAATGGTGCTGGCCAATCGTTTTCATGGATCGACAGCGAATGGTCACGGCAGCAGGCCGGCATCGCCGCAGTCGCGGTATCAGCCGACGGCACGCGGTTAGCAGTCGCGGGTCGGCGGCTTCCGCAAAAGGAAGCGGATGGGTCCGAATGGGTTATACCAGCTTTGGATTTTTTTGATGTCCCCACGTTGGCACTTTTCGACACGTCCAACAACAATCCAATCTGGGAACGCGAGCTGACTGGCGGATTCATTTTGGATTCGGAAGACATTACGCTGACATTTTCTCGGGATGGGAAACGATTACTGCGCAGCAGCAATGGAGAGAGCCATGCGATCTTTGACTCGGTCAGCGGTCAATGTGTGCAGACGACCGGCACTCTTCGCGGAACGATGATTTGGAGTCCGGACAACACGCGGTTTGCTTTGCTCCGCGCGCATCGATTAGAACTTTACGATGCCCTCAATGGAGAACGGACGGCGACGTACATCGTTCCGCGCGGGGCCTACCGGTGCCATGCATTTTCCGCCGACGGGCGTCAGGTTTTGGCGGGGGGCGACCAAGGCCTCGTTTGGTCGTATCCTGTCAAATAGTCGATTCGTGAAGGCGTCGAAGCTCAAGGTTCCATCGTCGATTGAAGGTGCTCCAGCTCCACAAATTCCAGCGTTGAAATATGGGTCGCTTCGAGGACGACCGGAGGAGCCACCCCGGCGTCAAGGGCCTCCTTCCAGCGCGATACGCAAACACACCAGCGATCCCCTGGGCGCAGTCCTGGAAAATCAAATTCTGGGACGGGAGTAATCAGATCGTTCCCTTGGAATCGACTGAACGCCAAAAACTCCGCCGTCATCTCGGCGCACACCAAATGCAGTCCTTCGTCGTCCATGCCGGTCCGGCAATATCCGTCGCGGAAGAACCCCGTGCATGGTGAGAAGCAACAGGGTTGCAACTCTGTTCCTAGTACATTCTTGGGCAATTTCATCGTTCTCCGCCTTTAATCCAGTCCTGTGATCGTGCCATCGGCATCGATATCCATCCTTTCCGCCGCAGGGTGATCTGGCAAACCGGGCATGCGCATGATCTCACCGGTAATGGGAATGACAAATCCGGCGCCGGCGGCGATTTCTATTTGACGAACGGTGACAACAAAGTCTTTGGGACGCCCTAGCAATTCCGGATTGTCCGACAGCGATTTTTGCGTTTTGGCAATGCACACGGGGAGTCCATCCAGTCCCAGGCGGCCGATCGATTTCAAGTCGGCCTTAGCCCGTGGCAAGTAATCGACCGCCTCCGCGCCATAGATTTCTCGGCAAATCGTCTCGATCTTGCGCGTGATTGGCCAGGACCATTCGTACAGTGGCCGAAAACGGACCTCTTGTCTCTCGGCCAATTCGCGAACGTGCTCGGCCAATTGGACCGCTCCCGCTCCTCCATTAGCCCAGACGTTGGCTTCCACCGCTGAGATACCCTGTTGGCGACAATGATCGATTATATACTGCAGCTCGGCGCTCGTGTCCGCGGCAAAACGATTGAGTGCCACCACAACCGGCACGCCGAACCGCGCGATATTCTCCAGGTGTTTATCCAGGTTCCCTAATCCGCTGCGCAGCGCATTGAGATTCGGCTCAGCAACCTGTTTCAAGTTCGCACCGCCGTGATACTTCAAGGCCCGCAACGTCGTCACCATCACGACGGCCGCAGGATTCAATCCCGCCGTTTGGCATTTGATGTCAAAGAATTTTTCCGCTCCTAAGTCGAACCCGAAGCCAGCTTCAGTGACGACGTAGTCCGACAACGAAAGGCCCATGCGCGTAGCAATTATCGTATTCGTGCCCTGCGCGATGTTGGCAAACGGGCCGCCGTGAATGATTGCGGGATTCCCTTCCAAGGTCTGGACAAGATTCGGTTTAATGGCATCTTTCAGGAGCAGGGCCATCGCTCCTGCCGCACGTAAATCGCGGGCATACACTGGCTGCCGATCAAAGGTGAACCCGACAAAAATATTTCCCAACCGGCGTTTCAGGTCCTCGCGGTCTTGCGACAGGCACAGGATGGCCATGACCTCTGAGGCGGCCGTAATGTCGAAACCGGTTTCGCGAGGCATGCCGCCGGTTGTCCCTCCCAGCCCCACCACGATATGTCGCAGCGCCCGATCATTCATATCCATGACGCGCCGCCAGGTGACAGTGCGCGGATCGAGGTTGAGCACGCGTTCTTTTGTTTGCAGTGCGTTATCGATCAAGGCCGCCAGTAGGTTGTGGGCCTTTTCTACGGCCGCGAAATCTCCAGTGAAATGGAGGTTGATATCCTCCATGGGCAAGACCTGTGAGAACCCACCACCCGTAGCGCCACCTTTTAGACCGAATACGGGGCCCAAGGACGGTTCTCGCAATACGGCTGTCGCGCGCAGGCCCAAGCGGTTCAACCCCTGTGTCAAGCCAATGCTCATCGTCGTTTTGCCTTCGCCCGGAGGTGTGGGCGAAATGGCCGAAACCAGAATCAGCTTGGCGCGGGCCGCACGCGCCGAATCAATTAAATGCAAGGGGAGTTTGGCTTTGTACCTGCCATACGGCTCTAACGCATCGGGCGGAACGCCCAACTGTGCAGCAACTTCCACAATCGGGCGCAAGGTCACTTGCCGGGCGATTTCGATATCCGTGGGCATAGCGGTTCCCAGAATCCATCAATTACCGTGGCACAAAGCCCACCAGTGTACCACGGCGGCTTCCTCGCAGCAGTAGCCGATCGACGTCAGAATTCGCAGGTCAGCCATGGTTGACGCCGCGTGTCGGTGCCGCCCGACGAACGGCACACACGCAACAACTTCCGTCGTGACTACTGTTCGCCGACGGCGAAGAAGTAAAACAGGCTATCCTGGTTGCTCTTAAAATCGTTATCGGTAGCGACGACGAGCAGCCGTCGGCCATCGGCAAGGTGCGGGCCCCAGCAGAGCCCTTCAATTTTTTCCGGCATCGCGGGACCCGCCAATCCAAATTCCGGGGCCAACAAATCGATAAAGTCGGTTTTGTTGGCTGGGCGAATCGAGGCAGGTAAATCGCCTGGTGGCAACACGATTTCATTGGCGATTTCGGTCGCGCCGCGCAGGGATATGCTGACGATCTTTTTGTAGGCGGCATTCTCGCCTGCCTTGCCATCCTGTTCAATCACGAGGAAGTGCATGTCGTCGAGAGCCAAGATTTCATGCATTTTATGGTCGCGGTGGTCCTGTCGATACACGAATTGCTGGTGAATGCCACGGCGCAGGTCGTACCGCCAGATGCGCGAATTCAACCCCACAGCTTTGCCAGAAGCATTTCGTTCGGCGTCTTGCAACAAAGGGCTTTGCATCAACCCGACCAAACTTTCTCCGTTCGGCGAAATTGCCAGACCTTCCATACCCCGATTCGATCGTCGCCCTTTCTGGTTGTTGGCATCTTCCTCTTGGGCGTCGGCCGAAGGGTTATCGATCGGAAACGCACTGGGGACTGGAAGTTCCTCAATAAACCTTCCCGACCGTGAGAATCGAATTACCTGCGGTCCATACTCGTCGGAAATAAGAAAGTTGCCGGCAGAATCCAACCGAAGCCCCTCGGGATCCAGCCGCCGCATCTGATCGGCGGTCGCAACGAACATCGCGCTGGAGCCTAAAAATGGCGCGCCGCGTTGATCGACCAACATGATGGTCTCCAAGATTTCGGGCTGCCGCGATCCCTCGCCCAGCGGCAGGCGCACGCGATGCACTCGGCAATGGTAGTTAGCGGCGCCGTCGCTGGGACCGCGATCGGGGAGAACCCAATACTCGTCGCCTGTTCCTGTCCATTCGATAGCCGAAACACCACCGAACTGGTTGTGCGGCGTACCGGGCAAAATCTCCTCGGACAATTGAGAGCGATCGGTCGCTGTTCCGGGGATTGAAATCACCTGATGCAGCGTCACTGCTGGTTGAGCCAAAACCGACGCCGAGGCGACCAGCCACATCCCGACGAACCAAACCACACCAGACCACGACAATTGAGCTCTAACTGACATGAAGATCTCCCCCCCTCACGACATATTCCAACGCTGACCAGTCCGAACGAAAACGGGCGCGAGAATGTTACTCTTCGCGCCCGTCCCGAATGAATTAAGCGATCCGTGTGAGGATGAGCGGCCTACCAGGCCGCCACCCACATCCGGTTATTGTTCGACGTTCGCGACCTCCGAACCGGCGCGCGTCATTTGGAAGACCAACACGCGATTGTCTGTCGTCTCCGGAATGAAGCGTGTGCCGCCATCGCAGAACACAAACGCTGCACCACCTTTGTGGAACGAGAAAATCTCGCTGGCGTTGATGGCGTTCATCAAACGGGGCCCCTGATGTATCAAACCGTTTTGTGAGGCGCCGTCCACACTGAAACCGCAATTGGGATCAGCCCAGCCGCAACCGTCGTTGACGACGTACTGGCCATTCCACAGGACCACCTTGTCGCCCGTGTACTGCGCGAACATCGTGGCTGTCATCCGGCCACGAGCAGTCCAAGCATCGGGTTGTCCGGCGGCCTCAGCCAAAAAGATCGTGTTCGAAGTGCCATCCGTGATGTCGCGAACCTTGGTATTCATGTAACTCGTCAACGCTCCCAACCGAGCCGAGATCGGCGGCGCCGGGTTTATCGGCGGATTCATTTCGTTTATGTAAACATTTGTCCGGATTTCATTCAAGGAGCCGTAGTCACCGGCCGCGGCATTGATCACATGGTAGTTGTCAAATCGCGCATCCGAGGGAGCCGACGGACACAAGAACACCGGTTGTTGTACTGCAATTGCAGCAGCATTAACCACTTCATACCACGGAGCCTTGTAGTCATAGATGTCAGCGACATTCGATTGCTCGATATAAGGCAGAATCAATGTGGGCCACGATTGAAACTGCGACTTTTGACCCGAGCCACCATTGGTTCGGGCGGCAGGGATCGTCTTGGTCTTCGATCCATCGGGATGTGCCGTCCGCGCCGCCGGAAACGTTTTGTGTGCCCCTTCGTAATTGTGAAGAGCAATTCCCAATTGCCGCATGTTGTTGAGACATTGTGTTCGCCGTGCTGCCTCGCGCACCGATTGAACTGCCGGCAATAACAAACCTACCAAAATTCCGATGATGGCGATGACCACCAACAATTCAATGAGCGTAAACCCGCGCTGGACGCGCCCCTGAGTCAACATAAACCGTTCTCCCTAATGCGTGCTAACCAGACCATGTTCGTTGCCGTGAGCACCTGCAGGCCCACTTCGCCCGCACAATTTATGGGTGAAATGTGTGGTTTTTATGTTGGGAGTATTAAGAAGCTGTGAACGCCACGGCTGGCCGAACTATGGAGAAATTATGCCCCCGCATCGCCATGTTAATGCTAGGGTCATGGATTTTTGAGTCGAAATCTTAGCGCAGATTTCATTGACCTTGCCGGCCGAGGTCGACTCCATCTCGCATTTGCCAGGCGTTTTTGACCGCGTCCTCGATCGACCGACCAGAGCGAAGGGCATCCCCAAATTGTTCGTCGGTAACTGCCACGCGTTGGCGGGAGTTGATGAGCCACAAGCTTGGCAGCGCAGTCACGCCAAAATCCCGGCAAATCGGCTCATCCAGGTTGGCCACCCACACGAAATGGGCTCCCGCGCCGGCATGCTCCCATACGAACCCTTGAAAACTCTCTTTTTCGGGTGTCACCAAGACAATCAACAAATCCATGGGCTGGATGACCTTTAGCGACTCGTACGCGGCCAGGACCCGACGTTGAAATGCGAATTCGTGCTCGAATGGCGGACCACAGAAACTCACGAGTAGGCTTCGGCCGCGATATGTTTCGCCCGAAAACACCTCCTCGGCAATCGTCTTCGCCTGCAAATCCGGCGCGGCCTCGTCGGCCTGCAAGGCGCGCCGCACATCGAGCCCGATTTCGCCAAGCTGGATTTCTTCCACTTGCGGACCAATGGTGATTTCCGCCGATAGCCTGACGCGATAGGTCAAGGCTTCCAGTCGGCATGTTTCATCGGCGAACAGCTCCCAAGCGCCGGCGGGCACGTCGAACAGCACAAAGTCGCCCGAAGGTTCCGGCCGAATGCGCAGGGTCCGCGCTTGTTCCGCCAATTGCTTCCGCGTGGCGAGGTATTTCTGGCCGGCATCCGACGCAACATATTCGTTCCACCACCGCTGTCGCTGCTCGGCGGTGAGCTGCTGGTAGTTCTCAGGCCATGGTGGTTCTGGAGCTTCAACCAGTTCGACCAATTCTATCTGAAGCGTCGGCAGCGCGATCGAGGCAACACAATCCGCTGGCAATACAAAGCGTCCGCGCACGGTGGCGCCCGACGTTTTTTCCTGGGCGGGCGTTGGCCGCAGACCCAAGACTCCGCCGCTGACGGCGATGGCCAAAATCGCTCGGACGATGAAATGGTCAAAGCACTTGCGGTGCATAGCGTGGTACCACGGCTCTTTCGCGAAAACTTCCCGTTAGGTCCACTCTGGACTATCGGGAACCCCAGACCACCATTATCATTCGCCGAGCGGCGGTCGTCTATTGGAAAATGCACCATCGGAAGACCACGACCCAGCCGTTGACCACCCGGCAACCAACGGCGTACACTTTCGGGTTTGCCACTGGGAAACTCTAACACGAACCGACGAGCCGAGCGTGCCGGGAACGAGCGTCATTGGATTGCAATGGGGCGATGAAGCCAAAGGGAAATTGGTCGATTTGCTGACAGAGCATCATGAGATTGTCGTCCGCTATCAGGGGGGTGCCAACGCCGGCCATACGGTCGTTGTCGGCGACCAGGTGTATAAATTGCACCACATACCAAGCGGCATTCTCAACCCGCGCGCGGTGAATGTTGTGGCCGCAGGCGTCGTGATTCATCCCGAGACGATCCTGCGCGAAATTGATTCCTTGGTCGCGCGCGGCGTCGAGATGCCCGGTCGGTTGTTGCTCAGCGACCGCGCCCATGTCGTGATGCCTTGGCATATCTGCGAAGACCAATTGTGGCATGAGGCCAGTCCAGGCGAGGACAATATCGGGACTACTTTGCGCGGCATCGGCCCCTGCTATCGAGACAAAGTTGGCCGCAGTTTGGCCATTCGGCTCGGCGACCTCGACCAAGCGGATTTCAACGATCGCCTGCATCGAATTGCCGAAGTCAAACGGACCATGTTGCGATCCATGCCGGGGGGAAACCGAATAGAGTTGGATGTGGACGCAATCGAGGCCGAGTTTCAAGATTATGCGGCGCGGTTGCGACCATATATTGCCGACACGACGAATTATCTGCTCGATGCGGCGGAGGCCAACAAACGAATCTTGTTTGAAGGCGCGCAGGGCTCGTTACTCGACATTGATCACGGCACGTTTCCTTTCGTAACCAGCAGCAATAGCTCCGGGGTCGGCGTGTCAGCTGGCAGCGGCGTCGCCGCGCGCTGGATCAATAAGGTGGTCGGCGTCGCCAAGGCGTACAGCACCCGCGTGGGGGGTGGGCCGTTCCCAACCGAGTTGCACGATGCACTGGGAGAGCAGATTCGCGTGACCGGCAAAGAATATGGGACCACCACCGGACGGCCGCGGCGCTGTGGCTGGTTCGATGCCGTGGCAGTGCGCTACACGCGTCGCTTGGGAGGCGTTCATGCCATCGCGTTGATGATGTTAGATGTGCTCAGTGTGTTGCCGGAAATCAAGGTTTGTGTCGCTTACGAATTGGATGGTCGCCGAATTACTTCGTTTCCGGGCCGGGCCGAAGCCCTTAGACGAGTGCAACCCGTCTATGAGACGCTTCCCGGTTGGCAGGTGGACATCTCCCAAGCCCGCACCCTACAGGACTTACCTTCCCAGGCTCGTGACTATATTCACCGCATACAGCAGCACGCCGGTTGCCCCGTGGAGTGGGTTTCGGTCGGTCCCGATCGCCGCCAAACACTTTTTGTAACGGAGTAACTGCTTGTTCTGCCGGGTCTTTATATGGTAGGTTCGAAGCGCGATCGAGCGCCACGCTAGTCGCGGCGGCAATATTCATGACACGGCCCGATAATACGGTGAATTCGACAGCGCTGACATCGGCCGGCGCGGCGCAGTTGTTGCGCGAGATCCCTCGCCAACGCCTTCCCCGTCATATCGCCATGATCATGGATGGAAACGGTCGTTGGGCACAGCGTCAAGGCTTGCCACGCATCGAAGGTCATCGCCGTGGCGCTGAAACGGTCCGCCGCGTTACTGAAGAATGCGTGCGATTGGGAGTCGATTATTTGACCCTGTATTGCTTGTCCCGGGAGAACTGGAAGCGTCCGCCGGAAGAACTCGACTTCTTGATGGAATTGTTGGCGTTCTATCTCGACTCCGAACAACAATCGTTGATCGACAATGGCGTGCATCTGCGCGTGATCGGACGAATAGATGAACTGCGGTCAGATATTTACGCGCGGTTGCAACAGGTTGTCGAGGCCACTGCATCGCAATCGAGGATTCACGTCTGCATGGCGATCAATTACGGTGGTCGCGATGAGATCGTCCGCGCTGCGCGGCAATTTGCCAGCGATGTGGCGAATGGGAAACTCCTGGTGGATGAGCTGGACGAATCCGTATTCGCCGAATACTTGGATACGCGTGATATGCCGGATCCTGATCTGTTGATTCGCACGGCCGGAGAACAGAGAATAAGTAATTACCTTCTCTGGCAGATCAGTTACAGCGAGATCTGGGTGTCGCCCCGCACGTGGCCGGAGTTTGAGGCGGCCGATTTGCACGAGGCAATCCGCAGTTTTGCAGCGCGGCAGCGCCGGTTTGGCGGATTGGGATCGGCCTGACCGGTCGATGATTTTCGAGCTTGAGACAACGCGGAGAAGTAGGTCAAGGTGGCCCGCTTCGGAAGCGACGGCCAAGACAGCTTCATATTACTCGCGATGAGATGCCGTGTTTTTCATAAAATCCATGTATGAACGAAGTCAATGGGGCGTTTACCGCAGTGGCAAGAAGCCTCGTAACTTCCGTGGGCAAACGCGAATCCGGGATCAACGTGCGAAACCAACTCAATGTGTCTGGACGCGAAGGCGTCGTGAATGAACAGGGCCGCCTGTTCCCGCCACGGGGGTACTGAACGACCTGCAAGGGAGTTCTTACAATAGCTGGTGCGAGCGCGCGAGGTTCGAGCGTCCAGGAAGACACAGATTGGTGCCATTGCGCGGACTAGGGAGGCGACCTTTGAAGGACTTTCGTGCTGACTAAACGACTGATTTCGGCGGCCGTGATTGTGTCGTCGCTGCTGCTGCTCATCTGGCTGGATTATTACCTCGGTCGCACGGACGGGGTCAACCGCCCGGGACTCATTTTGTCGGTTGTTGGTGTAGTTGCCGCCGGAATGGCCGCTGGCGAGTTGGCAACCATGTGGCGGCAATCGATCGCGCCGGTCCGTTTTGGGTTGTTCGTAGTTCTAACCGTATTTGTCGGAGCGGCTGCAAGTTTCAAATTGTGGTGGCCAAGTTTGGCTGATATTTGGTTTCAGGGCCCTTTCGATGGCTGGTTGTTGGGCCTGCTAATCGTACTGGTCCTCTTTTTCGCCGCCGAAATGGGGACATTTGGGTCGGTGACTCACCAGACCGATCGATTGGGCCGACATTTATTGGGCGTATTCTACTTGACGATGCCATTGGCGTTTTTGGTAGAGCACCGAGTACAATCGGGCGACAACGGGGGGGGATTGGTCGCGTTTTTGGCCGTCGTAGTTACGGTCAAGTTCTCAGATGTCGCTGCCTATTTTGTTGGCAAGACCTGGGGACATACGCGCATGGCGCCAACGCTAAGTCCCAAGAAGACGATCGAAGGAATGATTGGTGGATTGGTGGGAGGCATTCTCGGTGCCGGTTTAGTACTCCTGTTGATCGGCCCTCGTTGCCTGACCGAATTCGTGCCGACTTGGTGGTTCGTCATCATATACGGAACCTTGGTCACGTTGGCCGGAATGTTTGGAGACTTGGCGGAATCGTTCTTGAAACGAGATTCTCAAACCAAAGACTCTAGTGTTTGGCTTCCCGGCCTGGGCGGCATCCTGGACATCGTCGATTCTCTGATTTTCGCCCTTCCCGTCTCCCACCTCCTCCTAACTTTAAAAGGACAGGCATAATTGTGCTGCCTCCATTTTAAGGACAGGCATCTTTATGCACATGCATTTACCGTGGAACCGTTGCCTTTTCATCGCCTTGAGATGCGATTTTCCGCTATTGGCCCTACCGTCGGCCGCCGGTTGCCTATTGGGGGCGGCAGCTCCCACCCTTTGATGCCTTTTGTTCGCGTCTACTCCCATGGCGAACCCAATGATCAGCAGCCTTAAACATCGCCGGCTCTGATGGGAATTGCTTGGCAAGGTGGGCTTCGCAATTGGCCTTTTTGTGCAATTTCCCGGGAAATCCACTATTCTTGATAATGCCTGTCCTTTTTGATAATGCCTGTCCTTTTTGGGTTTGGGTGGGGTTAGGTGGTGGCGTGGATGGTGAGGTGGTGGCGATCGGCGGCCGCGATGACGGCTGGTTGGTCCAAGACGATGGTTCGACCAGCCTCGATCGCGAGAACCCGAGCACCGGCGGCGCGCATCGACTCAATCGTTCCAATGCCGATCGTCGGCACATCAAAACGCATGTCTTGTTGCGGTTTGGCAACTTTGATGACGACAATCCCCCCCGCAGCGCAGAGTGCTCCCGCCCGCCGGATGCACTCGTCGGTTCCTTCGATCGCTTCGACAGCGAGAACCGCCTGCCCTTTCACACATACGCATTGGCCGATATCCAGCCGACCCATGTCCTTGGCGATTCGCCAACCGAATTCGATGTCTTTTCGTTCGAGGTCCGTCAGTTTGCGACGAGTTAAGGTCCCCGGCGGCACGAGCAGTTCCGGAGCGAAATCCGTGGCGGGCATACATTCCATCCCATGTTCAGCAAACAATTGTGTGACGGTCAACAACAGTGAATCGTCGTTGCGGGCCTGCTTGCCGGTCCAAAAATGGCGGTAAAAATAACGCCAAAACGTCCAGTCCGGCCAATGCTTCAACCAGGCAAAGCGTACCAGAATTCTGGTCTTGAAGACTTTCCCCGCCAAGACCACTCGGTGCACACCATACCTACGAAAGAAGCGGACCGCGGCGCCGAAGCGGCCAAGCCCCAACTCGATGTATTCCGCAGCGAATTCGGACAGTCGCCTGTCGGCATGATCGCGGATTCCAATAACAATCAGGTCATGTCCTGCCCTGACGATCTGTTCGGCTGTTGCGATCGGGAAGTCGCCCCAACCTGCGATCAATCCGATGCGCTCTTTGTTGCCCGCCACTGCCATCGTTCCGTTACGCCGCTCGAGTCACTTGATCGACTGCGAGGTTCGTGCTGTTGGATGGCGGCGCTTCGGCAATCTGCTCGGCATGATGGGTCTCGTCCCATCGTCCTTTTAGCTCGTCCACTTGGCGCTGCAGTTCCTTGAGTTGTTTGCGCATCTCCGGCAAGCGATGCGTGGCAGCGTGGACCTGCATTTGTTCACGAACCGGAATGGCAGGAATACCCAAATAAACTTGATCCGCTGGAATCGAGTGCATGACTCCGGACTTGGCGCCTAGTACCACGCGGTCGCCGATAGCGAGGTGATCGCCGATGCCGACTTGACCTGCCATCACGACACCGTCTCCAGTCGAACAACTCCCGGCGATGCCGACTTGGGAACAGAGAAGGTTCCTTGCTCCGATCCGGCAGTTGTGGCCAATCATTACTAGGTCATCGATCTTGGTACCGTCGCCGACGCGCGTGTCATCGTACGTGCCCCGGTCGATCGCCGTGTTCGCGCCGATTTCCACATCGCTACCTATGACGACCCCGCCGAGTTGAGGAACCAAATGATGCGTCCCTTGGCGAGTTTTATACCCGAAGCCGTATGCGCCGATGATGGCTCCGGCGTGAACAATCGTCCGGTCCCCGACCACCGTGTTTTCATACAGCACCGCATTGGGGAAGATGGTAACCTGTGATCCCAACGTGCAGTTTTCCAGAATGACCGCCCCCGGAAATATCGTCGAACCCGAACCGATCTGCACGTTGGCCCCAACAAATGCTCCCGGATAGACATCCACGTCATCGGCGATGATCGCCGTGGGATCGATCCAGGCTTGTGCGCTGACCCCTGTCCGGCGACGGGCCAGTTGCGGCCGGAACACGGCAACCACCTGCGCAAAGGCCGATTCGGCATCAGCCACAGCGATGTAGGGACGCATTCCGCCGGGTACCGTCCCGGATACAATTGCAGCGGCCGCCGCTGACTCGACGAATTGATCCCAGGCTTTCTGGCTGGTAGCAAACGTAATCGTGTTTGCCTGAGTATTGCCGAGGGTTGCTGTGCCCGTGATCTGCAACTCGGGTTCACCGGACAATTGTCCGCCGACCAATTGGGCGATTTCCGAGAGAGTCATGCTGTTCATCGTTCCATCTCGCAGCAAGGGATCGGACACGGCCCTGAAGGTAGCCATGCGAGGCGACTCTCAAGGTCCTGAATGGAATTAATCTAGCGATTTGCCAAATTTCACCAAGATCAAAAGCGGAGGGCACGGGACTCGAACCCGCAACCGGTTACCCGGCACCACATTTCCAGTGTGGCCGCTAGCCATTCGCTTACCCTCCGGCGAATTGAGGCACCTATCTTGGGATATTTCCGCGAAAATTACAAGTTCTATGCAGGTCCGCGCACAACCTACTCGGGAAATTGGCAGCGAACCGCCAGACTAGAAAACAGGACCGGCAGCGTTGGGTTCTGCTCGGTCGAGGCGCGCAAACTCGGCAATGCCAGGCGGTTTTACCTCTGGCGGGCCCAGAGAATTGGCGGTCCTTCACATTTTGCTTCTAAGATTCCGCGGCAACCTTCGAATACGGCCCCATTGATCGGTTTCCGAGCGATCGACAACGAAAATGAACCGCGTATGAGTATTCAAATGAGTTACCACATTCCCTTTGATCAACGGCGTGGACCGCAGCCGATTTACATTGGGTTCGACGCGCCACCGCGACCAAGGAATCGTTGGAACTGGTGGGCTTTTTTTGGATTTCCGTTGAGTCTCTTGGGGGTCGTTACGGCCGGAGTCTTGTCCCCAATTGCGCTTTTGTTCAATGCCATCGCTTTGAGACGCTCGCCGAGGCGTTTGGCTACAGCGGGTTTTACAATCAGCCTGTTGGGGACCGCGCTGTTGGCCGGACTGATCTTCGTCGGCGTGAAACATGCGCAGCATAAACACTCGGAACGAGCGCACCGCGCCCTAGTCCATGAAAACCGCGTCAAATCGGAAAAAACGAAAACCGTTTTGGCCACTCTGTCCCAGGAGTTCGCGTCCTATCGCGCCACACACAATGGTCAACTGCCCAATTGGATCGATGCGAACATGATTACCACCAGCTACCTCGATGGTTGGGACCAACCTCTCCGATTCGACGCCGAAATCGACTATGCCGTCTTGCGCTCCGCCGGACCTGACGGCGACTTTGATTCGCGCGACGACATTCAGTTGAAGATCTCCGGCAACTCGCCGCGCACGGTCGAAGCCGCCATTCCAATAATCCAGGGCGAGCAGACACGAAACGCCGCTGACCAATCACAATGACGACGTCTCCGGAAGGATCTTGAACGATTGAGCTTGTCACACTTTTGAAATTCTGATCCCCTCTGAAAATCTGCCAGTAAGCATCGTCTTCTTGGTCGAAGGTAACTGCACCGGGTAAACTCCGGAAGAGTCGGCATAACGGGATTCCTTCTCCGGTAGATCTTCGCCGTCGCTTGATCGACCGCCGAGGCAAACCGCAAGTCTCCTTCCGACGACAACCACTTCGAGCGAGATCGAAACGCAAACGGGCCGCAGGCGCTGCCCGCGGTCACCACGGAATGTAGGGCGGAAAGGTCCACCCTACTCCTTCTTCTCGGCCCGATTGCTAGGTTCTGCCGACAGGCGAGGATTCGGATCATGCTCGCACCTTCAATTCGGCCGTTTTCCGTGCGCGAGGGTCATCGATACCACATTTCCAATGGGTTCCATCCGGAACCTTGATTCAGGAAGTGTTGTCCTGTCGGATCGATGTAGAGTTGGCCGTGAGGCATTTGATAATAACCCGCACCGGAGGAGTACGGATGCGTAAACATCTGCCCGGAATACGGATCGTGGTAATACCAGTTCCCGCGAATCGCGCCGTCGGTGTATCGCTGCATCACGCCATCCTGGCGCGCCTGGTTGTTCCACCAACCAGCGTTGTAATTATCGTAGCCTTGCTGTACGGTTCGATGGGCGTTTTGCCAGCCTTCAAATTGTCGGCGTTGGGCATCGAGTCCCGCCTGCACATTGGTACCGCCAGCCGTCATGATCCAGTAATGCACATACTGTTCAAAGCTGATCGACATGCCGGTTTGCGCGACATACTGTTGCCATTCCGCGCGGAGCTGCGGACCGTGCTGTTGGATCACATTGTGCAACAATTGTTGCTGCGACATTTGGTTTTGAGCCATCAACTGGTTCCATTGCTGATTGAATTGAGCATCTTGCTGCATGTTCCATTGGGCCAAAGCAAACAGGTCCTGGCCCCCGGCGATTCCCGCTGCCAAAGCGATGGCGATCGCCGCTACAGACGTCGTTGTTACGAACACGTTCATGGATATACCTCGATTCAATTGTGGGAAACATCACCGTTTCGTTAACTCCCCGGTCGGCCCGCCCATTGCTGGCCTGAAAGGGAAACTTGCTGTGTATGACCATTACAATGGCGAGCACTGCTTATGACATGCATTTCGCGAAAAAAGCGCGGGACCCTGACTTTCTCCAAAGATTGGAAACTCAGCTCGCCCAACCCGCCAAATGTGGGAAAAATCCTGGGTTCCCAGAAGCCTGGGCTTCAACCATAATGCGGCAGTTGTTGCCGATGACAAACAGAGAATGGGCCATTCGGCAGCCAACGACCGGAAACTAGCAGAGGAGAATCTCACATGGCGCGCCGCAAACAACAGCATCTTCAACAACGATTGTCGTACGAGTCGCTGGAGGCCAGACAACTACTCGCGGTTGATTGGACGGCCACCGTTCCATCCGCGCAATTCTGGCAAGCCACGGACTTGGCGACGGTTCAAGCTGTTCCAGGTGAAAACTTGATTCTCGCGGAACGGTTTGCGCTGTACGAGTTGGACGTGCAAGTCCTGCGATCCCATTTGGCGGACGCGCCATTGGAATATACGGCGGCCGCGCGCAACCCCCTGGTTTTGGCCCTTCCCAAACCTAACGGCAGCCTCAGCCGGTTTCAGATTGTCGAAGCGCCGATCATGCACCCAGCGTTAGCTGAACAGTTTCCCAACATTAAAACCTTTCGTGGGCAAGGGATCGATCAGCCGGCAGCCACCGTCCGCTTGGACATCACCGAGCAAGGATTTCATGCACAGGTTATTTCTCCGGACGGAATGTTCTTCGTCGATCCGTATTATCATCTGAACGACCAGTTCTACATGAGTTATTACAAACAGGACTTTGTCGTAAAATCACAGAGCCCACATGGCGATGAAAACTGCGGTTGCCGGCCGATGTTTTCGATGGCAGAGGCACCGTCCGGCGATCAGCTGTTTGTGTATCGCTTGGCGGTCGGCGCCACCGGCGAATACACCCAATTCCACGGTGGAACCGTCACCGCGGGCATGTCCGCGATCGTCACGGCTGTCAACCGCGTGACTGGCGTCTATGAGGTCGATTTGACCATCCGCATGGAGTTAGTGCCGAACAACAATTTGGTTGTTTACACTAATCCCAGCACCGACCCCTACACGAACAATAACGGCAGCACCATGTTGACGCAGAACCAAACGACACTCGACAATGTCATCGGTTCCGCCAACTATGACATCGGGCACGTGTTCAGCACGGGCGGAGGCGGCGTGGCTTTCTTGGGAGTCGTCGGCGTCAACGGCCACAAGGCCAAAGGGGTCACTGGCCAACCACAGCCCATCAACGACCCGTTTTACATCGACTATGTGGCCCATGAGATGGGGCACCAATTCGGGGCCAACCATTCGTTCAACGGCACCGGGGGAAGCTGCACCAGCGGCAGCCGCAATGCGGCCACTGCCTATGAACCCGGCAGCGGCTCGACCATTATGGCCTATGCGGGAATTTGCGGATCCAACAATTTGCAATTGAATAGCGATGCTTTTTTCCATTTCATCAGCATTCAGGAAATCCGCACCTATGTGTCGTCTGGGCCGGGATTCACCTCGGCGGCGAAATTCAACACCGGCAATTCGGTTCCCACGGTCAGCGCGGGGCCAAGCTACGTGATCCCTGACCAAACGCCGTTTTTCTTGACAGCCAATGGTTCAGACGCCAACCCGGAAGACGTATTGACGTACATTTGGGAGGAGCGGGATTTGGGGCCTCAACAAAGTGTAACCCTGCCGGATAACGGCTCTAGCCCCTTGTTCCGCTCCTGGTCGCCGACAACGAATCCCGTCCGATATTTCCCACGACTATCGGACGTACTCAACAACACGACCGTCATCGGTGAAAAGTATGCGCAAACCAACCGCACGTTGAACTTCCGCGTGACCGTGCGGGACAATCGTTCTGGCGGTGGCGGTGTCAATGCAGCCGATACGTCGGTGACCGTCGTAGATAGCGGCACTGGTTTCCGTATTACAAGTCAAAATTCGGCGACTGCGTGGAACGGGAACTCCACGCAAACAGTTACCTGGAATGTCTCGGGTACCTCCAGCGGGGCCATCAACACGCCTCTGGTGGACATTCTGTTTTCTGCAGATGGTGGCGGCTCTTTTTCCACGGTCCTCGCCAGCGGTGTGGCGAACAATGGCTCGGCTTCAATTGTCGTTCCGAATATTGCCACCAGCGCGGGGCGCATCATGGTTAAAGGGACTGGCAATATCTTTTTTGATGTCAACGACGCGGCCATTACGGTGACGCCCGTGTCCGGGAACCTGGTCGCCGAAGCTGGCGTGATCAACGTCACGGACCAATGGCAAACCGTGACCTTGACCCAGACGTTTACCAATCCGGTGGTCAGCGTGTCCCCGGCGACATTCAATGCAACAGATCCCGCCACGGTGCGGATCCGCAATGTGACTCCTACCAGTTTCCAGATCCAGATCCGCGAATGGAATTACTTGGACGGTGTCCATAGCGCCGAGCAAATTGGATATTTTGTGGTCAATGCGGGTACGCACACGCTGAACGACGGCACACAGCTAGTCGCCGGCGTCGCTACGGTGAACAGCAATTGGCGTACGATCACATTAGGTACAACGCTGAACTCCGTACCAGCCGTGATTGCCACCGTCGCCAGTACCAACGGGGCCGATGTTGTCGCTCCACGCATCCGCAGCGTGAAGACCAACCAGTTCCAGATTCGATTGCAAGAAGAGCAGGCCAACAACCAGCAACATGGCAACGAAACGATTCACTACCTTGCCATGACCCCCGGCGTGGGAAATTCTAGCGGCTTGGTATATCAATCTGCGATCACACCGAGGAAGGTGACGCATCAAAACTATACCGTGAACTTTGCTCAGACGTTCAGCGGCGCTCCGATATTCCTGGCGACAGGAAACTCTTTTGCCGGCGCTGACGTGTTTGTCATCCGGCAGAAAAATCTGACGGCGAATTTGTCTCGATTTAATTTGGAGGAAGAACAATCGGCGGATGAGGAAATCCAGCACACCGCTGAAGTCGTCGGCTGGATCGCCCTTCAGTTAAACACGCAAATGCCACCAGCATTGGACGGATCCAACGAAAACAGCACCGCTGGACGACGTGTTTCCACTGCCAGCGAAACGATGGTGGACGCGCGACTAAATCCCTATTATTGGCAATCCCTTAATGCGGGCGTCAACTCGCCGAACCTGGTCGGCGAAGTCACTCCGCTAATCCTGTCGAGACCGATTTCCAACGTCAACGAGTCGCGTTTGGAGGGAACTGCGCCTTCCTTATGCGGCTGCGCGATCCGCCATGCGGGGGCCGCAGCGTCTTGGAATCGAGCGACGTCGAGTTTGACTCGTAACATTGGCAGCACCACCTTAACGGAGATCGACAACCTAGCTGTCGAAATGGCCAATGTGTTGGCGGTTAGTGCTGCCATCTGAAAGTCCGTGTACTCACCGTAGGCCTGAACTGTAGGGCTCAAGCCGCGGGATTCGGCGCAATGTCTGTAAAACACGTACTGACAACCATGTCTGGACTCTTTCAGCTCGCCAGACAGGAGCCTAACTCTATAGTCCAAACAACCTTTTAGGACAGGCATAATTATTCTGTTGGATTGGGAAGCTTATAGAAGCTGGAGAATATAGCGGAACTGGGCAATTTACAATTATGCCTGTCCTTTTGGTTTCTTGGTTTAGCGATATAGTCCCTGCGTCTCGATATATTTTTCGACAGCGCGGGGGACAAGATAGCGAATAGAACGCTGTTGGGCCAATCGTTCTCGCACCAGGGTGCTGCTCAGGTCGATCAGCGGTCCCACAATGCGCTGCGATTGAATCTCGATCAACCTTGCCGACGATACCAAGCGCTTAATAGCCGAAAGGTCATCGGTTCCACCGGGCCGCGCATAAATGAGTGGCGTCGCCAACCGGCATACCTCCGCCGGTTCCCGCCACGTATCGAGCTGTGCGGCGGAGTCGCCGCCAACGATTAGAAACCATTCGTGGTCGGGGTGCCGCGCCACCAACAGGCGCAACGTGTCCACCGTATAACTGACGTCGCCCCGCTCCAATTCGAGGTTGGATGCCCGAAACGACTCGTTCCCGGAGATCGCCAATTGCACCATCTCCAAACGCTGTTTTCCGGACGCGGTGGGCCCGCTCCGTTTATGTGGAGCGACCGCGGATGGGATCAACCAGACTTCATCCAACCGCGCCTGTTCGCGACTTTGCTCCGCGAGGATCAGGTGTCCCACATGGATAGGGTCAAACGACCCGCCGAGTATTCCAATTCGCATGGATTTCGCTGCGCTGAAATTTGTGGATGGGCAATGCTGCCCGTCATTCGTCCTCACGCACTATAATCGATGCATCTCGTTAACGGGAGGATCGACCGACGCCGGCATGTCGCGCGACAAACAACAGACTCTTTTCGATACCCAGCCAGAACCCTGGCAACTAGATGACCAAGGGGATTGGCTGGCCGCGCGCGTGGCCTTGGCCGAACCGCCGTTTGGCCCCTACGATTATCTGGTTCCCGGCAACCTGGAACGGCGGTTGGCAATTGGTTGCCGCGTCCGCGTGCCCCTGGGCCAGCGCAAACTGCTGGGTTATTGCGTCGATCTGATCGGTCCGGCCCATCCGTTGGCCCGTGAGATCCAACCGCAGCGGCTAAAGCCGATCGCCGAGGTGATCGATCGATCGCCGATCATCGCGTCGCGCATGTTGCCGTTGGCTCATTGGATCGCCGACGAATATGTCTGCCCGTTGGGCGCGGCGATCGAGTCGATCGTGCCGACCAGCGTCCGCGAACAAGCCGGCACGCGCGAGTTTTTGTTCTTCAGCCTGGCCGACGACTGGGCCGAACGTTCGTCCACGATGCGACTCGGCGCGCAACAGCGCCGCATTCTGGAGATGTTCGCACTCAGCCCCGAGGCCCTAACGATGAAGGAACTGTGCGAACGGGCGGGCTGCACTCCTGGTCCGGCCAATGCGTTGCGTGAAAAAGGACTTCTCGTCGCTAGCAGAACGCGCGTCATCCAACGGACGCACGACATCCCCACCGAACAGCGGGAACAAGATCTACCCCTCAACGACGATCAACAGCGGGCGCTCGAGGAAATCGTATCCGCCGTCGATGCGCGCCGGCCGGAAACGCTGTTGATGTTCGGCATCACGGGGAGCGGCAAGACGGAAGTCTATATTCGCGCCATCCAACGGGTCGTCGAATTTGGTAGGCAAGCGATCGTGCTGGTCCCGGAGATCAGCCTGACTCCTCAAACGCGACAGCGCTTCCGCAGTCGCTTCGATCGCGTGGCAGTTCTGCACAGCCATTTGACGGCTGCCGAACGAGCCTGGCACTGGAATCAGATCGTCGAAGGGAGAATCGACGTCGTGATCGGCGCTCGCAGCGCGGTGTTTGCTCCAGTCCCTCGACTCGGATTGATCGTCATCGACGAGGAGCACGACGGGTCGTTCAAACAAGACCAACAACCGCGTTACCATGCGCGGGAAGTTGCGCGGCGCCGCACGGAAGACGAGCGAGTACCGCTTGTGTTGGGATCGGCCACGCCGTCGCTGGAAAGTTATCACCGCGCCGTGGCGAGCGTCGATCGGCTTCTCAACTTGCCGCGCCGCGTGCTCGACCTGCCGCTCCCCGATGTGGCGACCATCGACATGCGGGCCGATTATTCGGAAAAGCGGAAAATCAATCCCATCAGTCAAAAACTCCGGCAGGAAATCCGCTACGCCATCGATCACGGCGGACAAGTAATCTTGCTGCTCAACCGCCGCGGATTTTCCACGCGCGTTCAATGCCCGGGCTGCCGCGAAGTGCTCCAGTGCCCCGACTGCTCCATCGCGTTAACGTATCACAAATCGGATTCGAAACTGATTTGCCATTACTGCGATTATGAGACACCGGAACCGGAAATCTGTCCGCGCTGTGGATTCGAGACGATCCGCTTTTCCGGACTGGGGACACAGCGCTTGGAATCGTACGTGCAGGCGTTGTTTCCGGATATTCCGTGCGCGCGGATGGACGCCGACACCATGAAACGGCCGGGAAGTCACGAAGCGGCGTTGTCCAAATTCCGTAAAGGCGAAACGAAGATTCTGTTGGGGACGCAGATGATTGCCAAGGGGCTCGATTTCCCCAACGTCACACTGGTTGGCGTGATCAACGCTGACTCAGCGCTCCACATGCCCGACTTTCGAGCCGCGGAGCGGACGTTCGGCCTGGTGACGCAAGTGGCTGGCCGGTCGGGACGCAGCGCGCGCGGAGGGCGAGTATTGGTGCAGACGTTCAGTCCCGATCACCCGGCGATTGTCGCCGCCGCGCAGCACGATTTCCGGGCCTTCGCTGAGTACGAATTGCCACTGCGCGCGTCCGCGGGGTTTCCTCCGTTTGGCCGGTTGATTCGAGTCGTTGTCAAAGGGGACACCCCCATTTCCGCGCATGACACCTGCCAGGGTATCGCCGAGCGAATCAAGAAGACATTGGCCACCAGTGAGATTACCGCGCGGATCTTGGGTCCAGCGAAAGCACCGGTCGAGCGTTTGCGCGGTAAATGGCGTTACCACCTGCTGATTGTCGGCCGACACGATCAGTCCTTACAATCCGTCATTCGCATCGCTACCGCCGACCTCAAATGTCCTGAGGACGTACAATGGATGGTCGATGTCGATGCTCAAGACTTGCAATAGACGATCGCTCGAAGCGGCGTTTACTGCCGCTACGCCATCGGCAACTTGATTTTGGTAATTCGCACATGTCCCGCACCAAATCTCCGATGTTGCTCGCGCCGCTCAGCCGTCTGGCGGGGGTGCGCCGCGATTGGTTGCCGGCACTGGACCGGCTTGGACTGCGAACGGCGGCCGATGTGCTGTTCAACTTTCCGCGGCGATACGAGGAGATTCACGAGATCGTCCCTCTTGGACTGCTGACCGCCAACCAGTCCGTCAGCGTGGTGGCCACGGTCAAAGAAGTCGATCAGTCGATCGCCGAGACCGGACGGCATACGTTCTATATGTTGCTCGAACAAGATCGCCACTACTTGCGCGCGGTGTGGTTTAATCAGCCGTTTCTCGTCGAACGTTTTCGCGTCGGGCAGACGCTTTTTTTGCGTGGCACGGTCACGGAGCGCGGCGGCAGGTTGCAAATGGTGCAGCCCCGCTGGATGGTTGTCGATGCACAGCAGGGCCCCCCATCAGCCGGATTGTTGCCCGTGTACGGGCTGTCGGAGGGGATCAAACAACGCGACATGCGGCGGCTAGCGCGGCGCGTGGTGGAACAATGCGCCGGACAAGTAGAAGAGGCCCTTCCCGACACCTTTCGCGCGTCGCTGCAACTGTGCGGCATCCAACAAGCACTGGAGTGGATCCACTTTCCCTCCAGTCACGAAGAACAACAAGCGGCGCAGCGACGACTCGTCTTTCAAGAACTGTTCGTTTTGCAGTTAGCGTTGGCTCGACGGCGGTGGGAGGTGCGCCAGCATCCGTCGGCGCCGCCGCTGGAGCTGACGCCCAAAATTCGCGAGCGGATTCTGTGCCGCTTGCCGTTTGACTTGACCGAGTCACAACAACACGCCTTCCAGGAAATCGCGGCCGATATGGCGCGACCGATCCCCATGAACCGGTTGCTGCACGGCGATGTGGGGAGCGGCAAGACGGCCGTGGCCTTGTGCGCTATGTTGTTGGCGGTCGCCCACGGTCACCAGGTTGTCATGATGGCCCCGACGGAAATTCTGGTGCGGCAACACGAACGAACGATCCGCGCGATGCTGGGGGGGAGCCGCGTGCGGCTCTGTGCCTGGACCGGCTCCATGAGCCATCGCCAGCAAATCGGGGAGCGGATCGCCGCGGGCGAATACGATGTCGTAATTGGGACACAAGCGATCGCACAGTCCGATCTTAAGTTCGCCAAACTCGGGTTGATCGTGATTGACGAGCAGCACAAGTTCGGTGTCCGCCAACGAGCCAAATTGAAAGGCTTGAGCGCCGGTACGCCCCATTACTTGGTGATGACCGCCACGCCGATCCCGCGGACGATCTCGATGACCGTGTTTGGCGACTTGGACGTCTCGACCTTGACCATGCCCGCCAAGTTGCGGGCGCCGGTCCATACCTATTTGGCCGATGCCAGCCAGCGCGACAAGTGGTGGGAGTTCGTCGTCAAGAAACTGCGGGAAGGACGCCAAGCCTACGTCATTGCCCCGCTAGTCGATGCAGACGAAGAAAGCCAATGGGACAGCGCCGAACAAATGTACGAATCGTTGGTGCACGGCCCCTTGGAAGCCTTTCGCGTCGATCTGCTCCACGGCCGCCAATCGGCAGAGGAAAAAGACGCAGCGCTGCGGGCCTTTGCCGCCGGGCAGACGCAGGTCATCGTTGCCACCAGCGTCGTGGAAGTCGGGATCGACGTCCCCAATGCAACAGTGATGACGATCGAGTCGGCCGAGCGATTTGGGCTGTCACAGCTCCATCAATTGCGCGGCCGAGTAGCGCGGAGCCAACATCCGGGCTTCGTCTGCGCATTCAGTTCGTCGAACAACCCTCGGGACAACGAGCGGCTCAAGGCCTTCGCCGAAATTCAGAATGGGTTCGAGCTGGCCGAAGTCGATATGCGGCTGCGCGGCCCCGGGAATCTGTTCAGCACGGAACAGACGGGCTTTCCGCCGCTGCGGATCGCCGACTTGACGCGCGACGCCGAGACACTGGAATTCACGCGCTTGCAGGCGATGCAGTTGATCGAGGCCGACCCTACATTGGAACTGCCGGAACACGCCCGTTTGCGGCGTTTGATTCAACACCGTTACGGCGACGCGCTGCAATTGAGCGATGTCGGTTAGCTTGCGAGTCCTATGGCGACCCGATTCTTATGTCCATGAGCTGGCGGCTTTCGAGAACACCGACGGTGTACGATAATGGACGTTCGATTCGCGATCGCGGATTTGGGAAAGATTTTTTGAAATAGCAAGGGAGAGGTTGCATGCGTTGGGTCCATTCGGGAATTGCTAGAGTTGCTTTAGTCGTCACCGTTGGCCTGTCGGGAAAGCTGTGCGGTCAGATTCTCGATCGCAATGCATTTGACACGTCCGTTCGTGTTCAGGACGATCTGTTCCTGCACGTCAACGGGACCTGGCTGAGAACGACGGAGATCCCCAGCGATAAGTCCAACTATGGTTCGTTTATTGCGTTGGATGATCTATCTCGCGAACGCATACGCCAGATTGTCGATGAGGCCACCCGTTTGAAACATAATCCCGGTTCTGTCGGACAAAAGGTCGCCGATTTTTACCAATCATACCTGGACGAGGCAACCATCGAATCGCAGGGTATCGAGCCAATCGCTGACGATCTCGAATCCATTGCGCAACTTGAATCGCACGCGGATGTGATCCGGCATTTCGGCAAGTTGCGCGCAATCGGCGTCGGTTCGCCAATCGGCTTGTTTGTGTCGATTGATCGCAAGAACTCCACGCAATACACGGTCCTCCTGGTCCAGTCCGGCACCACACTTCCCGATCGTGATTACTATTTGAAAACCGAAGATCCAAAATACACATCGGCGCGGCGGGCACTGGTAGCCTATGTCAACCGGCTGTTTGAGTTGGCAGGCATCCGTACCGACCAGCCCGGGGAAACTGTTTTGGCGTTGGAAGCGCGACTGGCGGAAGCGCAATGGCCGCGCGTGGAATTGCGCGACGCGGAAAAGACCTATAACAAATTCGCGACGCACGAGTTGACCACTTTGGCCAGCAACGTGAACTGGAACGATTTCTTGACGGCAGTGGGAATTCCGGATGTCAAGGAAATCGACGTCATGACGCCCAGCTTTTTCGAGCGGCTAGACGCAATCGTGGTCGAGACGACGTTGGCTGACTGGAAGACATATCTGCAATTCCGCGTGTTGGACGATTTCGCTCCGTTCTTGACGAGCGATTTTGACCTCGCGCATTTTGATTTGCACAGCAAAGAACTGGGCGGAACGACGGAACAGGAGCCGCGCTGGAAACGCGCGGTGGGCCTGCTCGGCGGGGCGTTGGGCGAAGCCGTGGGTGAACTCTATGTGGCTCAGCATTTCTCGCCGCAAGCCAAGCAGCGGATGAACGAGCTCGTCCAGAATCTGCTCCAGGCGTTTGAATCAAGTATCGATGAGTTGTCCTGGATGACCGCGGAAACGAAACAGAAAGCCAAGGAAAAACTGGCGAAGATCAACACCAAGATCGGCTATCCCGATGTGTGGCGCGACTATTCGTCATTGGAAGTGGTCGCGGGCGATTTAGTGGGCAACGTCAAACGAGCAGCCCAATTCGAGCATCGCCGTCAGATCAATAAGCTGGGCCAGCCGATCGACCGGAACGAATGGGGAATGACGCCCCAGACGGTTAACGCTTACTACAACCCGACGATGAATGAGATCGTGTTTCCGGCTGCGATTTTGCAGCCGCCGTTTTTCAGCCTGGATGCTCCCGACGCGCTGAATTACGGTGGCATCGGGGCGGTGATCGGCCACGAGATCAGCCACGCCTTCGACGATCAGGGGAGCCGATACGATGGGGATGGCAATCTCAAGAACTGGTGGACGGACGACGATCGGCGCGCGTTCGAGGCGCTCACCAAGCGACTGGTCGATCAATACCAGGAATACGAGCCCTTACCGGGCCAAAAAGTGAACGGCCAATTGACTCTGGGCGAAAACATCGCCGACCTGTCAGGATTAGCCATCGCCTATAAAGCCTACAAGTTGTCCCGTCTAGGAAAACCTGCGGAAGAACTTGAGGGATGGACGGGAGATCAACTCGTGTTCATCGGTTGGAGCCGCGTTTGGCAGCGGAAGTATCGAGATGCCGAGATGATTCGCCGCTTGGCGACGGATCCGCATTCGCCGTCGCATTACCGGGCCAACGGGCCGGTTATGAACATCGATGCCTTTTATACGGCCTTCGGTGTCAAAGAAGGGGACAAGTTGTTCAAACCCGAATCGGAACGGATCCGTATTTGGTAGGAGTCGCGTGGGACGGGTCGATTGGCCCGTCGGATCCCGCGCAGGGAACTCGATCCTCACCTCAATCTGGTTGTTAATCGGCCGGTGTATTGGGGGGCCCGGATTGGCTGGTTTGGCCGCGGCGTCGATCGCCCCCCAGATGGCGGCTGCAACTGTCGTTGGCACATGCATTGACTTGGGAGCGATTCCAGCGGTAGCGCCGCCGGGCGACTTGGTGGTAACACCAACTCCACAACGGAAGGCTACCGGGTATGTGCATTAGCGGCGCCAAGAGCCAGAGTCGCGGCAATCGCCGCGAGAGGTACCGAAAGGCCGCCGCGCCTCCGTGTGTTTGACCGTCCGGCCTCACGACGTACATTTGTAGCATCAGCTCGTCATGGGTCAGATCCGGACAGAATTTCGCAATGGCCGGATCGTGTAACGACAGAAACGCCAGCCGTCGTTTCCCGTCCCAACGGTACAACCGACGCACTTGGGCCTGGCAGAACTGGCAATCGCCGTCGAAGACCACGATGTCCGCCCCGGGAA
>JACTND010000335.1 GCA_014584305.1 Planctomycetota bacterium | reverse complement strand
GACCCCTTTCTGGCGGCCTTCGACGCGCGCAGCGGCCGACAGCAATGGCGCGTGCGGCGGCCGTCATGCACCAGCTATTCAACGCCCGTTGTCACGACGATCGGCAATCGCGAAGTGATGCTGCTCAGCGGCGGTAAATCCGTCATCGGGTACAACCCTGGCAATGGACGCGAGTTATGGCGCGCTGCCGCCAGCTGGGATGTAAGTTGCGGCACCATGGTCTGGGACGGTGACTTGGTTTTCATCAGCGGAGGTTTTCCCACTGCGCAGACGCTGGCCGTTCGCGCCGACGGCTCCGGTCAAGTTGTCTGGCAAAACGCCGTCAAATGCTATGAACAGTCGCTCATCGCAAACAACGGCTATGTGTATGGCCATGCGGATCAGGGAGTCGTCTTTTGTTGGCGGGCCGCCGACGGTCACGAGATGTGGAAAGGTCGTCTGGAAGGTCCCGTCAGCGCCTCGCCCGTGCTGGCCGGCGATCACTTGTACTTCACCAGCGAACGCGGAAACACGTTCGTCGTCAAGGCAGACCCGTCGTCGTTTCAATTAGTTTCGCGAAACAAACTTGGCGATTCCGCGTTTGCCTCGCCGGCCGTCGTCGATCAACGGCTCATTTTTCGCGTCGGCATTTTCGAAGGGGATCACCGGCAAGAATACGTGTACTGCATTGGCGAGCCGCCACGCTAGTTGCAAAACGAAAATCGAAAAGCGAAAAGGCGAAAAGCAGGCGAAAAGCGAAAAGGACAGGCATTATATTAAATAGCCCACAATACGCACATTATGCATTTTGTTTAGACATCCCATTTTTACATTTTCTGGTTCGTGTGCGAATTCGATTTCGTTCGCCAACCACGCCATCGGCCGCAGCAAGGTGACACGACGGCACCGCGTGTGGTTCGACCGGTATTTGGAGGCTGCGTGCTGGTGGAGCGAGAAACGTAAAGAACCCCCGGGCAAGCCGGGAGTATTGGCCCTCTGCTCTGAATGAAATCTTGCTGGCGTGCGCGCGGTGGATCGCAATTGGTGCCAATCGCCTCAATGGCCATCAATCAAACGGTGATTTGTGGGTGGCACCTATTTTTGTGGGTGGCACCTATTTTCGGTGTGCGCAAATCTGCGGCCGCTTACATGCGGGCATTACGTACCATCCATCAAGGCTGGTCATAGAATCGCCAATCGATTGCCCTATCGCGGTGCAGCGGCTCGTCGTGCAGCAACAACCGGATCATCGCCACGGGGATGCGCCCCTGCCGCAGAATGAAATCGTGGAAGGCGCGCGGCGACATCCGATCGCTTTGAACAAATTCCCGATGGAGCGCGCGAAATTGTAGCCCCCCGACCATATAGGCCGCTTGATACAAAGGCGGATACATGCCGCCAAACGAACGCCGGACTTCACCCTCGGCCCCCATCCGCTCGAAGCCGACGTTGTCCACGAGATACTCCACGCATTCGCCGGGCGTCATCAACCCCAAATGAAAACTCAACGAAAAGACAATGCGGGCGCAGCGGTGCGATCGCCAAACCATGAATCCGATTCGGTCGGCGGGCGTGGCGGCAAAGCCATGATCATAGAGAAGCATTTCCCAATAAAGCGCCCACCCTTCCGTCCAAAACGGTGTGCTGAACGGACCGCGATGCGTCGCATACCGCGCGGACATGAACTGCTGCAAACCGTGCCCTGGAATCAACTCGTGGTGAACGGTTGCCCGAGAGAATGGGATATTGTTCCCGCGCAGACTCTGCAGTTTCGCATCATGCGCCATATCGTGGGTCGGAAAGCCGACCGAAACCACTTCGCCACCGGTGAAAAAAGGTGTAATCAACTGTTGATCCAGGGGCATCATGCGCATTCGCCAGGTTTCATTCGCCAGCGGCGGGATCGTAATCAAATCGTGCGCACGCAGGTATTCAACCGCCTCGTCGGACAAACGACGGACGATCACTGGCTGTTCACCCGGTGGCACGTAGAGCGTTTTCACGTGCTCGACTGCCGCCCGCCAGTCGTCACCAAATCCCAATTCGGCAGCTGCGGCTGTCAACTCGCGGCGACACCAGGACAACTCGCGCAACGCGATGTCAATCAATTCTTCCGGCGAATAGGGTATCATCTCTCGTTGCAGTTCGACCAAGAGCGCCTCGCGGCCGATTGGTCGCCCGCGAATACCTGCCGGTCCCGTCACTTCTTCCCCAGCCTCGCGCGGCAAATCCATGCGCCGGTGCTGATTCTGCAACGCATTCCGCAACATCAAGTAATCGACTTGTTCTTGGACAGTGTACTCGTCGAAGGGGATTTCTTCGATTGCCGCAATCCAGCGTTCGACCGAGTCGCGCGACACGGATCGCCCTCGGCTGTTGCCGCGTCCACCGCGTGCAAAATCCGCAGCGTAGCGGGCCAGCACAGGCTCCATTCGGTTGGTGGGGACTGCCAACAACTCCTCGATATTCGGCGCCTCGTTCCGTGTTTCGCGGCTCGTCGTCCATTGCCCGAACTCTGGACCGTTTGCCAACGGCAGGGGAGGTGCCGGCCCAGAGGCCCCATCCATCGCCTCAGCGCTCCCACGCCTCGCATCCGCCGGTCGTTCGGCGGCCAGATCGGTGAGGGATTTGCCATAGGCTTCCAATTGTTTGTCTGCATCGGCGAATGGCTGGCGCACCCACCAGGTGAAACTTGGATCGTAGGCGTTGTAAAACTCGAACCATGCGCGCAACAACTTGCGCAACGTGTCGCAATCCTGGGCCGCTTGTTCGAGCAGTTCCTTGGTCCAGGTTACGGAGCCGGAATGGTTCGCGACCGCGTCTTGAACTGCTTCGCGCGTCAACTGCGCGCTGGTTGCAATTTGCTGCACCGTGTCGGCGATAGCGGTCGGGTCGATCGGGTTGACGACTTGCCGGGTCTCGGCCAATGCGATGATCGATTGGGCGAACGGCAAGAGCGGTGAC
The DNA here is from genome assembly GCA_014584305.1 of Planctomycetota bacterium. Classification (GTDB taxonomy): domain Bacteria; phylum Planctomycetota; class Planctomycetia; order Pirellulales; family Pirellulaceae; genus BJ22. The sequence goes on along the minus strand of JACTND010000335.1, from coordinate 21,719 downwards.
ACATCCAGCCAACGCGCCGAGGCCGCTTCGATATCGGCCAGGTTACGATAAATCTGTTCGCGCAGGCGGCGGTAGCTGCGCCGCGCTTCTTCGTCTCCATGGTCCGTCGGCAGATGCGCGGTCGCCTCCAGCCATTCTTGGTGGAACTGCCGTAACCGCTCGTGCCGCGTCGGCGACAGTTCTATGTTGTAGTAACGCTCCAGCAACTCGCGATCGAGGCGGTAACGTTGGGCGAGGAGTCGAACGGGATTACGCGCCGGTTCCAACGCGGCCAGATTCAGAGCCTGGCGATCGGCAGTCGCCGAGTCGGATTCGTTCGCCGCCTCTTGGACCTGAGTGGCATCGCGAACGTCCTGATGGGCCTTGGTCCACGCAGCCAGGCCCACGACAAATGCGGTCGCGAGGAATATGCGGGCAAGCCAAACCAAGGGTAAACGATGTTCCGCCCAAACGGCAATCGAAGGCACACGTTGTCGCATCGTATAAGCACCTGTCCTGTTCATTCGTCAATTCAAGTGCTTCCATCTTAACATGCCGCGTTCGGATTTGATCAGAATGGAGACTTTTTCGATGAAACGGCAACGCGCAGCGCAACGAAGCGAGCAACGATGTTGTCGTCACGCACGCCGCGTGTCAGTGCGATCGATGAACGTTTCCCGAACCGCGTTGCTAACCGATCGTCGGTCAGCCCGGCGGCCATTTCAGCGCTCGGCGGCCTAACAGATGGAAATGGAGATGATCGACACTTTGTCCCCCCTCGGGGCCGCAATTGGTAACGACGCGAAAGCCGTTCTGCAGTCCATGTTCGGCCGCCAATCTTTGGATAACCAGAAACAAGTGACCGACTAGCGATTGATCCTCGGCGGTCAAATCCGCCACGCTGCGAATCTCTTTGATCGGAATGATCAACAGGTGAACCGGGGCTTGCGGCGAAATATCGCGAAAGGCCAGACAAAAATCATCTCGATAGACAATGTCGGCGGGAATGTCGCCATCGATGATTTTCTTGAAAATGGTTCGGTTATCGGTCATCGTTTGTTCCGTCACCGTTGGTCAGAAACGTACCTCTCCTGGTGCGATAGTCTATCGCAAGGGAACGATAGCGTAAATCGAATGCACGGGAAGGCAGCCTCTTGCGCCTCTGCGACGCGAAACGCTACGGTCAGCGAATTACGTTAATCACGGTGCCGAGGGGGGCGAGGGAGTCGAGGATTCGGCTGATGTTTCGGGGCTGATTTATTTGAATAGCCGCACGGACGTTTCGATGTAGAAGAAATCCGAATCTTCATCGCGGCTGGTGTTCCGAGTGAACTTTCCAGGAATGAAATGAGCGTACCCTAATATCAAATCCGTCCGCGGCGTCGGTTTGAGTCGGACACGAACGTCGAATTCTTGACCAATAAAGCTGCCGCTCGCGCCGGTTGGATCCCGCAAATTAGCATTGGCCCACGAATCCGTAGCACTCGCCAACCAGAAGGTGCCATAGCCGCCGTCGATACGCACATCCTTGATCGGCTCCAAATCGATCCGCACCTTCGGCGCAATCAGGTTTTCCCAGAAGAAATAGTCGTTGGCCGACCAAGGACGAGCGAAACCAAACAATCGGTCAAAGCGTTGATTGCCGTTGTCGTTAGGGTCTCGATCGCCGCTGCCGTAACCGACGAACGCAGATGTCCGGATCTTCCAAGGATGGCACCAGGTGTAACCCAATTCCGTGGTGAAGCCGAACGCCCGATGCAACTCCGTCCCATTGCGCCCGAATTGGAACGCCAGATCGACGTCGTAGTCCCATCCCGACTGGCCGACGTTTCCATACCCTCGCACGGCCATAGTGTGAACTTCGCGACCGATCCGTTGGGCGCTCGGTTCCTGGTCGAGTATTAGATAATAGGGTTGCAACGTAATAATGTCCGACCAGCGACGCCAATCGGCGATGGCACCCAAGAACCAGCGGTCCTCATCGACGCGATCGGGTTGGCTCAGAAGTCGCTCCATCGGCCGCAGGGCGAAGAGGTCTAGTTGCCAGTCATTTTTCTGCTGGCCCAAGATCGCGCGGAATCCTTGAAAATTGTTCGTCGTATTGCGCCATTCGTTGCGGGCGATCAGGCGGCGATCGACGTACTCCATCGCCAAACGACCTCCTTGAATGCGAAACGGTCGATCGGTGCCGAAAAAATCCTTGAAATACAGTTCGCCAAATATTTGGATGAATTCATACTTGTTCACGTCGCGATTGTCCACGGGAAACAAGCGGTTTTCGCTTTGCGCGTCTTCGAACTCGACGCCAAAGCGAAAGGGGTCCATGATTTCCTTCAATCCGAGATAGGCCCGCGTCCGCAGGAGAAATGGTTGGTCGAGCACTGCCACCGCCCGACGGAAATCGTCGTCGCGATATTCGTAGCGGACACGATAATCGAGTCCCACATCGAGCCATTTGACGTCTTGAAAGCGAGGATCTTCCAACTTGCTCAGATTGCGGACATATCGGGGCGGTTCCGATTCCCGTTTTGTCCCGACGCTCCGGGCATCCACATAAAAATCCGTTTTTGCAGCCGGTTTTTTTTCCGGTTCGGATGGCGCAGCGGCCTTTTTCGAATCCTGCGCAGCGACGTTCTCCTCGAGCTTCCGCACGGCTTCGCGCAAATCGGCCAATTGGGAGACTAGATCACCTTTCGTCGAGCCGTCTTGCCGATCCAGCAGCGGATGTTGACCGGCCTGCTCGGGAAGTGAACTTGGCAATCCCCCGCTGTCCTGAAGCGGTTGGAAACTCGATTGCGAGAAGGCTGACGCTGTGAAACAGGTCAGCAGTATAACGGCGAATGACCGTCGAAGTATTGGAATGCACACCATGCACCGCGGCCCGCAATATGTTCAGTACATAATCTGAGGGAAAACTCACAATTACAATTTCCCTCTGGGGATCCGGTCGGTTGATGACAAGGCCGTGCGACGCCTAGCGTTCAAGGACTTCAATGGAATACTTTGGCGCGCACGATGATACAGTTCTCGATATCGACCTTTCTCATTAGTCAGTTTTAATCAATATTGCCGATTGTAAAGTGTTTCTGTCCACTGGCCATGGGAAAGCGAAACTTTTCGGATTTCTCTACCTGGACAATGGCGCCGTTATGAATCGTGATCAGCACAGTGCCAAATTGGAGCCCGGGCACCGCGTCTCGGATGGCCTGCCAAGCAGGACCGTGCTCCATGGGGTTGGGGACGCCCTCGAAGCCGCCGGACATACGTAACTCCTTTTCATTGATGCTAATAAAATACCCGAGTTTGTCGGGGCGCAATGGGAACGGTGTCTCCAGTGGAAATTCCCAATGCTTGCATCTCTTCGAATGTCATATCGACTTTGATCTCAATCCCGCCGTCAACGGTCAAGAATACGCGGACCAAGGGACCAGCCGGGTTGATCCGGAGGACTTGAGCGACCAAGGACGGAACCCCGTTGGCCTCGCGCGAAATTTCCCACTCGTGCGGGCGAACATCGACATTGGCCGAGGATGGCTGTTCGGAACGCGGTTCGACCAATGCGAATGTCTTGCCAATGATGCGAACCTGGTCCTGTTCGACACGCCCCTGGAACAGGTTCACGTTTCCCAGAAAGTCCATGACAAACTCCGTGGATGGCGCGTGGAAAACGTCCACCGGCGGTTTGACTTGCTCAATCCGCGCTTGGTTCATGACCACAATCCGATCGGCCACTTCCATAGCTACTTCTTGATCGTGAGTCACCAAAACTGTGGTAATCCGCAGTTCCTGTTGCAGGCGGCGCAACCAATTCCGCAATCCTTGGCGGACTTTGGCATCCAAAGTCCCAAAGGGCTGTAGATGGCCGTCAAGGCAGTTCCTGATACGGCGGTAGGAAGCGCGAACGGGAGATCGACGAGCGCGTCGATAATACTTCGACCGGGGAATCGGTACCGGACCAACACCCAAGCAAGCACAAATCCGAAGACGACATTAATAGCGGCGGCAAGTGCCGATGCGCCGAACGTCAGTTGAAACGAGGCGACTACGCGCGGGTCCAAGATAGTTCCCCAAAAACGCTCCCCGGTCATCGTCCCGGCCCGAACGATCAGAGAGGAAAGCGGAATCAACACGATCAAGCTCAAAAAGGTGAGCGTAAGGCCCATCGTCAGACCCGAGCCGAGTATCAGGGAACGTGGCCGATTCCACAGGGAACGCTTGGACGTGGTTGAGGCTGGTGCACTGGACAAGCGGACCAATTCGACTTGGCCGATGATTGTTAGACCTGATCGAGCAATCCGCCGTCCGCAAAGTGGACCTGCTGGGCCGATTCCCAGCTTCCAAACACGTCCTCAAGTTAAATGAGCGGCATGTCCTGAAATCTCGCAAGGAGCGCAGGGTCCACCATCTCCGGCTGGGACGGACAATAGCAGTTCTTGGCCGCGAGCTGTTGCCCGGCAATGCTATATTTAGTGCCGCACAGAGGTCTCACTACCTCGCGAGTTCCGCGCTTGTCCACGGTTTAATCCACGACTGCTACCGGTGGTTCCGCACGAATGCTGAGGCTGGGATAGACGATTTTCAATTTTCCGGCCCCTTGCCCTTTCATGGCCAAGCATGCTTCGTTCTCCCAAGCCAACAAGACATCCCCGCGCTGGCAGTTCATTGCGCGCACAAGGCAGCCAAACGATTCGGCCTACCCGATGTGGAACCAACCACCAGTGATTGGCAAACCCTGATCGAATACGATTGGCCAGGGAACATTCGTGAACTGGGGGCAGTGATCGACCGAGCAGCTTTGCTGGGCAACGGCGAGCAACTCGACATCGCCACCGCGTTGGGGCTGGCGTCACCGCTTGGCCCTGACCTTGCTGAGGACGAACAGGTTGGCGGAAACTCGAACGTGCCTGAACCAGTGTCGTCAACGTTCTTGACGCTCGATCAAATCCCTAAACTCCATATCGAGCGGGGCTTGGCGATCACTAAAGGCCGAGTCGAAGGGCCGAAAGGCGCGGCCGTTATGCTGGAGATCAACCCTCTCACCCGGCGCGCATGCGCAAGCTGAAAATAAATTGGGATGCGTACACGTCGGATAGCGGATAAGGCCCGGAATTCTCGTTAATTTATCGCAAATTGACCGGGGCTGGCGGCCTCCCCACCTTGAACTTTCCCGCACCGCGCTCCGTAATAGCGTAAGTACCGACCGGGCTCATTCGCAGGGAAGAGTCGTCGGCTGGAGAGAACTAGATTCGGAGCACAGGAACATGAAACGTGCATTTTTAGGTTGGTTGGCAGTGGGCTTGATCGCCGCATTTACCTCGTCCGTCCGCGCAGACGATTTGACCCTCAAAAGCGGCGACGCGGCGCCGGATTTCAAGGCGACCGCCTGCTGCGGTACTGAGGTTTCACTGGAAACGTTCAAAGAAGCCCAAGTCGTCGTTGTCATTTTTAACTGCAATTCCTGTCCAGTCGCGGTCGCCTATGAAGACCGGATCAATGAATTGGCCAAGAACTATCAAGATAAGGGCGTCGCGGTCGTGGTTATCAACAATCACCGCGCGGAGGATTTGGAAGCCATGAAGCAACGAGCGGAAGACAAGGGGTTTGTATTCCCTTATGTCTATGAAGCCACCGGCGACAGTGCACGGGCTTACGGTGCGAAGGTCACGCCGCATTGCTTCGTCTTGTGCCAAGATCGCAAAATTGCCTACCAAGGGGCTTTCGACAACGATCAAAAGAATCCGACCGAGCATTTTGTTACCGACGCGGTCGATGCATTGCTGGAAGGCAAACCGGTCAGCGTCAGCTACAAACCGGCCTTCGGTTGCAGCATCAAATTCCGCGATAACAGTAAGTAGGTCGCCAAACCTCGTTTTACTCGTTCCGCACTCGGCGTTTCCGCACATGCCCGAGGGCGGCAGCGAGTAAATCGGTGACACCGGTTGGCGTTTACGAGATAGCAAACGCGTATACCGGGATAAGAAATCCCAGGAGGGAAGGCGTCTAGTGGGGCACAGCGCAGTTACCAAGCGCTGTGCCCTTTGTCCTTTTTGGCAGCTGACTTTTGATTGTTAAAGGCTTCTCGATGATGCGCATCTGGTCCATCGTCTGTTTCGTTGTTATCACTGCATGTATTTTCGCGTGCAACCCGGGTGGTGCGCGACCCCCGGCAGCCACGGGCAGTTCCACAAGCGGTGGCGGTACGACGACCGTGAATCGTGCGGTTCAAACGATGACGGCCGCGGAATTCACAACTTGGTTGAACGGCCAGCGCGGCAAGTGGGTTTTAGTCGATTACTGGGCAACTTGGTGCGCACCGTGCAAAGAGAAAATCCCGCGAGTCGTCGAGTTGGACAAACGCTACCGTGATCGCGGCCTGATCGTCGTCGCGCTTAGCTTCGACGAACCAGACGAACACGCTCAGGTCGCCGCGTTTTTGGCGGAACATAGCGCCCAGTTTCCGGCCATGGTCCGCTCGGAGAAGATGGGAGACGCCTTCGAAGGGCACAAGATCAGCGAAGTCCCAACGTATCGACTATTCAATCCAGAGGGTGAACTCGCCACGCAATTCGTCGGCGAATTCGATTTTGACGAATTGGAACGGCTGGTCAGCTCAACGCTCGCACTCGATTCGCGTTAGAGCTTCTGGTCAACGCTACGGCTCCGGGGTTTTGCCCCCCAAACAAAACGAGCGCATACCGGAAAAGTACTCCGTCGATTGGGCCAAATGGAGCGCGGGAACGACCTTCGCCTCTTGCTAGATTTCGTATTGAATGTCCAGCACTTTGAAGTTGATCTTTCCTTTGGGGACGGGAATGGTGGCGACGTCCCCGATTTTTTTACCGAGCAGCCCTTGCCCAATTGGGCTGGTAATTAAGTATCGGCCCTTGTCGTAGTCTTCATCTCCCTGGCCGACGAGGGTGATTTTCTCCGTTTCATCCAGGTCCATGTCGAGAACGGTGACGGTAGCGCCAAAGGCCACTTCATCCTTAGGGACCTTGGTCGGGTCAACGATCACAGCGCTGGCCAGTTTGGCCCGCATCTGGTTGATCCTCGCTTGGAGCAACCCTTGCGCTTCGCGCTGCCCGTGGTATTCCGCGTTCTCACTCAAGTCCCCTTCCGAGCGGGCTTGAGCAATTTTCTCGGCAATGGCAGGCATCTCGATTTGCTCCAACCGTTCAACTTCGGACTTGAGTTTGTCATAGCCTTCCTGGGTCATCGGAACGCGCTGCATGGCGATTGTTCTCCACAATTAAAAACAAGAAACCTGCCCCACGCGGGGACAGGTCTGCGATTAGCTATTGTTACTTAGGCCAGGCCATTTGGCAACATGCCGACGGGTGACGGCAGGACGGGAACACCGTTGGTTGTGTGGACTATGCGCGGAATCCACGGACTCTGATGGCCGCGTCTGGAAACCCCGCACATTCGAGGGACAAAGCCGCTTACTTCTTGGCCAAATCCGCTGGAGGGATGTACATCAAGCTGCCGCAGCCTTTACAAAAAATCGTGTGCTGCTGCCACAATTCGTTCTTCGTTTGAATCGTTAAGACCTGATGGCACTCGCCGCAGGTCTCGCCGTCCGTTTCCGCCAGCGCCCCGGCCCCCCGCGTTTCCACCATCCGACGATAAACCGATCCGACATCGCCGATCAGTATCCGCTCGGCCGCGCGCAGCTCTCCTTCCACCGCTGCGAGTTCGGATTGAACCGTGGCCTCCTTTTGCTTCAATTGCTCAATTCCTTGCTGGCATTCGCGGTCAGCCGCGATCACGTTCGCCTCGGCTTGTTTGACGTCTTGTTCCAACTGCTCGATCCGCTCCAGCGTTTCCAATATCTCGTCCGCCAAGACGCTGTTGGCCGTGACGTCTGCTGCAATCTGATCGTTCAGTATTTGATATTCGCGGTTGGTCTCGCACGTGTTCCGTTTGAGTTTGAAGTTTTCGACACGGTCGGCGCGCTGTTTGAGGGTCAATTCCTTTTCGTGCCACGATTTTTTCGCGGAGGTTAGCGCTTCCTTTATCGCATCGCGAGCCTTGGCCACGGTTAGACGTTTGTTCTCCACGTCTTTGATCAATTTCGGAATGCGCGCCAATCGACTTCTTAATTCGTCGCGCTGTTGCAAGAGCCCGTGGATGCGCGCCAATTGAGCGTAATCGATCGCCATGTTTTCTCCTGCTGCCAACGTGATACGTTACGACAGCCTAATCGGTTCGCCGTCGGCTTGCAACAAGTCGCCCCGCAATTGTTCGGAAATGACACCCAATCGCGCAATCACATCCTGGGCTTTGGACCCAGTGGCCCAAACGGTGCATAACGGTGCCTGCGGAACGACGAGGCTGCCGCGCCGCGGAATGTCAGCCACGATACCGGCCGCGTAACGATCGTGCAACAACTGGAAACGGCGCGGCGTGATGGCGATGGCCTGGGGCGCCTGCCAATAGACTACTCCCTTTCCGAAAATGTCGCCTGTACGGAATCGCGCCTCGGAAAGGTGCTCCAGTACCCGATTCGCGGCGTAAGGTTGATTTTCGTCCAGGTTACAGGCGCCCCAATGCAACTCAAACATGTCAGACGCCCCCGCCCGCTCATATAATTCGACGGAAGCGGTCGGGCGCGGGTTGATCTCCACCGGCCGCACCACGTCTCCGTCCAATCGGAAATCGACGCCAAACAGCCCCCGGGCGTTGAACGTCCTTGCCAACACGTCGCCGATGCGAATAAGCTGTACGGCCACCGCGTCAGTGACAGGCTGGGGCCCCACGCATCCAGCATACTGGAAGCCCTTGGCTCCCAATTCCTTCGTGCCGATCAATTGCCGACTGACACCGACAAGCTGACTGGTTCCCGCCGCCGCCAAGAAGGTTGCGCTGGCATCGATGCCCGGCACCCATTGTTGCCAGTAATGGTCGGAACTGACCGGCAAGTCCGGTCGCCAGAATTCAATTGCGCGGCCACCCCCGGAGCGAATGGGTTTCATCAACCATCTCCCATTTTTCAATTCGGGTGTTGGGGCGTTTACTCGAGTATCCGGTACATCGATGCCTTCATCGCGTAGGGCACTAGCCCAGGTCGCAGGATCGCGCACCCGTTGCAGGTCCCGTGGGGCAAAACCGAGAATGCGGCACTGGCGCGCAGCCAGCGCCAACGGCTCCCATTGGTTTTCCATGCCACCCCCCAACAGGATCTCATCGGCGCCGTACCTTTCCGCCAACTCAGCCACATCCGCCAGCCGGTCGATGTCTTTTGCCAATCCGGATTGGCCCGTGTCCCAATCCGCGTAGTAGTCGGCCGCGATAAAATTCAGTCCGCGCCGTGCGGCACCTTGAGCCAGCCACCGAGTGGACGCTCCGATGATCAGCAAAGGTATCTTCATGACTCACAAATTCCCTGTTCCGGTGGTTGGCAGCACACGTATCGTGTGCTAGTTTACCCCACAGCAGAGGATCGAAAACTAGATACTCGCTGGCCACGGCAATCGTTTGCCTCACTGATGCAAGGTCTGGCGGCCAGCAATCGAATACTTTTAAGTTGATGAACAACTGACTTTTAATTGAGGAGCTTGGACATGTCGATGTTTGTCGGTGAAGCGTTGGCGGGCGAAGGAAACGAAATCGCTCATATCGATTTGTTGATTGGCGACAAAGCTGGTCCAGTCGGCGTGGCGTTCGCCAATGCACTGGCCCGGCAAAGTGCGGGGCATTCGAATTTGCTCGCCGTCCTCACACCCAACTTGGCAGTCAAACCGGCGACGGTGATGGTGACGAAAGTAACCATCAAAGGCATGAAGCAGGCCGTTCAGATGTTCGGTCCGGCGCAGGCTGCGGTGGCCAAAGCCGTTGCGGACAGCGTGGCGGCCAAGGTGATCCCCGCCACGGAATGTGAGAATTTGGTAATCGTTTGCGGCGTCTTCATCCATCCTGCCGCTGATGATGACAAGAAAATTTATCAATACAACTACGACGCGACCAAACAAGCGATCGTCAACGCGATGAGTGGCCGTCCGACAGCGGAGGAAATGTTGGCAGGCAAAGACGCCGCGGCCCATCCGTTCCGGGGTTTTTAGTCTTCGGCAACGCCGGAATATAGTCAGTCGTCACAGTCGGTTGAGGCTCCGAGACGTGAGTCGCTGCCGCGCGTCTTTCCAGGACGCGGTGCAGGGCCCCAGGAATTTGCTCCGCCCATGGACAAACAAAAGATTTTGATCCATCTCGATGGCGATCAACCGGCCAGCGCATTTGACGCCATCGTGGCAATCGACGCCGGCATCGACCATTTGTTGACCTACGGCGGCTGCCAGCCGACCGACGTGACCGCGATCGTTCATGGCGCGCTGTTTACGCGCGGACCGGCCGACTTGAAGCGGACCGCTATTTTTATTGGCGGCAGCGATGTGGCTGCCGCCGCACTGCTGAAACAAAAGGTCGCCGCGACGTTTTTCGGTCCCTTTCAGGTCTCCGTGCTCTGCGATCCGAACGGCTGCAATACGACGGCATCAGCCGCCGTGGTGCTGGCCGCCCGCCACGTACCGCTGGCCGAAAGCTCGGCTCTGATTCTCGGCGGAACAGGCCCAGTCGGTTCGCGGATCGCTCAATTGTTGGGACGGCAGGGGACTCGCGTCCTCATTGCCTCACGGACGTTCGGCCGCGCGCAGACAACGTGCCAGCAACTCGCCTCGGCCGTCGGCTCGAACTTCTGCGAACCCGCGGTGTGCAACGACACCGCTTCCATCCTCCGTGCCCTGCATTCTTGTCAATTGGTTTTCGCGGCCGGCGCGGCAGGAGTTGAATTCCTTCCTGTGGGTTGGCTGGACGAAGCGCCCCACGTGCAGTTGGCTGCCGATGTCAATGCTGTGGCACCTGTTGGGTTGGGTGGAATCTCGCCGACAGATGCTGGCCATCAGCGCGGCGCGACAGTTTGCTTCGGTGCCCTCGGTATCGGCAGTCTGAAGATGAAACTCCACAAACAGTGCCTTCGCCAACTATTCGAACGAAACGACCAACGGCTCGACCTGGACGAAGTCTTCGCAATCGGGCAAACCCTGCCGCAATAAATCCCCCGCGCCGCGCACGTCCCCCTGTGGAAATCGACGCGCCGCGCGTAAACTGGCGGAACCGAAGGGTGCGATTATGGTCTCATCCATGCAAATGAACGTTTCGATCGACATACAGTTCCCATTGTGAACGTCATGGCTAGCGACATTATTGCCGAATTGCGTTGGCGCGGATTGATCCACCAATTGACGGACGAAGGGACCATCGCCGCCTGGCTTCTGGAGCGTCCGCGGACAGTTTATGCCGGATTCGACCCGACTGCGGACAGCCTGCATGTTGGCAGCTTGCTCCCCTTGCTCATGCTCCGCAGGTTTCAGCGAGCGGGTCATCGGCCAATCGCGGTGGTTGGCGGCGCTACCGGTATGATCGGCGATCCCAGCGGCAAGAGCGCCGAGCGGAATCTGCTGACTCGCGAACAATTGGAAGTCAACGTGAGTGGAATCGATCGCCAGGTTCGCCAGTGGCTCGATTTCAACGGGCCGACCGGAGCGGTGGTTGTCAACAACGTCGAGTGGACAGCCAGTTTGTCGTATATCGACTTCCTTCGTGATATTGGCAAACACGCGCCGCTTGCAACGATGCTCGCCAAGGATGCGGTGAAAAGCCGATTGAGCAGCGAATCGGGTTTGAGCTATACCGAGTTCAGCTACATGTTGCTGCAGGCCTTTGATTTCGTCCACCTGCATCGGGCGATGGGCTGCGAGATGCAGATTGGCGGCAGCGATCAATGGGGGAACATCACGGCCGGCATCGATTTGGCACGGCGCATGGACGGCGCCAGCTTGCAAGGGCTCACCTGCCCGCTGTTGACCAAAGCCGATGGCTCGAAAATGGGAAAGACAGAAAGTGGCACGATTTGGCTGGATGCAAACCGCACCAGCCCCTACCAATTCTACCAGTACTGGATCAATGTCGCCGACGATGACGCAGGTAAGTGCTTGCGGTTCTTGACAGATTGCGATCAGAAAGAAATTGCCGCGCTCGACCAATCGCGGGCGAGCGAACCTCAAGTGCGGGCCAGCCAGCAGCGCTTGGCCGAATCGCTGACGGAGTTGATCCACGGCGCTACTGGGCTGGCCAAGGCGCAAGCGGCTACGCGGATCCTATTCGGCGCGGAAATCGAACAACTGACCGACGCCGACCTTGCGCAAATCTTCGCCGATGTCCCCAGCGCAACCGCCACTTGGGCCGAGTTGGACATTGGTTTGCCACTTTTTGATGCCTTGGTGCGCGCCGGGCTGGTCGCAAGCAAGAACGAAGCCCGTCGCGCGGTGGGTGAAGGCTCGATTGCCGTGAACAATCGGAAAATTGACGACAGCCTAACCGCATTGACGCGCCGCGATCTGGCCAGCGAATCAACGATCGTTCTGCGCCGCGGCAAAAAGAAATATGCGCTCATCCGCTTGGAGTGACAGACAGCACCGACCTAGTCCGTCCATGGTACTCCATTGCAAGTATGCGACCTCGTCTCGACGCTCTGACGTCAATAACGAGGGGACGCCAAATTCCTGATTCCGAATCGTGTCCGTTCGCCGAGTACCGTACCGACCGGCTTGCAGACCCCAAAGGACATTTAAGGACAGGCATAATCATAAGCACAGTCAACACAACCCAGACTACTCAGACTTCCTGAATTGTGCAGTTTACATAAACATCCCAAACAACCCAAACTAACATTTGCGTTGGGCTCAAAATTATGCCTGTCCTAATTGAAATTGAATTGGTGCTCAATTGTTATTAGCGGCGGCGCAGTATAGGTCGGGGCGAAGGGGCGGGGCGGTGGGGTTCAGCGGCAGGCAGCGCTACGGCTTTGGCGCTCTGCGCCGGAATCCGTTCGGTGGCAGGGACCGAATGGGCTACGGCGCGCAGTTGTTCAGCGTCTAATGATTCGCCGAACGCGCGCTGATAATAGATCGCTAAGGCATGCAGCGCATGGCCGCGCGGGCCGACGTCAATCTCTAATCCCGGAGCGGTCATCAATTGGTGGACTAAATAATCGACCGCGGCCAAGAGTCTCGGTTCGGTGAGACGGTTTTCGGGTAACTTGTAGGCCAACCATTCCAAAATATGGCCGTGAGCATAAACGCGGCGCGTCAGATCGGCATCACGCCCCGTACCGTTGAAGAACTGTGTGCTGAAGCTGCCGTTGGGGTTCTGGTAGCGCCAAGCCCGCTCTTCGTAAGCGTTCGTGATCCGGTCGGCTTGTAACCACGGCCCGGTGAGTGGAATCTGATGTTCTTCGAGTTGCCGAATCGCGCGACTGAGGGCCATCAGTCGGTGCGTACCGCCGCACGCGCCGGCTTCGATTGGTTGCTGACATTCCTCGCTGACCAATCGGGCCAGCGACCACTTCTCACCCGCTTCGTTGACCCACACCGAATGCGGTTCCAAGTAGTGGGTCAAGGCGATCAGTCGAAAGGTCAATTCGGTTTTCGATTTGCAACCGCGCATTTCGTATTCGATCAAATCGACTAACGTCAGGTCTTGGCCGTCCACGGCGAGGGGATGATCGGCTGGCACACCGGCCTGCGCGAGGATGGCGAGGAGTTGTCCGGGATGCCCTTGCACTCCAGGGCCGATCTTGGCGTCCAGTCGCCCGGCGTCCCAGCTCAAGATGCGGACGTTGTTCCCCGCGCCGTTGAGGCAGAGATATTCGGCGGCATTCACCAGTTCGCCCCCCACGCGCAGTTGCGACCGCTGGCCATAGGCGATCAGCCCATGCATCATGCTCCAGGGCCGGAGTCGATCAGCATCGACGGGTTTCTCGAAATAGACGGATAAACAGTGGGCGATCTGCGCGCGGCGCAGGTGTTGTTCGGGGCTTGCCAGTGGGGCAGGGTGGTGAGTATCCGCCGGTTGAACTTCGTCATGAAGCTTCGGGATTGACGCATCCTGCGCGGCACTGGCTGGAACGCCGACAGAGTTCCAGCCTATTGTCGCGCGGGTTAGGAGCCATCCCAGGCCAATAATCAAGTAAACCACCACTGCGCAACGCGCCGCCGCCGGCACCGAACGCCGAACGAAGGGCCAACCGCAACGGGGCGCGGGTCGGTCGGTGGCGAACAATGACATCTTGAAGTTTCTTCCTGGCTGAACTCGGGTTTTCCCCAAATGGCAGTGGACCACGCAGTACAACCGTCAACGTCGCCCAGTGGTTTGCCCGTGCCAAGATACGACACGGGCCGTGCTGCTTGTTTGTTATCGGACGGGGAAAAGTCGGAATTCAGCCCCGTCGCCAAGTCAACCGATGAATACACAGTCGCTCGCGTTTCCAAGGCAGGTTTTGTGGCTGGTTAGAGGCAAAGAGCGAGGCCCAGTCTGCCCACCGGGGACTCGATTCGCTGCGGCGTGCCTGGGCGAGGCCCCCAAGAACTGCAAAAAACCCGATGTCGGCCGTTCACGCGATCGAATCTGGTAAACTAGGTGGTCGTCGAGCGTCGGGGAGCGGTGGCCGATTCGCACCCTGTCTGCGACCCACTTGTATGAGCTGAGGAATTATGTCGTCGTTCAACTTCCTAGCGTCCGTTCGGGCTTATTTTCTCGTAGGGATAATCACCGCGATCGCAGTGCCTGCCCACGGCCAACAATCGGAGAACTTCGGTCAATATCGCCGAATCGATCCGAGCACTGCCGTACCAACCGAATCGACAACTTCCCGCACGACGCCGGGCCAGGACATCGTTCTGGAAAACTGCGGCGCGCATTTGATCGACGAAATTGAATTGTCCGCGCTGGTCAACGGACAACTGGAAACAATTAAAGTAGAACGTGGTGCCAACGTCCGCGCTGGCGACGTCATCGCTCTGATCGACGAAACGCTGGCCAAGATTGCGATCGACGAGTCCGAAGCGCGGCTAGAATTATCCCAGTTTCAGGCCGCGGACGAAGTGCCGATCGAGGCTGCCTTTAAAGAAGTCCAGTTGCGCAAAACTCAGTTCGACCGGATCGTGCGTTTGTGGATGGAAAAGAGCATCCCCGAGTTTGAATATTTGGAAAAGAAGTTCCAACATGAAATCGCCGAACTGAAACACGTCAACGCGTTGAACCAGCGGCGAATGGCCGAAATCGAGGGGAAAGCCGAACAGGCGAAACTGGATGCCGCGCGCGAACAATTGAAACGCCATTCGATGCTGGCCCCCTTTGACGGGCAGGTCTTCGAGATCGTCAAACAACGCGGGGAATGGGTCAATGCCGGGGAGCCAGTGTTCCGTTTGGCCCGTCTGGACCGCGTGCGCATCCGCGGGTCCGTGCGGTATCGCGATTACGATCCGCACGAATTAGCCGGTCGGGAGGTGGTCGTCTCGATCCCGATGGCGCGAGGCCGCTATGTGGATCTTCCCGGTAAGATCGTTTTCGTCGCCTCCGAGCGCATTTCCGATACGTTTGAAGTGTTGGCCGAGGTGGAAAACCGCCAAGAGAACGGCTATTGGGTAATCTCCGCACGACACACGGAGATCATCATGCGCATAAAGTTGCAATAAAAGCCCATCCCCACACGTGTTCTAACGCAAACCTGTCCCATCGCGGGCGACGTTTTGCAATCGGTTCCCAGCTACGTCCTTCAGTAGATCCACAGAAAGACTTTGCCATTTTCATCCTGGCGCGGTTCGACAAGCAATGCTGGTCGCGTTTGACGCAGGATGGCTTCCAGCGCCAAAAGGTAAGCCGCTTGTGGCTTGGCGTACGTTACTTTGACTTGCCGCAAATCGACGTCTTTTTCCGCCAACGAGTTCTCATCGACCAAAAACGGAATCCGCATCCGCCGTTGCACAGCGTTCAAGACATCGGCCAAAGGAAACGCGCGGACTTCGAAATCCATCCGCTCAAACAAGACGGGAGCATGTTGGTTCACCGGCGGGTCCACCGGCCACCCGACTGGCCAATGCTCGTCAACTTCTTCGACCGACGCGATCAGCAGTTCGACGCTGTGCCCCTGCTCGCGCCGTGGAACCAAAACCAAACCCAAGGACCGGATGGCATACGCCAGCGCGGTCCCGCTGGACAGGCCCTGCAAATCGACGGTCAATTGATCGTCCCCGGCCAACGCGCGGCGGGCGGCAGGTGAGATGGCCAACGTCGTGCGGAGCGCGCCGGCCGTGTTCCTGACAAAATCGCCGATCGTCATGTGCGTCGTTTCGCCGGCGACCACGCGGCTCAATTCATCATGAATCTCTACCAGTTGTTCGCTCGTCAGCCCGAACGCTTTCTTGTCGGCCAACGCCACGCGGGCACCGTCGTCCCGCAGCTTGGCGAGGTAGGCTTTGAGACCTTCGATTTGTTGGGACGAAAATTGCCCGCCAGGGACGATCAATTGCCGATCTGTCAGCACACCGGTGACGACCACCGTCACGATTTCTCCCCGCTCGAATTCTTCTACCTTGGGTCGGGCGTTGGCGGTGTTACCCTTAATCGTCAGACGATCGGCGCCGACCTCGCTGAGGCGTTCCATCCATTCGTGTTGCCCGCCGACCACCATCTGCGGCGAGGCCAACAATTCCAGCTCGACGAATCGGCGTTTCTGCTGACCCCATGAAGGCCCCACGGAAACACAAACGAACAAGATGCCTAAGGCACATCGGCCGATCATAGTGTTCTCCCGAGTCAGTCTCGTACCCCATACCGAACAATACAGTATAGCGCTTGCCACAAGTCGCGAACACCAATTTTTTTCCCATCGGCATAGCTCCGCGCGCGGTAGGAGACCGGGACTTCCAGGATGCGGGCTCCGCGGCGCACGAGTTTGGCGGTCAGCTCGGGTTCGACGCCGAATCGATCTTGATCTAACGTGATCTGCCGCAGCAGCGAGGTGCGGAGCGCCTTGTGGCATGTTTCCATATCAGACAACCGGACACCAGTAAACCAGTTGGAGGCTTGCGTCAGGAACCAGTTCCCCCAGTGGTGCCACCAACGGTGGGCCGCCGGACCCGTTGTCAAAAATCGGCTGCCAAACACCGCATCCGCTCGACCTGCGAGCAACGGTTCCAGCAGCCGCGGAATTTCCTCGGGAGCGTATTCCAAATCGGCATCTTGCACGACAACGAACTCGCCCAGTGCGGCGCGAAAGCCACTGCGCAGAGCAGCACCTTTGCCGCGATTCACAGGATGTGCGACGATTAGCAACTCCGTCGCGGTCGCCGGTCGCTGGTTCGCGCCGATTCGCCCAACTTCGCCCATCTCGATTCCCGCTTGCCAATGACGGGAAATACGTTCGAGACTTTCGCGCGTGCCATCAGTACTGCCGTCATCGACGACAATAATCTGTTTGCGAAACGGCAGCAAAGCCAACTGGTTCAAGACCCGGGCGACGGTGGGTGCTTCATTGAACACCGGTACCACGATGGAAATCAGCGTGGTTGACGCCGCCGGGTCGCAATCCGCCATTTGTGCTTGATCGGTTGCCCTACGGATCAATGGGAATTTCCTGAGTGCAGTGTCGTCAAGTTATTCGAGATTTCTCGACCGCCAATTATGATATAGGGAAGACGTGCGACTAAGAATGGCAGTTGCTGAAGTGCGTTGATACAAAGACAGTTTCGATGTAGGAGTGTAACGTGGAAATGTGCAAGGTTGCGATCACGTCGATCGCCGTCGGGTGGGCCTTGGTACTTGCTGGAGGGTGCCAGCCCGTTCAACCAGACTTGTCTGCGGAGGTCGTAGCGTCCGCGCGCGCCGCAGCCGAGCGCGCCGAGTCGCGCTGTGCTGAATTGGAAATGACGATGGATCAATTGAAGCAAGACCTGGCAGCAGCGATCGCCGAACGGGATGAAGCCCGGGGCTGGTTGGAAATGACCAAACAAGAATTAAGTGACGCCAATCAAAGCCTCACGGAAACGCAGAGCAAACTTCATTCGGTGGAAGCAACGCTGGCAATTTTTGAAGAGCGTTTGGCTCAAGTGCCCGAGCTCGTCCGCGAGCTGCAAGCAAGTTTGGCCAAGCTCCGGGCGTTACCGCTGACCGGTGACCATGAGGGATCAGGACCAGACAACGGTTTGATGCCGAAGATCGAAGGCGCAACAACGCAATCCGACAAAGAGAATGACGAATAGCCACTGGACTGGGCGGGGTTGTCCCTGACGAATCAGGCTTGCTCCGTCGGTCAGCGACGCTAGAATAAGAACGAATTGGATGGGCGTCCTCAGCGGTCGCGATCTGCGCTTGTGTGACCCAGAATTTCTGTCCGATCCGGTGTACCTTGCGCCTGATGTGGCCATCGGATCGGACGGCGATTCTTCCGTCCTTCTAGCGCTGCTCGCCCGCCGAGCCCCCAGTGTGTGTCTGCGGTTCAGATCGGTGTATTTCGCAAGTTGTAGCCTGGCCAACATGGCGTGAAACCGGCATTCGTGCTGGAAGGCAGACGCTACGCACCAACATGACCCGACTTGCTTCACGCACCCTATTTCATCCGGACGGCAGGATCCGAATTATCCATTTTCACCACGCATGAAACAACATGACGCACGACGCACCAGAACAGACAGCGGAGTACGGCGAATCTGATTCCGACCTAGATGATGTTGCCCGTTGTGAACAGCTAATCGGCTACACCTTCCGCAACAAGGAGTTATTGGCCGAGGCGTTAACGCACGCCTCGGGGGCCAATACACGGCTCCGCTCCAATGAGCGACTGGAGTTTTTGGGAGATTCCGTCCTCGGCTTTTTGGTTTGCCATCATCTGTACGACCGTTGCCCCGATTTGTTGGAAGGCGACATGACCAAGATCAAGTCGATTGTCGTCAGTGGGCAAACGTGTGGGCAGTGGGCCGAACAACTTCATCTTCGTTCGGTCTTGCGCGTGGGTAAAGGGATGGGGCGCCGCGGTTCGGTGCCGGCTTCGTTGATGTCCGACATGTTCGAGTCGATTGTGGGGGCAATATTCTTGGATGGTGGTTTGACTGCCATTGAATCGTGGTTGGCTCCGCTGATCTCCGAGCGCGTGCAAGACATCCGCACCAGTGAGGAAAAGCAGGACTATAAGTCGGCCTTGCAACAATGGGCGCAAAAACACTATGGCGTTCCACCCACCTACTTCGTATTGGAAGAACGCGGGCCGGACCACGCCAAGTCGTTTTATATCGCCGCGCAATTGGGGAACCGCCAATTCACTCCCGCTTGGGGCCGAACCAAAAAAGAAGCCGAACAATCCGCGGCGCGGGCCGCACTGACCGAGTTGGCAGAAAATTCCGATCTGGGATAGGCGTCCGCGTAACCGAAAACGAGTTAATCATGGTTTGTCCGGCAGCCGCAGGCGTACGCTAGCCTGTCGAAGAAATTTGCCTGCGAGAAGATGTTGTTGCGTAAGTTTGTGGACGCATTTCCTTGAGGGACCCCACCAACGTGACTGGCGGTAAACCAAGTTTGATCGGCTACCGAGCGAGACTGTGAGTTCCCGGCTGTCCCTCGTTTTTGCCGCCGTAGGGGACAGAAGCCAGGGACAGCAGCAATAGGTTTCGGGGTGGTTCGGCTTAGCCGGCCAAACTTTCACGCCAACCAGATAAATTGGAAGGGGGCGGAGCAGGCGGCACAAAACTACAATTGGCCAATCTGATGTTTGTCATGGCAGCAGTTGCGGAATAATGGATCGACCGATACGGATTGCCCGGCGGCGTGATGACCGCGCGAAACATAAGCCGAGCAAGGTGCTTAGCGCGCGCCGACCAACTTGCCTTCCTTTTGCGCCTTTCGTTCGGCAACCACTTCCTCCTGCAAGTTACCGGGGAGACGCCGATAGCCTTTAAGTTCCATGGAGAACGTCCCTTGCCCCTGGGTCAAGCTGCGGAGGTCCGTCGAGTAACCGAAAGTTTCGCTCAAGGGGACTTCGCACACAATGATCGTGTTGCCGTCGGCTTGCATATCCGTGGCTTCAATAATACCGCGCCGGGAGGTGATGTCGCCGACAATGCCGCCTTGGAACGACTCCGGCGCCTCGATTTCAACGCGCATCACGGGTTCCAACAACACCGGCCGCGTTTTTGGGAAGTACTCGCGGAAACAATCTTTCGCGCAGATTTGGAACGCCATTTCCGAGCTATCCACGTCGTGGTAGGAACCGTCTTTGAGGTGAATCTTGAGATACACCACGGGATATTCGGCCAGCGTCCCTTTGGATAGCATCGATTTGAAACCCTTTTCGATGGCCGGAACAAATTGTTTGGGAATCCGGCCCCCGACAATCGATTCCTCGAAAACGTAGGATTCGGGGGAATCTTCGGGAAGCGGTTCAAATTCGCCGACGATATGGGCGTACTGGCCGCTGCCGCCGGTCTGCTTTTTGTGTTTGTAATTGAACTCAACGCGTTGCGTCGGCATTTCGCGGTAACTGACTTTCGGCGCCCCAACCTCGACGTCGATCTTATACTCGCGGCGAATCCGTTCGACGTAGATATCCAAATGGAGTTCGCCCATGCCCGCAATGATCGTCTCGCCGGTTTCCTCGTCAGTCGCCACCTGGAATGTCGGGTCTTCCTTGCGGAATCGCTGCAGCGCTTTGCCCAGTTTGTCCGCATTCGATCGTTCCCGCGCGGACACGGCCATTTTGATAACCGGTTCGGGAACGAACATGTTTTCCAAGGAGCACATCTTCGGTTCCGCCGCATACGTGTCGCCGCTCGCGCAGTCGATCCCCATGATGGCGACGATGTCACCAGCGGAAGCGGAATCGATTTCTTCTCGCTTGTCGGCGTGCATCCGGACGATGCGGCTGAATCGTTCTTTTTTTCCCGTCCGTTGGTTGACGTACGTTTCGCCTTTGACGGCAGTCCCTTGATAAATTCGCGTGTATGTCAATTGACCATACGGATCTTCGACGATCTTAAACGCCATGCCGACAAAAGGCTTCTCGGCATCGGCAGTCAGCGGATAGGGTTCCGTCGGATTGTCGTACTGTTTGGCTTTGATATCACGATCGAGCGGCGAGGGTAAGTAACGGCAAATCGCATCCAGCAAAGGCTGGACACCCTTATTCTTCACGGCCGTGCCCAAGAATACAGGGGTCAAATCCTGACCTTGGCAAGCGTTGCGAACGACATCATGAATGAGTTGCTCCGGAACGTCTTCTTCGCTGAGGAGCAATTCCATCAAATGATCGTTGTACATCGCGAGGGCTTCGAGCATTTCCTGCCGCGCCGATTTCGCTTCCGCCAACATCGCCTCGGGAATGGCTTCATAACGCACCTTTTCGCCTTTGGTACCGTCGAAATAGGCCGCTTGCATATGAACCAGATCGATTATGGCTTCGAACTTTTCACCGGTCCCAATGGGCAATTGCATGAGGACGGCCTCGGCCCCCAGTTTTTCGCGCATCTGACGCACGACGCGCAGATGGTCGGCGCCGGTGCGATCCATCTTGTTGATGAAGGCCAGCCGGGGAACATGGTAACGTTTCATCTGACGATCGACGGTCAACGATTGGGCTTGAACGCCTCCCACGGCACAGAGGACTAGAATCGCTCCGTCCAAGACGCGCAAACTGCGTTCCACTTCCACAGTAAAATCGACGTGTCCTGGCGTATCGATCAAATTGATCTTGTGGTCATTCCATTGGACGGTCGTCGCCGCGCTGGTGATCGTGATCCCGCGCTCTTTCTCCAGCTCCATGTGGTCCATGGTGGCGCCGTCTCCGCCGCCGCGAACCTCTTCGATCTTATGGATCCGGCCGGTGTAATACAGAATCCGCTCACTCAGGGTCGTTTTGC
>JACTND010000066.1 GCA_014584305.1 Planctomycetota bacterium | reverse complement strand
ATGCGAACGGATCTTAACGCGATTTGAGTAAGCGAACATTCGCCCAGTTAGCGTGATCACTGAGGTCGAATTGGTGGCCCGGTTCGACAACCAGTTCCAACTGTCGAACGTTACGGATGTCGATGTCGATGGACAGCGGGGGATCGTTGCCGGTCACGCGCGCTTGCCAAAGACGTACACCGTCGCCGACGATCGCCATATCGCAATCGCCCCGACCTTCGGCCGCGGCGTCAATGCCCACGATGGCCAACAATCGATCGTAGCCGGAGTCGTTCCGATAGACGAGCCGCGTGTAGGACTGTACGCCGAGCCCTCGACTATAGACCGTCAACTGCCCCGTGGCCGGGTCGCGAAACGAAATCGGTCCACCGGTGATGCTCGTGTCTTTGCGCCACGGCCGCGCAGGCGCAAACCAGGATCGTTGTTCAACATCGACAGGCGTCCAATCGGACACGAAGGCCAATCGATCGGTGACAAAATCGACATCGGCTACTTGGGATTCTGGAAGCGTCAGGGACAGCCCGCCGGTCAATTCAAACGCCACAGCGTTCTCCCGCCAACCGCGCAACTGGCCTACCAAACGATTGCCGTGGGTGGTCGTGATCGTGGCGCGGTCCGTGGGGAGCGCCTGTTGGCTGATCGCGGCCCAAATCAAGGCCATGACTTGATCCAGTGGAAATTCCACCAAACGGTTTTGATAACGGATCGCCACGCCCACAGGGGACAAAGATTCCACCACGCCGACCACAACCACCGGAGATTCTTCGGCGAAAACAATCACCTGATCGCTGTCGCCCAGTGGTTGTGCCAAGGCGCGCGCTACGCGGTCATGCGGTTGCCAAATCAGACCACTGACTCGGTCCACTGGCAGAGGACCAGAAAACTCTGATTCGCTCAGCAATAGATGTTCGCCCTCGAGTTGAACAGTTGTCGCGCGCAACCGTCCGCCGTCCGTCAGGACAATCTCTACGCCATTGGCAGCCGTTGTCGGTGAGCGCACGCTGTCAATGTGCAGCAGATCCGATACATGCAGGGGATCTGAAAGTTCAGCTCCGACGACCTGGCCGTTCCGGTCGATCTCGAATCGCGAAACGTCGAACTTGCGGCCGTCGATGGTCTCGATCGTCCACGTTTGCGCGCCGGCACCGGCGGCGAACAGCAACAACGTACCCCACGCAAGAGCGGCGTACCAGTGGCCGCGGATTCTCAGCAACGGCAATCGTCGAACCCCGGCACAGCGATCAATTGTCGTTGAGGGCGTCAAAATAGCGTTCCACAATGTCGCGGTACCGCGCAGGGAGTTTGTCTTTAAGTCCGGCGTTGGCCGGATCGCGGCTGCGATCGCGGAGGCGGCTCCAATCGCTGTCAAAGCCGGCATCGAAATTTCGGTCAACAAAACGGCCATCGGCGACGTTGCTCATACCGCCTTGCTGGCTTTGTGACTTTTCCTGAGGCTGCGGCTGCTGTTGGGCCTGCTGCTCTTGGTTTTCTGATTTTTTCTTGCCGCTGCAGCTGCTGCATTCGCGCTTCTCGGCTTCCTTGATCAACTTGGCCAACATTTTGACGATCTGGTCTTGCTCCTCTTGAGTTCGATCTCCAGTCTCGATGATTTCGAGTCGGCGACGGGAAAAGTCCATCCGCTGATGGACGTCATCCAGCTTGCCCTCTTGGATCGATTGCAACTGTTGCACTTGTCGCCAAGCCGATACTCGGAGCCGTTCGGGGGCATCCGGGAATCGGTTGAGAAAGTCGATCCAGGCGGCGATGGCTTGTTGGTTCTGCAACATCCCCGCGTGGGCCACCCCCATGAAGTAGGCAATGCTCGAGGTTTGCGTGGAATAATTGGCCAACTCGCCGACCAGCGCGTTAAGCAACGGCAGGGCATCTTCAAATCGTTCGTGAATAACCAACGCCCGCGCGAGATAAAACGAAGCGTCCGCGGCAAGGAATTGGTCGGCGTGGGTGCTCATCGCTCGCAACGTTTCCAATTGGTTAGCGTCGGCACCGGCATCAGCGGCGCGAACCGCGACGGCATAGTCGGGGTAAAGGACCATCAGGCCTTCTGTAATGGCATCGGCAGGAGAGCGCGATGCCGCCTGAGCAACCGTGTGCTCGAATTGCGATAGTGTCTGCGGACTGATCTCTTTGCGGAGTTTGACGTTGGCGAGGAAGTCCTGAAGGACGCGCTGGCTGTCGCGCCCATCATTGTCGGACAGGAATGCCAGCGTTGGTGACGCCGTCCAGGAGACCACACAAACAGCGGCCACTACCCATACACCCCAGCGAGAAGTCATCATCATTGGTTTGCCTTTTTGAACGGCTTAGCAAGCACCGACGCCTGCCTAGCGATTACTGGTCGCCCTCTTCAATGATACGTTCCAGGATTCGCATGTAGTCGGCTTGGCGAAGCCCGGTTTTACGAATTTCCGATTCAAGGTTCTCGTCCAAACCATCGACTTGGCGCAGGGCATCAAGCTGTTTCGTTTGGCGATTGACTCGCATTTGATTCGCTCTGAGCATTTTAAGTTCCGCTGATTTTTTAATCAACGGTTGATTTCCGCCCCCACCGCCCCCGCCGCCGCCTCCGCCTCCTTGCTTTTTGGCCTCTTTCAAGGCTTCCAGCAACTCCTCCAACGTGGCTTCGATTTCCCGTTGCAACATTTGGGGGAGGTGGTCCGTCCGTTCTGCTTGCAACAGTTCACCCGTGCGCAACAAGTCTTGGCGAACGTCTTCGACAACTTCCGGAAAGACGAAGCTCGTGCCGTCCTCCAATAGGAGGTCGTAGGCCTGCTGGCCCAATTCAGCGATCTCCGCCTCTTCAGTCGCCAGCCGCATGAGGAGCAATTGATCGCGGCGGGTGAGCGGCCCCAGGTAGGCGCGCTTGTCGTTCAGTTCAGCGGTCATCAAGCTCGCCACGCGTTGCCGCGACAACATTTCCGAAAAACGGGCTTCCAAGCGATTGAGCTTTTCCTCGCGGGTTTCATCGCGCAATTGGTTGAGTCGTTCTTCGATTTCGTCCAACGCTTCTTGCAGTTTTTTCTCGGCTTCGCGCTGCTGGCGTTCACCCTGTGTGGCATCCTGTTTATCGAGGTTATCGGCCGCGCCGTCCATCGCATCCGCGGCGTCACCGACTTGCTGTTGGCCCGGTTGAGAGCCCTTTTGTCCTTCGTTACCGTCTTCGGAAGGTCGGGAGCTGGCCGGGGCTTCCTGCATTTCCTTGGCCAGCTCCATAGTTTTATCACGGGTGCGCCGTTGTTCGGCGGCCATTTGCTCAAAGGCTTCCGGTGGCAACGAAGCGATGCGACGCCGTTCGCGTTCCAATTCGCTTTTGGCGTCTTCTAGTTCGGTAATCGCTTGCTCCTGCTGACGGGCGGAATCGGTTGGCTGGCCGGCAACAAGTTTCTGTTCCGCCCGCGCTTGGCTTTGCGAAGCCTTTTGCAAAGGCTGTTCGCCCGGTCGCGGCGGCTGCTTTCGGGCCGATGGCTGACTGGACGGATTGTCGCCAGCGTTGGATGACCCGGAGGAAGAGGATGATTGGCTGGAGTTGGAATCTGAAGAAGAGGGATTTGACGATTTCGCGTCAGCGTTTTCATTCGGATTAGGTTCGCTGGTGCGTCCCGTGGACGGATTCGCGGCATTGGCGGGGTTTGGTCCATCCCCTGGTGAGAATTTGGTTTCCGATGGCGTTTCCCCGCCGCCTAGGTCTTCGAGTAACCTGTCAGTTTCTTTGTGGATGTCGAATTGCTCGTCGGCCAGCGCATCCATCACTGGAAGACCACCGCCCGCGTTCTCCAGCGTCTTTTGATGCAGTTTTTGTTGGCGATCGATGAGTTGGGCAAGTTCTTTGATTTGTCGATCCAGTTCCGCCAACGTTTCGTCCTTGTTGGCCACCTTTTCGGTTTCACGTGTCTGGCGTTTTTGGTCTTGCTGAATGTTTTGAATGGTGTCTTTCCATCGCTGCAACATGTCGATCTCTTGTTGCTTCGTCATGCGCTCATCGCGTTGATTAAGCAACATGCGGACCAATTCATCCAGCGAGACAATCACCGAATCGAGCACTACGGAAGCTTGATCGTATTTTCGTTCATCCAGCAATTTGGCGACCTCCTGCATCCGTTTGGTGATCAGCGTTTCGGTGGCCTGTTGATAAGCGGCAATGATGCGGTCGGCCCGTTCGGGGTCTTTGTCGCGGAGTTGCTCGGCAATAATGGCAAAACGTCCTTCCAACTCCGCCATTTTTCGTTCGACGAGGCGTTGCCGTTCACCTAGTTGTGAACGGGGCGAGTCGTCCTGCGCGGCAACGGGAACAGACAGCCAATACGCCGCGGCGATTGCCAATCCGGCCCAGCCCCACGCCCCGAGAGAGCGTGGGCCCTGGTATTGGGTTGCGCGGGTATTCATTGGGTCAGCCTCCGGTAACGGCGATTAGTCCTTGTCCAAAATGCGATCGGGATTCTCCAATCGCTTAATTTGCTGCTTGATCTCGTTTTCAATCCGTTTGAATTCCATCAACTTGTTGACCAAGTCTTGGTAGTTTTCCGAATCCTCCATGGCGGCCATGACACGGCGGATGCCGTTGAGAATTTCTTCTTGGATCGCCGCCGTTTGATCCAGGGCCTGTTGTAATAATACCTCATCGCCGACCAAACGTCGGCATTGTTCCAAGTTTTGGGCGGCCAAAGTTACCCATTCTTCATCGATTACCCGCAAAGGCGCTGCAATTTCTTGACTGAAGCGCGTCGTTAAACTTCGCCCGGCCGCTATCTCATCTAACCCTTCGTCCAAGCGATTGTTGCGAACTTCCAGCAAAAACTCCTCAAAACGGGCAGCTATCGCAGCCAAAGTGGTTCCGACACTGCGTTGTGCGCGGAACAGCGACAGCAGCTTATTCTGCATTTGCAGTTCGACTTGTACGGGAGTCGCCGATTCGTCGGGTACCGCAGTCAACTGACGGACTTCACCCACCAAGTCCATTTGCGCGTTGTACGCCTGGTCCAGCGCCCGGCGCTGCTCAATCTCACGACGCAGCAAATCGGCGCGCAGTTCCTCATCCGTCACCACACGCAGCAAAAACTCGCGACTGCTCCCCACTGCCGGTACCGGTTGATGATCGCTGGCAGTGACGAGCAACCGCAAGGTAGAACCCGGCGTCAAAGCCAACGTTTCCAACCGCAAGAGGGCAGTTTCATTCAGTTCGCTCTGCGCATCGCGGCCGGCAAACGAGGCGATGGGCACGGTCCGGGACTGGGGTGGATGCGCGTCGTCCGGTGGAATCCAATGGCAGTCAAAGGCCAAATCGGCAATTCCAAAATCGTCGGTGATTCCCAACGACACTGGAACCTGCGCGCGGGGTACCACCATCCCGGCGATTCCGAGCAGCTTGGCGCGCACCGCAGGTGCTTGATCCGAGCGCGTGCGAATCGCAAACCCGAACTCGCGCAAATTGGTCAATCCGGAATCATCCTCCAGATGGAAAACGTATTTGCCCCCCACGATCCCTTCGCTACCAACGTGCTGATCGCTGGGTAGGATAGCGTGGAACTCGACGCGGTTGCTGTCGCTTGGGGTCAATCCAAACTCCTGTTGGTCCAAACGAAGGCGACACACGCGGAGCGGTTTGTTGGCCACGGCGCGGATGCGCAATCGGCTTCCTTCCAAAATACTGTGCGGGCCGACACCTTCCAACGACATCCCGGTGCTTTGAGTATAGCTGGGGAGCATCGCCGTCAATTCCAGCTCGACAATCGTCGGTGGTTCGACCAAACGAAGCTGCACCCAATCGGTAACGGCGTCGCCGCCGCGCGCGCGAAAGCGGATCTCGGAAGCCACGCTATGGAAGACAAACGCATGTTCGCGCCCGTCTTCGCGTCCTGTCGGTTTCATCACATGCCAAGCGCGGCTGCCGGCGCTATCCAATTCCAGAGAGACCTCGCTGGGCCGGAGATAACTTTCCGGCGCAACCAAGACCAGTTGGCGGTGATCGGCCCCGCGCGGCACCACGATTTCGCCGCGCTCGGCCCCGACAATTACCAGATGCGTTTGCCGCGGCCATTGGTCCGAAGTCAACAAGATGTTGCGCCCCGGAAAAATTCCGTGGAAACGACTCCCCAGCCTAGCAACGCCAACAATCCGCAAACTCCCCCCAATAGCAGCCAATTCTGCCGGTGGCGCGCGCGGTCCAAGGTGTCCGTGAAGTTGACCTTCGAAACTGCCGCTCGACCGCGGCGAATGGTCTCGGCGGCCAACGCTACCGACCAGCCCTTTTCGGCGATGCGCGCATCGTGTTCCAATTGCCAGCCGCCAATGAGTGCTTCATTCAGCTGGGGATAGTGGTCCTCAACTTGCAGCAAGAGCGCTTGGTCGGAGGCCGCGCGCGTCAATGGCCGCACCACCCATCGAATGAGCAGATAGGTCAAGACCGCGACGAGCAAACCGAACATCACTAAACGCTGCGAGTAGTCCATTTGAAAGAACCGATCGACGGCCACATCCGCCAAAAGGCAGGCCACGACGATCAGTAACCAGCGCCCCAATCCGCGGACGCTGAGCCACCAGCGCAAACTGCTGCGCAACCGCGCGATTTGCGGCCTCACGTAAGCGACCAGCGATTCGTCTCTGTTAACGATTTCCATCCGTACCGGACCTCAATTCAATTCCTAAGCGGACACCGGGACTAATCCGCCTCTCCGCAATAATGAACACGGTGGACAACGATTGACGTCATAACAGTTTGAACCATTTGCGCAACGTCCATTCCAGAGACAACAACAAAACTGGCAGCACGAAACAAACGAACCGCGTCCATGGCGCCCATTCCCATACGGGCTCAGGCGGGCTATTAAACTCGACGCGGGTTTCCATTTTCGGCAAGGCATCGGCGATCTGATCGATCTGGTCCAATCGGACGTATTGTCCGCCGGACTGGGAGGCAATTTCCTGCAACAGTTTTTCATTCAGCCAATAGGCGTTCGCTTCGACGCTGGGGGCCACGATGCGAAAGGCCACCGGCTCCACGCGGGGATCGTTGGCGGTTGCCCCCGGCAACTCGATGAGGGCTTGGTAGCTGCCGCTGCGCGCGGCCACCAATGCGCCTTCATATTGGCCAGGTTGTTCTGGTACTAGGGACAAAGTGATTTTTTGACTGCGCCCTGTGTCGTCCGTCAGTACGACGTCGATCGTGGGGTCTGTCGCCGGCCGAAACTGCTCGTCCAACAAACGCGCGCGAAAGACGATCTGCCGTCCTAGTTCAAACTCCGATTGATCGAGATCGATAAAGCCGCGACGGGCTCCCTGCAACATGCGATTTTCCGTCAAGAAGCGAATCGTCTGAATCCAAAAGCGGTCGAAAAACTGAGCTTGGACTCCGACAGAGCGCCAGCGCCAGACGCCTTGAAATCCAAAATAGAGGACGGTACCGGCGCCGAAGCGGCCTTCGACCAACATCGGTTGGTTTCCTTCGATGCCGACTTGATCCCCCCGTTCGATCAACACCCGCGCCGCCGGTTTGGCCGACAGGGTGGGGAAATGCCAGACGAAGCCGGGCATCTCGCTCCAGCGCCGCTGGTTCTCCGCCAGGTCGCCGCGAAAATTCATTATCGGGTGTGCCAAGGCGTTGGGCAGAATGTGCATCCCTCCCGTGGGGTTTTGTGCGGCTTCATGCAACACCTGAAATGCGGCAATCGACGCGGCGTCGCCGAAGCGCACCGGGAGGACGTCGAGAAACCCGCGCAAACGGCCCATGGTCACAAACTCGGACGTGAAATGCGGACCTGCCATATACAATACGCCGCCCGCTTTGTTCCGGCAGTATTCCTTGAGCAACTCCATCCAATTCTGGTCAAACTCTACGGGGTTGGGATCGATCATCACCACCACGTTGTACTGTCCCAATTCATCCAAGGTGCGCGGCAAGCGCGTGATCGGCAGATTGCCCTCCTGCAACATCGATTCGTCCAGCGACTGCAACCAGCAACTCAGCTGGATGGACGCATCTTGCTGCAACAGCTTCCGCAAGTGCTGATATTCCCAGTTGGGTAATCCGGAGATCAACAGGACGCGTACTTTCTCGTCGATGACACGCACTTCTGAGGATTGTCCGACGTTGTCTTCCAGGTCGGTTTCCGCATCGATGGGTATCGATTGAATGGTGAATATGTACTTGCCGGGCTCAGTCAACGTCTGTCGAAAGTTGACGCGCACTCGGCCGCCACGATCGGGGACCGGCACGTTTTGCTGTCCCAACGATCGAGGTGAACCCAAGTTGCCTTGACTATCAATCGCCTGCGCTAACAGCTCGACAGAGATGTTGTTGATGCGTTGGGGGTCATCGGGAGACATGGTCACCTGCAAGAGGCCTTCGACTTCAAACGGTTCGCCAGGATAGACTTGACGGTTCGAATAGACATTGGCGACAGCCACATTCCGCGTAGGAGTTGGGTCACCGACGCCAACGGTAAAGACTGGCACGCCCACCGATTGTGCCCGCCGCGCCATTTCCAACGGATCATTGCCGCCCGTGTGTTGCCCGTCGCTGATCAGCACGATCGCCGCCAAGCGGTTGCTGTCGTCCAAACTGGCGCGCAGTGCTTGCCAAATGTCAGTGCCCAAGCCCGTGGGCTGCACAGCCGCAACCTCGACGGCCGACGGCGGGGAGCCACCCATGGTCGCCGCAGCGCTGGCTCGGTTTGTCGTTGGCGATTCGTCCTGCGCTGCTATCCAAGCGATGGGTTGCGTGCCATCGGCGAAATCGACAATGGAGATGGAACCTTTGGACTGCCAATTGGGGAAGAGAGGCGACGCGGTTCGGCCGAGTACAGCGTTGACCAGCTCCGCGCGCGTGATTTCACCTCCGAGCAGTTGCGCGGTTTCCAACCCGCTGGCTTGCGCCAATCGTTCCGGCTGCAGTTCGTCACGATAGGTGTCGCGTCGCGCCATCGACAGAGAACTATCGCGGAGCAAGACGATGGTCGGTTTGACTACCGAAACTTCCTGGTAGAAGATCGAAGGCATCAACAACAACACGATCAACAACAAGAGCACGGCCGTACGCAAACAGGCCAAGATGATTTTCAATGCGGGAGGGCAAGTGGTCGATTCGCGCCGATAGAGGGCGAAGACGCTGAAAACTGCCAGGGCGACGAGCAACAAACAGACAAACACGCCCCACGACTCCGGCAGGTTGAGCCAGTCGAAGCGCAAGCGCCCTGATTGTGCCAATAGGCCGTTTCCCGAACTGTGCATCGTCACCACCTTACGGCGTCATCTGTTCCAATCGATAGAGGCGATACCCTCCCGTAGCCCACAAATGTCGGCCATCCGTGCTCAAATTGCCAACGGGTGCCCCGGTTCCCATATCAACGGTCGTGGTTCCCAATACATGGGCACGGCTATTTTTGCCTTCCAGTGAGAAGTGCCAAATGGAATCCTGCACGGGGATGTACAATCCCGATCGCGTCAACAATCCGCGCCCCAGCGAGCGCCCCCCGCCAAAGCATTCCTCGCCTCCCCACAACATGCGGCCTTCGCCCAATAAATCGATGGCGATCATTGTTTTTCGACCAGCTGCATACAAGACATGGTTGTGAATCCCCAAGATGTAATCGATTTTGTGGCCGAGCGGTTTAATATCCGTTTCCCAAATGATACGCCCCGTCGTGCGGTCCAGGGAAAAAATGCGATTGGAATCAGAAACGAAACAGATCATTTCACGTCCGTAGGGAATGACAATGTCCTCAGACCAACCGTCGAAATCCAATCGGGCAGGAGCGTTGTAGTTGATGTTCCGCAAGGCCGTGTTGGCCGTTCCCTGTCGGGCATAGCGCTGAGCAAACCGCACCATGCCGGTCGTCGGATCGAGAATGAACACAACTCCCAAACCTGTGGCGACAAATAAGTCGCTCCCGGACAGCGTCAACTGGATCGGGCTCCAGACATCGGCACCCGTTTCCGGCTCGTCGCAGAGAAATGTTTGCCAAATCGTGCGGCCTTCTTGATTCGGGTCAATCGCATAGACGTGAATCGCGCCACTGTGCGTTACCGGAACCAAAAGCCAAGTGCCGAATGCAACGGGCGGCCCCATGAATCCACCGCCCGACAAAAAGGGGCTTTCTCGTTGCGCCTCTGGGCCGCCATCCGTCACTACTGGGGTCGTGTCCGACGGCAAGGTCCACAAGACCCGTCCGGTAGTCAATTCATAGGCGGTGAGGAAGTTCTTGCGGCCGCGACGCGGAGCGGCATTGAAGTTGAATCCCACTTGATTTTGTGCGCCGCGTTTCTCGGACGATTTGCCAGTTACGCGCTTCCCCTCCAGAACATACAACCGGCCATGGGCAATCGTCATCGCTTGTTGGATGACATCGCCGAATAGCTGCATGGAGGCATCGGACTCCATTCCTTCGCGACCGGCGCGTCCGATGGTGGGGCCAACTCGCCCACCGTAGGCCCGCTGCAAGTTTTGCAGGTGGCGGGTGGCATCGTCCAACTCGAATTGGCTAATCCAAACGCTGCGCCAGACGGGCGCCGTGCCGCCGTTCGCCGACCAAACAGTCACGTTGGCGGGCGCGCGATGAAATACCAGTCCATTGTCAATCAACGCGATTCCGGCTGGACGCCAACCATTCGCATTCCATGCGTCAATTAAGTTCCGCTCACCACTGGTCACGGAATTCGCTACTGCTGATAGTGAATCCGGTTGTACTTCCAGCACACGTCCGACGGCATCCGCGGGCTGGTAGGTGGTGGAGCCATCTTTGGTTGGTTCCATGTAGGATTGCCATTGTGCATACAGGTGTCCCGTCCGCAAATGCGCGGGAATGTCGGGTGACAGGCGGAACTCGACGAACGAATGGGTCTGCATCCGCCCAAAGCCCGTGTCGCGTCCGGCCTCGGCGGCAGTCACCATTTGATCCGCCAGTCCACCGGCCTGGCGCGCTGTTCGGGCGCGCGCGGGCAATTGCTCGATCGTGGCCCGGGCCTCACGAAGGTTGCCTACCATGACTTGGCACAACGCGATTCGCGGCAACAACTCTTCCGCACTGGGAGTCGGATCGGGGTGCAAATGAAGTATCTTGGTCAATAGGCGAAGCGCGCCAACGAAGTCCATTTGATCCAAATCCAAACAGGCCAGACGAAACGCGGCGTCGTCGCCGACACTGCTAATAAAATACTTTCGAACTACTTCTCCCAAAACGCGACGGTCGTCGGGAGATTCGGCTTGAGCCAACCACTGACGAGCTTGGGCGTCGGCGGTGATGCGATAGGCGCGCAACCCTTCTTCGGGTAACGACGCCAAAATTCGCTCGACTTGTTCCACCATCGAGAAGTAGGATTGCCCATCATTGGTATAGAGCGTGTCCCCACTCCGCTCCAAGACAATCTGCCACAACTGGCAGGCGACCGTGTAATTGCCGTCCGCCTGATACCGCTCCGCCTTCTGCAAAATCGACTCCAGTTCTGGATCGACCTTTAACGTCGCTTCCCCCGAAGTATCCCCGGATTGACTACGAGTCGGGGTCAGATCGTTGATCACCGCGATCCGGCGACCGCCGATTACTTGGACGTCGCCACGGATAATCAGGTCCTGACCGAGCGCGGCGGAACTGGTCCACCACACCACCAGGGCGATGAGCCCGCTACGGCCTGACGTCATGTGTTGAATCACGGCTGGTAATCTCCATCCATTGCATGAGAGAGCAGTACATCGATCATTTTAGCGTCTTCGGCCGAACCACCATCCCAAAAACTGTTCGGTTCCCAGCACGAACAGCAGCAGAACGACGACGTACCACCAAAACTCGCGGCTCTGTCCCGCGGCGGCCTTGACCGCCTCGGACACGGACGCCAGGACTTCAAAGCGATCACCCCAAAAATCCGATTCGCGTTGCGCGGCCGTCAAGCGCGTCAATCGGCTCTCACTCGCCGGCAAATTGACCGCCCACAACCGGGTTTCCAGCTCGCCATCGGTTCGGTGGAGCGTCAATTCATAAAACCCCGCGCGTGCGACGTCGCTGAAGGAAACTTCCTGAAGTTCATCACCAGAATCGACCACCGACCCTTCCACTGGACGCGCAATGGATTCGGTTCGTTCCTCGCGCGGATCGAGCAACTGAACTCGGCGATCGAAACGCGTCAAGTCCACGGTTTCGACAAGCGGTTCGCCCAACGCGGCTTGGCGATCGATCCCGCGCCGCCCCAAGGCGTCGTCGATCATGTCGAGGATGACAGGAACAAACGTCGGCGTGGTCGGCCAAATGGTCCAATCGGAATCGCCGGGGAGTGCAAAGGTGAACACGCGGCCGCGCCCCAATTTCCGCTCGACCATCGCCGGACTGCGATCGCTGTCGGTCAACCGCAAGATCACCTGCACATCGCGACCCAAACGTTCCGGGTCCAGCCGCGAGGACCACCATGTAAAAACGTCGGCGCGAGACAAACTGGTGGCATCGGTGGCCATAATCGTTTGAAGTGCGGGGTGCGGTTGAGGGTCGGCTTCAAAATTGACCCAAGTCGATTGCGTCGGGTCACCAGTCACGGCGATCAACTCCAATGGCGACAATCCCTGTCCGCCTTGGTAAAACGTCTCGTTGAACAACGCAGCCCGCACCT
Organism: Planctomycetota bacterium; assembly: GCA_014584305.1. Lineage (GTDB taxonomy): Bacteria > Planctomycetota > Planctomycetia > Pirellulales > Pirellulaceae > BJ22. The sequence goes on along the minus strand of JACTND010000066.1, from coordinate 11,379 downwards.
GGTTGCCTGGCATCAAGACGAGCGCGCCTCCATCCTCCACCCAGCGCTGCAGGGCCTGCGTACGGTCGCGTGAGACGGAATCGACATTGCACACAAAGATGACTTCATAGTTCGACAGAGAAACCGTTTCCAGCTCGGTAGGTGGAATGACGGTGGTTCGCAATCCCGTGCCAAACACGTCCAAATACTTCAGGAAGAACGTCTCATTCCGCTGGGGCACGGGGGATGGATCTCCATCAACCAGCAATACCGGAATGCCGTCGGCGACGCGCAAGGCCAACCAGCGAACATTGTCCTGGCTCAACTGGTCGGCGGACAACTGATCGTCTCCAAGGGCTGCGCGATCGATTTCCACGCGGAGACGGTAGTTGCGCCAGGCGGTGTCCCGCTGCGCGTCGAGCGAACGTTCGCCCGCTCCCACCCAGCGACTAGGGCGAAACAACGTGCGGTATGTCACCGTCTCCACCGCGCCGGCGGCCAACGATGGAATCAATTCGTAAATCGGGGGTTGATCGTCGATTTGCAACGAAACGCGCACGTCGCGCAAGGGCCGCGTTCCGAAATTGGAGACCGAAGCCTGAAAGCGAACAATTCGATTGGCGACAATCGGATCCAGAGCAGTCAATTCCGTAATTGCCAGGTTGTCGTCCGCGGGCGAACCGGTATCGATCACAAATCCTTGCCCGACATACTCGCCCATTCGTTGCAGCAACCGATTGGGCATTTGTTCCGCATCGCCACCCATCAACCAATCGCGTTGCCGCAAGTCGGAAAAGACATAGGCCACCCGTGTCACTCCCGCCCGTTGACCCTGCAGGTACCGCAAGATTTCGTGAAATGTACGGCGGTAGTCAGCGGCAAAATCCGTGGGCGACAGGCGGTCAACCGTTTCTTGCAGAGGAATCAACGTATTGTTCGTCACCGGTTCATACGACAGGATCGGCTGATCGGGACGACTCGTCACATACAGAGTCAACCAGTCTTCGGTCGTTTCGCTCCGGGCCAATTGGGCCAACCACTCCTTGAGTCCCGACTTGACGCCATCGATGGCCGGCTGGCCGTCGCGCAAGACCCATTGGCTGAGCGAATCGTCAACGACGACCACGCGTTCCACCGGCATCTTCTGGCCGAAGACGAATTGCGCGGAGGATGGAACCAACGGCCGCGCCAACAACAGTCCCAACAAGAACATTGCCAGACACCGCAGCGCTAACAAGATCAGGTTCTCCAAGCGCACACGGCGGCGGTTCTTCTTGTCGGCTTCCAACAGAAAATCCATTGCCGCCCACTGGACGATGCGGTACCGACGTTTGTTGAGCAAATGAATAATGATTGGAATGGTCGCCGCCAGACCTCCGGCAAGTAGCATTCCTGGATTCAAGAGCCACGACCACATGCGCTAGATCCGTCCCGTCAGCCGGCGCCGACTCTTCGCGCGAAAACTCAGATAACTGGCCAGGGCCCCGTCTAAAGCGCGCGACGTATCGAGTACGACATGGTCCACACCATGTGCCGCGCAAATCCTTTGAACTTCGGCTTGGTGGCGTTCCAAGGCCTCCAGGTACGACTTCTTCAGCGCCCGCGGTTCAACCAGAAGTTGAACGTCTTGCTCCATCCCCTTGAACAAGGTGTTGTCTTCAAAGGGGAAGTGCAATTCATCGTGGTGCAACACCTGCAACACAACCACTTCATGCCGGCGCAGGCGAAATTGCCGGAGGCTTTCCTGCACGGCTCCTGTGGGGATCAGCATGTCCGAGACGATGATCACCATGCCCCGTTGGCGAACCTGAGCGGCCACTTGTTGCAGAGCCGCCGCCATTTCCGTTGTGTTGTCACAGCCGCGCTGCTCGAGTTCGTGGAACAACAATTTGAGATGGCTGGGATGCGTACTCGGCCGCAGATTCAAATCAATTTGATTGCTGAACAGGACCAATCCCACCGCGTCTTGTTGCTGCTGCATCAAATAGGCCAAACTGGCGGTGGCGGTAGCCGCGTAGTCGTATTTGTTCACGCCGTCGCGGCCGATGTAGTCCATCGATTTCGAGCGATCGACGATCAAATGACACTTGAGGTTCGTTTCTTCCTCGAATTCCTTGATATACAAGCGGTCCGTCTTGGACCACACTTTCCAGTCGATATGCCGCAAATCGTCGCCGGGGGCGTATTCGCGATGCGTAGCGAATTCCACGGCGAAACCGTGGTAGGGGCTGCGGTGACCGCCGGTAATGAATCCCTCCACGACCAGTCGCGCGCGAACGTCCAACCGTTTGACGCGGTCTAGCGTGCGCGGATCAAGATAGCGCGAGGCTTGCGATTCCATCGAGGCTCAATTGTGATTCAAGGTCAAGTTCGTGCGAAGGCCGCCGCGTGTTCCGGCGCCAAATCGTCACCGGCGGCGCGCTCAGGCAAATGATCCAACAACCAATTGATCACCGTGTCGGAAGTGACGCCGGTCGATTCGGCATTGAAGTTCGTAATCACCCGATGCCGCAACACGGGACGGGCCACCGCGCGAATATCGTCCGTGGTCGCCTGCGTCCGGCCTTCCAATACCGCGCGGGCCTTCGCACCCAACAATAAATACTGAACAGCCCGCGGGCCGGCGCCCCAACTGACCGACTCGCGAACCATCTCCGGGCAGTCTCCCTCGTTCACGCGCGTGGCGCGGACCAACCGCAAGGCGTAGTGGATTGAGTGCGGATATAGTGGCACGCGACGGACCAATTGCTGCAAACGCAGAATTTCATCTCCTTGCAACACGGCAGTGATCCGCACATCGCGCGGCGAGGTCGTTGATTCCGCGATGGAAAATTCTTCGTCGTAACTGGGGTACTTAACGAAGACCTTAAACATGAACCGATCTTGTTGGGCTTCCGGCAACGGATAGGTACCTTCTTGTTCGATCGGATTCTGTGTGGCCAAGACAAAAAACGGTGCCGGCAATGGGTGCCGGACACCGCCAATCGTTACTTGTCTCTCCTGCATCGCCTCCAACAGGGCCGCTTGGGTTTTAGGAGGGGTGCGGTTCACCTCGTCCGCCAGGATGATGTTGGAGAAAATCGGCCCTTTCAGGAACTTGAATTGCCGAACGCCAGTCGATTTATCCTCCTGAATCACGTCCGTACCGACAATGTCGCTGGGCATCAGGTCGGGGGTGAACTGGATTCGATTGAAGCTCAGGTCCAGCGTTTGGGACAGGGTGCTGACCATCAACGTTTTGGCCAGGCCCGGCACGCCTTCCAACAGGCAATGTCCTTGGGCAAAAATCGCGATCATCATCTGCTCGATGACCGGCGTTTGACCCACGATTAGTTTCGACATTTCCCCCCGGACGGATTGAAAGGCCGCGTTCAACTTCTCCATGGCAGCGACATCGTCAGGTTGGAAAGCGGTGCCGTTCCCCTCTTGGTAGCTCATGAATTCAAGGTCCTTTGTTCGTTGTGATCCCATTTCGACTTGAGTCAATTCTAATCATAATCACACCCGCCAGGCTACTTGGAAAGTCGCCACTCGGCGTCGCGTGCCGAAGTTTCCAAGGAAATTGTATTCGTTTTCGGTCAATTCGTTTGGCTGCACAATGACGTTTCTTACAGACGCAGGGAGGCGCGGAGGGGCCGCAGGGCGTCAGCAGACCCAAGTTGCAGACGGGGTGCTAGACGTTCAACGTGTCTCCACGGTGATCGCCATCACCACCGGGGCTGTTTGGTCTGGTCCTTTGACTAATTCTAGTTTAGCAATCGATTCACTGCGCGCGGGGATAATTGCCAAGTAACGGAGTTGCTGCCCGCGCAGCGCAAACGCGAACTCGGACTGGGGGACATCGACGCGGCGGATATAATCCGCACAATGCTCGCCATTCCGCAACTCATGGTCTTCTTGCTCGCCGTCCGCATAATGGATGCGCACAATCAGCGAAACGGTTTTCTCTTGGCTATACGGAAAAGCCCAACCGCCAACGCCGCCGAGAACGTGAATGGCGCGGGCCGGTGCGTTTACCGGCAACTCCACGCGACGCGGTAATGCGCCCGTCAACGAGTTCCGCGGTCCGCGCAAGACAATAGCGTTCGGCCGCTCCCCCTGTTGCGGGTCGATCAGTTGAAACGGGATTCCGCGAAATTCTTTTGCGCCCCAGTCAGTAAACACCAGTCGTTCCAGGTCAGCGTTGCGATCATAAAACATCCCGCGATCACTGGCCACCGTGGCGACTTTGCTCAAATCCAAGGTGAGCCACGCGCCTCGCTGTGTGAGATACTCCAACAAGTCCGTCATCTGCGCAACGGTCAATTCCTTTTCGATCCCCTCCGGCATCACGCTCAATCGCGAACCGCGCAGATCCTCGATCTCCTCGCGCAGGACCGTTTTCCGCTCGCCCTGCGAATTGACCAACTCGATCGAAGTGCGCGATTCGCTGACCAGCATCCCAGACAACGTCAGGCCGTCGATGGTCTGCACATGGTACATCCGAAAATTGCTTTCGACGCTGCGATTGGGATCGAGAATGTGCACGAGCAATTCTTCCTTAGGATGAACGGCCATTCCGGTCAGCTCCGGGCCAATGTCGTGGCCTTCCCCCGAATGGCGATGGCATTTCGCGCACGATTCCGTAAAGACGAGTTTGCCGCGCGCCGCATCACCTGTCGAGTGGGCCGCTGCCAGGTACTCTTCCAATACCGCTTGGCGATCCGCATTGGGCATGGCGCCGCCGCGCGCGAAGATGGCGACCGCCTGATCGCGCAACCGAGCATCCGGATGATTGGCCAAAGCCGTCCGCTGTTCCAGGGTCAAATCCGAGACTTGCAACTCACCGCGATCAAGCGCACCCACTAAGGATTCGGCCCACAATCGCCGCGAAAGCAAAGTCTCGATACTTTGACGACGGACCAACGGCGACCAGTTTTCCCATTCCGTCAAGATGAGCGCGCCGAGATCGTCCAATTGCGCTGCACCCAACGCCGCGACCAACCCGACTGCCAGATTGGGCTCCGTTTGCGGTTGGATGCGGCTCAAGATGGCAGACGCGGAGTCGCGGTCCGCCGGCCGAAATTGGACCAATCGCCGCGCAGCGTCTATCCGGTCGGCTTCGCTGCGCTGGGTGTCATCGAGTTCGCGAAACAAATTGTCGGTTATGTTTCGCGCATAGCCGTCGAGTCGTCGGCTGCCCCATCGATCAGCCAGTTGCAGCACCAATGCTCGTTCTCCCAGGGGAATGTGCTGCACCAATTGCTCCAAGGCATCGTCGATTGCGGCGCTATTTTCAACGGTTGCCGTTGGTTGCCAACCAGCATTGAGCCCGCGGATCACTGCGATCGCACTCTCCGCGTCGCCTTGCCCTAGGGCGGCGAGCAACTCACCCACATCAAACGGTTCGTCTGCGTAGCGCCGCGCGACATGTTCAGCCACCACGGTGATCGACATACGCCATTCGGCAGGCAAATCGGATACGGCCGCAATTGTGCGCAGCCCGTCGGCCCCTTGGTTCGCTGCCGCGCAGGTCGCCGCATCGCGAATCCACGGGTCGCGCGAGTTGCGGGGGCTGCGCATTCCCATGACAATTGCCTGTGTGGCCAAGTCGCTGGCCGGTAGATCGGCTAGGGTCAAGAACGCTTGCAGCCGAACCTGTGCATCGACATCGAGGACCAATCGGCGCTCGACGATGGCTGCCACGGATTCTGCCGTGGGAGGCGCTACTTGCAAGGCATTCCGCCGCACCCCCGCCGATCGGTGACCCAACGCGGAATAGACCGCCGCCAAAATGTCGGGACGATCGGGCACAATCGCCTGCAAACCGTGCAGGGTCCACAACGCGTGGATCGCACCGACGTTCAGGCCGATCTCATCTACGGAGGGATCGTTCACTAATTGCAAAAGTAGCGGAACAACATCGGAGTTTCCGCGTTCAACCAGTAAACGTTGCGCGTGCTTACGCCACAGCATAGTCGGATGCGAAAGTGCACGCACTAATGTTTCGGCATCGGCGCCGGCCAACGTCATGCGAGGCGCCGGCGGCGCAGCGTCGTAAACTACACGATAAATACGGCCGTGCTTCTTGTCGCGAAGATCGGTTTCGTAAGCCGCTCCGCGCCCCGTTTCAAACCCCTGCGGCGTGGGGTTGTGCTGCACAATGTAGTTGTACCAGTCGATCACCCACACCTGACCATCGGGACCGACTTCCGCCATAATCGGTGCGGACCATTCATCGTCACTGGCTAATAAATTGAACGGATTGGAGGAACGGAAACCCGCGCCGTCGGATTTCAATAGGAACGTACCTACCAGATGCCCGGTGGGGTCGTTGACGAAGGCCGCCTGGTTCCAGTACTCGCGGGGGTAGGATCGCGCGGTGTACAAAGCGTGACCGGCCGCCGCGGTGTAGCCGCCATGCTGATCGACCTGCCGCACGCGATCAGTGATGGCCCGAAACAAGTGGGTATCGGCAATGGAACGCAATACCAATGACGGACGCCAACCCGCGACGCGCTCATAATAACGGTTGGGAATCGGCAGGAAGACGCTGGGGTTGCGATTGGCCGTCGAGCCGAAGACAAACCCCTCTTCGCTGATACCTATACCCCACGTATTGTTGTCGGTCGAACGCAGGTATTCGATGTCCCGCGTTTCCGGATGGAACCGAAAGAACCCTTGCCGGAATGTATCGAATTGGCGGTCGCCGGCACGGGGACGCGAGGGATTGTAGCCTTGCATGGCCCAGATCCAGTTGTCCAATCCATACTGAAAATTGCTGACGCCGCCGTGCGTGTCTTGCTGATTCCAGCCGCGATACCACACTTCGCGACGATCCGCCACATCGTCCCCGTCATCGTCGCGCAGATAGAGCGTCTCCGTGCCGTTTTGCACAATGACGCCGCCTCGGTGAAAGGTCAACGTGGCCGGGATGCTCAGACCGTCGGCAAAGAGCGTGAAACGGTCAGCCCGACCATCCCCGTTGGTGTCTTCGCATATGCGAATGCGATCGCGCCCGGCATTTCGCGGCGCCAGCTCATTGGGATAATCGACAGTTTCGCAAATCCACAACCGTCCCCGCTCATCCCAATTCATGCTGATCGGTTTGCCCTGAATGTCCGGTTCGGCCGCGAACAATTCGACGTGAAAGCCAATGGGTGTAACGAACCGTCGAATGGATTCCTCTGGCGGGAGCGGCTGTTGCATCAAGTTAAACGGTTCGCCCTGCACACCCCACTGCGCCGACGGCGTGTAGTTGGGGATCTTTTTCCCCACATCGTCGTAAATAAAGGGTTTCGACCCGTCCGGGAGCGACGTCATGCGCGGGAGGGGAAACGAGCGGTCCGTCGTGAAATCGCCAGCGATGGCTGGGTCCTTCCCGGCCACCCAAAGAATGCCTCTTTCGATCAAGTTCGCAAAACCGGGATGGCTCCAGGTGCGCGCATCGTGTCCCCAGGCGGTGTAAAAAACTCGCCCTTCGCCTTCGCTGCGCACCCACGTCCAAGGCTCGCGACCGTTCTCGTCGATCCGGTAATCGAGTACCGTTCGGTCGGCTTCATTGTGCCGATGATGCACGTAGGTTTCGTCCCAACTTTCGAATCCGCCGAATCCGCGCATGATCGGATGTTGGGTATCGGCGGCCTCAGTGCGAAAAACACCTGTTCCATGGCGTTGGAACTGGGCGCCGATCATAGCGACCACTTGCGGCGAGTTGCGGAAACAATAACTCGCGCAGTGAATCGGAACAAATCCGCCGCCGGAGCGGACGTAATCCAGCAGACCTTGTTCGGCCTCCGCATCGATCGTATCGATATTGGCGTACAGCACCAACGCGGCATATTGCTGTAGAGTGTCTAACCGCAGATCACCAAGCGATTCCGTGTACGACATCGCGATCCCCCGTTCGGCCAAAACCGGCTGGAGGATGTCGAATCTCTCGCGCGGCGCATGGTGGCCGCGATCGCCGAGAAACAAGACGCGAAGCGTGGTGTCCGAGGGTGTATCCTGAGCCAACACCATGCCGTTCGCGAACGAAGTCAGGTAGGCGAAGGTAATCGCCCAACGAGTGGCGATCTGAGACTGTAGCGGCATGATGATTCCCTGCTTAATTGCCCGACCTATAAGGCTTGCAGCGGCTGATTGAGAAATCCGCAGCAAGACCCAGGGCAAACCAAACTCCGCCGTACGCTTGCCAAGAGTTGCCCTGCGATCCACCAATTATCAGACCGATTATATCAACAGACTGCGGCCAACGGAGAGGCGTGTGACTGCCGCGCGCGCTGTTGGATGGGAAATCGACTGCCGGAGAACTATGCCGATGTACGGGCGCACTTGCTGCGTCACGTAAGAGTGAACGCCGGCAGATGCACGATTTGGCCACCCTGTAATGCCGACTGATGGGCACAGATACCGACGCAGGTCCAGTTCGCGCTGGTCACCGCGTTTGGCCAAGGGTCGCGATCTTGTTTGAGGGCACTGACGAACTCATGAACCAGGTGCGGATGCGAACCGCCGTGGCCACCCCCTTGGATGAAGGACAAATGATCGGCGTCTTGGATCGATTGTGTAAATTTGCGGATCGGCGCCGGCAGCAAATGCGCGAAGTCGGGGACGTCAATGAGTTCCGGTATCTCCGGTTCCGGTCTTTTCGCGGTATGCAAAACGTGTTTTTCGCCTTCGACCAACGTCCATTCGAATGACTTTTTCGAGCCGTAAACGTCGATGCTTTCGCGGTATTGGCGCGCCGTATCGTAGAGGAATCGCCAAATATGCGCGGCCAGATCGGTCCCCCGAATCTTGATGTGACACGATTCGACAGCAAACCGGTTCCCCGATTTCCGTTGAATGTCTTCGCGTACGGTCCCGGAACCAAAGCACGACACATACTCGGCCAGACCATTGACCAATCCCAGGACCGGGCTGACAACGTGCGTGGCATAATGCATGGGGATCATCCGTTCCCAATAATCGGGCCAGCCATCCATGTCTTGCGGGTGTGACGCGGCCAGGTACTGAATCTTGCCCAACTCGCCGCTGTCGTACATTTGTTTCAGATAGAGAAACTCGCGGCTATACACGACGGTTTCCGCCATCATGTATTTGAGACCCGTCTGACGGACTTTGTCCACGATCTGTTCGCACTCGTCGATGCTGGTGGACATCGGCACGGTGCACATCACATGTTTGCCGGCGCTCAAGGCTTCCAGCGTCATGCGTCCGTGATCGGGGATGGGGCTGTTGATATGCACGAAATCGACTTGCGGGTCGGCCAACACGTCGGCAAAGCGCGTGTAGCGGGTGTCGATGCCGAAGCGGTCACCGACGGTATGTAACTCTCCTTCGTTGCGGCGGCAAATCGCGCGAATTTCGGCATCGGGGTGGGCTTGGTAAATGGGAATAAATTCCGCGCCAAAACCCAACCCCACCAGTGCTACTCGAACTGGTCGGTTCATGAATGCGACTCCTCTCCAATGCGCAGCGGCCGGTAGCCGCCGATCGCCATGAAATACAAGAACACGCCTCCGAAAATAACAGCCAAAGTACCGGGAATGAAGGCATCGGCCACAAGAGTCCGCCGATCCCCATGAATGCTGGACGCGATTACTTGGCGCTCTTCCGCCGAAAGTTGTTCTAGCGCTTCGGAGGGATCCTGCTTTTCCGCCAAATAGCGTTTGCGCAAATCATCGAGGCGTTTTTGCAGTGCGCCGAGTTTCTCTCCATGCAGTCCAGTTGCGGGAGCAAAAAACAAGAACTGACTCGGTTTTGCCGCCTTGTACTCGACAAAAACCTCTGGCGCCACACGATGCAGATGTTCACCAGCGTAACGATCCTTCGCGTATCCCAGTCCGGGCATGCCAATCATGCCCGCGGACATCATGCCGATACCGCCCATGAGGCTCATCGCGATCGCGCCAGTGCGCGGGAATCGGTCCCCGGCAACGGCCAACATCGTGGGCCAGAAGAACGTCTTGCCGACCGCGTATACCGCCAAGGCAAACATCGCGCCAGCAAAGGTCTCAATGCGGCTGGTTAACAGCAATCCGACACATGCCAACACCGCACAAACGAGCAAAATGCCGATCGGAGACAACTTCAGTCGGGATTCGATCCAATCGGCAAAAAACCGAAGAGTAAACATGATGGCCGACGTGAAGACAAAGAGGATTTTTCCTTCGTTCGGCGTGAGAATATTTCCAGTAATGTTCTGAACCCATCCGTCAGTCCCCAACTCAACGGCTCCGATCAGGGCATGCGCAACAAACAGAACAAACAGCAACAGGTGCCCCAAGGAACCCCGAGTTATCACTCCCACTGCGGCCCAAAGCGCGCCGGCAATCGCCAACGCCACCCACCAAAAATCGTTTCCGGAAAAAAATTCCCAACCCGAAAACAGCTTCAACATCGGTCCGATCGCATCCTTGACAAACAGCGCCACCAAACCGCAGGCCACCAAACCGCCGAGCAATCCCACGTCGCGGAACATTTGGCCTAACGACAATCCTTCCTCGGCTGCCGCCGATTTCGGCATTCTCTGTCCGAGAAACATGAGGCCGTAAAGGAGAGTCGGCACAAAAAACAATGCCAACTGGTTCTTCCAATGCCATTCCAATGTCCCTCCCAGCCACCAACCGATCATGCCTCCTAGCACTAATCCGGCGGGCCAGCTCGCATGCAAAATGTTCAGATAATGGGTCCGTTTATGCGGAAAGAGCGTGGCGACCAGCGGATTCGCGACGGCTTCCAGCGTTCCATTAGCAATCGCAAATACAAACGTCCCCCAATACAGATAGTTATAGGCAACCCAATTCGCTTGTCCCTTCGTTGCCGCAAATGTGATGACAGCCGACAGGATATGGAATAAGAACGCTGCGACAACCAACTTGCCGTAACCGATGCGATCGACGATCAAGCCGCCAATAAATATGCCAACGCAAAAACCGGTTAACCCCGCGCCGCCGATGCTCCCCAATTCGGTGTCGCTGAATCCGAACTCCTGTTTCCAGTCAGCCAAAATGCCGCCGCGGACGCCAAAGCCGATCCCAGCGGCCAAAATCGCAAAGAAACCTGCCCACAACAATCGATGCGCATTGGGCGCAATACCGGTTCCCATCGCGTTGGACATGTTCGAGTCCCTGTCTATGAATCCACCCTAAAACCATCGCAAATCGCGATCATCATAATAGGGTGGTGCGGGGCTGGGAATCATGGCAGGGGAGAAAATGATCGGGCGGATCAATCCGATCGGTCCGATCAAAACGCCAGCCCCAGCCGCAAAATAAACGTCTCTGGAACTTCCAGTTTCACGGCTGGCGCGCTGCGGTACAGGAGTTCCCGTTCGAACATATATCCTCCTTCAAGGAATCCGGTGACCCGCCGTGGGCCCATCCACTCAATCCCTGCCAAGGCGCGCAGTTCGTT
>JACTND010000128.1 GCA_014584305.1 Planctomycetota bacterium | reverse complement strand
ACATCGACCAGCAACTTTCGTGGCATTGTCATGGTCCAACTCCCGTAATCAACCGACCCGCTCTCCCCACCAGATTTCCACAATGTATCAAATCCAGCCAACCCTGTCAAGATAATTATGCCTGTCCTTTTTATGTCCTTTTTGGATGGTTTATTCGTGGCGGAGGGCTTCGATGGGGTCCATTTGGGCGGCGCGGATGGCTGGGTAGATGCCAAAGATGACTCCAACGACGACGGAAATACCGAAGGCTAAAGGAATAGAGACGGGAACGAGAATGGGGTTAAGATCTTTGGCGACATCCGGTAGGTTGCTGTAGAAACGCGGAACGACATTTTCGGCGAAGCTAAGTGCGCCATTGATCAGCCACGGGCACAGGAGTCCGCCGAGGATTCCTGTAAGACCTCCGACGATCGATAGCACAATCGTTTCCACTAGAAACTGGCGCACGATATCGCGGCGTTTGGCACCCAAAGCGCGACGAATCCCGATTTCACGCGTCCTTTCAGTGACGGTGGCGAGCATGATGTTCATGATTCCGATGCCGCCCACTACCAAGGAAATTGCCGCAATTAAACCCATGAACATCATGAACATCAGCCGCGTTGTGCGGGCTTGTTCCAATAGTTCGTACGGGACGACTACGCGAAAATCTTGGCGTCGATCATCTCGTGAGCGCAGCGTAGCCTCGACCAATTTGGCGGTTTCCGGCACGTTGGTGATGGAGTCCACGCGCAGGGTCAATTGGCTTAGTTCGAACTGTTGGGCGGAGAATGCTCCTCCGGTTCGTTTGATGACAACATCTCCGAGCCGTTGCTGCATGGTGGAAATGGGGATATAGACGTCGCTCGAAAAATCCTGGGCTTCCAATGAGCCGCCGATGGCAGCGGTGGCCATTTTTGGCTTCAAAACCCCGACAATTTTGAAGTACTGCTTTTCTTCTGGTAGGAAAATCTCCTTATTGATCGGATCATCCGAGGGGAACAGTCGAGAGGCCAGATCATTGGCGATTACACAAACCGCCGACTTAGCTTGAAGTTCCGGGTGGGTCAAGAAATGGCCTCGTTCAATTGACAAACGAGTGACTTCCGCATATTCGGGAGTGCATCCAACCAAGCGTCCGTCGATCGGCTGAATACGAGGATTCCCTGCATATTGAAATTTCATGGGAAGTTCCCGAATTGGCAAGACGCTCACGACTGTCGGAATCGTTGTGCTCAGCAATCGTTGTTCAGCCCGTGTCAGGCCATAGGTGTTTACGGAGAACATGGAGGCGCTGCCACTGTCGGGGGGTTTTACCGAGCGCACGATAATATTCTCCGCGCCCAAGTCCTCGATTTGTTTTTGGGCTTTGCGGCTGATACCTTCACCGATGGCCAGCAACCAAATCACGCTGGCCACGCCGATGAAGATGCCGAGTACGGTTAACGCCGACCGCATCGGATGGAGCAGCAAGCTTTTGACACCGAGTTGCCAGGTCTTGAGGTACATAGTCAGGCAACTTCCGCCAAATCGCCGACATCATGGGCTACGCTGGATAGGCGATCCGAGGCGAATAACTTGCGTTCCGTATTAGTCACGTCCGACTGAATCAATCCATCGCGCAAGCGGATCACCCGTTTCGCGTGTTCGGCGACTTCGTCTTCGTGGGTGACCATAATAATCGTGCGGCCTTGGTCATTCAGCTTTTGAAAGATTGCCAGAATTTCTTCGGTCGTCACTGAATCTAGGTTGCCGGTGGCTTCGTCCGCCAGAATGAAATAGGGGTTATTGACCAAAGAGCGCGCAATGGCGACTCGTTGTTGCTGACCACCGGAAAGTTGGGTCGGTCGATGTTCCAGTCGCTCTCCCAGCCCCACCATTTGCGCCAAACGATGGCAGCGTTCACGGCTTTGACGATTGAGTTTTCCCATGTAGTAGAGGGGCACCTCAATATTCTCAACAACAGTCAATTGAGGAATCAGATTGTACGACTGAAACACAAAGCCAATTCGTGAAGCACGGATAGCGGACAACTGATCATCGGTCATTGTCGCCACGTTGTCGTCTCCTAGCCAAAAGGCACCTTTGGTGGGTCGATCCAAACAGCCCAGCAAATTGAGGAGCGTGCTCTTGCCCGATCCGGACGGCCCCATTATGGCGACGTAGTCGCCCGCGGGGACATCAAACGTCACGCCGCGAAGAGCGCGAACCGTTTCCCCTTTGAGGAAATAGGTCTTCTCCAGGTCACGAATGCGGACGGCGGAATTCGTTGTGGTGGCCATCGTGGCAGGGGGTCAGTTGGTTTCAACCGCAGCGCCGGGTCGGCCGCGGCCTCGCTCACCACCTCCTGGGCCGCCATTGCGTTGCATCTGTTCCATCATCCGGCGACTCGATTCGACCAATTCTTCACGGCTGATGATGCCGTCATTATCCGTATCGGCCTGAGCTAACCGATCGCGCATGCGACCCTCCAGCGCATCAAGCTCGGATGCATCCAATTGTCCATCACCGTTGGTATCAAAGCGGTCCAGCATCATTTGGACCATGGCCTCTGGGTCAGCGCCAGCTCCCATACCGCCGCGACCACGCGCGCCTCCTTGGTTGGTGGTTGGCTGCTCATTGGCAGTCGCGCCCATTCCTTCTCCAGAACGATCGGGCACTTCGGTCGATACCAGTTGCGCGGCGCCCTCGGGCAATTCGATGCGGGTATCCCGGAGCGCAGCGGGCAATTCCATAACCTGTTTGTATGCGCCGGGATTAAGAACCAATTCCTCACCGACTTTTAATCCATCGATAACCAACAGTTCCGTGGAGTTGTCCCCACCTCCTACGATCTTGCGGGTTTCCCAGCGATTGGGACCGACTTTAACCAAGCAGTATTTTTCATCACCCACGCCATAGACTGCCTGGATCGGTACTAACAGGCCCTCTTTTTCATATTGGACTTGAATGTTCACCGACGCGTTCATGCCGGGTTTCAATTCTTCGGGCGGGTCGAAAATGCGGACGAAAACCGCATACTTTCGGATTTGGCTGGACATACCCCAGCTGGATTGTTCCGCGTACTGATTGACCTTGGTTACAATTCCCTTAAGTGTTTGGCTGTTCAACGCATCGACTTTGATCGTCGCCGGCATACAGGTTGGCCGTGGCCCGGTAACGGCCCAGAATGAACGCGGGCCGGCTGCGGGCGAGATGGGCCAGGTTCGGTTCTATGTCAGCACCTCGCTGCCGGTTCCAACCGCTACTCACCGGCCGGCCTTTACCCCCAGCCGGACGCCCGGCCTCACGCCAACACCCACTCTACCATCGACCGCTACTCCGGTGGTAAAAATCGATATGTTCTCGCCGCTGGCTACGCCCAGCCCACTACCAGCGGATATCCCGACGACGGTGATTGATATATCCTC
>JACTND010000196.1 GCA_014584305.1 Planctomycetota bacterium | reverse complement strand
GGCCTGTCACACCGCCCGGCATTACGGTTGCCGCGTCGTGACGACGACGATTTCCCGCGCGCAGTTCGAAGCCGCACAGCAACGAGTCCAGCGGCTCGAATTGACCGACCGTGTGACTGTACTCGATCGAGATTATCGCGATTTGGACGGGCAATTCGATAAGATCGTTTCGGTGGAGATGATCGAAGCCGTGGGCGACGCCTACTATCCGGACTTTTTTCGCCAATGTGGGCGGCTGTTGAAACCGGACGGCCTTCTGTTGCTACAAGCGATTACGATCGTCGATGCTCGTTATGAAACGCACCTGCGCACGGTTGACTTCATCTGTAAATACATTTTTCCCGGAGGAAGTCTGCCGTGTTTGTCGCGGTTGACTTCCGTGGCGTCTTCCGCGGCCGGGTTGCGGTTGGTTCATTATCGCGAGTTTTCGCAACATTATGTCCGGACCCTTCAAATCTGGCGCCAACGTTTCCAGGAACAGCTCGATGCCGTGCGCCAGTTGGGATTCGATGCGCGCTTTGTGCGGATGTGGGATTATTACTTGGCCTACTGTGAAGCGGGATTCGCCGAACGGCAAATCAACGTCGGGCACCTGCTTTTTTCACCACACGGCAGCACAGCGGAAGTTATCGCCGGATGACCATGCGCGGCCTTGGCTTGCGCCACGAGCGACAGCTGGCTCACGCAGTGCGCCGCGAGATGGGCCTGGCAAACCCGGTTGCTTGTCGGAAAAAGTTTTCTGTTCGCAATTGTCTCCGCTGCTATGTTTGATTGGATCCTGATTCTCGGTGGTTGGCTGTTCGCGGCCGGCGTGATGACCATCCTGTTCCTCGTCCAACGGCGAATGGGAGACGCTGGTATTGTCGATGTGGCTTGGTCGCTGGGAGTCGCGGCCTTGGCAGTCGTGTATGCCGTCGGCGGACCGACGGTTGGCGGACGCGCGGGTTTGGTATTGGCAGTCGTTCTGGTTTGGGGGGTGCGCTTGGCCGGGCATGTGGCTCTGCGCTTGCGTCAATTGCCGCGCGATGGCCGATATGAGTGGCTGCAGAAGCAGTGGGGCGCCGAATCCGATCGGCGCATGTTTCGGTTTTATCAAATGCAGGCGCTGGGCGTTGTGTTGTTCTCTCTGCCGATTCTGTTTGCGTTACGCAATCCAATGCCCCTTTCTCACTGGGATTGGTTGGGATTGGGAATTGGCGTCGCGGCCATCCTGATGGAGACGCAAGCAGACTGGCAACTCACCTGCTTTCGCCGAGATGCAGCCAATCGGGGCCGCGTGTGTCGAACTGGTTGGTGGCGCTACTCGCGCCATCCGAACTACTTTTTTGAATGGTTGCATTGGTGGGCCTATGTGGCCTTGGCCATCACCTGGCAGCCGTGGGGATGGTTGTCGCTGATCGGGCCGCTGTCGATGTGGTATTTCATTACGCAGGTGACAGGGATTCCGCCCACGGAAGAGCAATCGCTCCGCAGTCGCGGCGATGCGTACCGTCAATACCAGCGGACGACGAATGCCTTTTTCCCCTGGTTTCCACGGGGGCGCGAACGCGCCAGCAGACCTCTCGCCGATGCGGATTGATTTTATGTAATCGTTCACGAATTTGGATTGGATGAATTGATTTTACTTGGTTGGAGGACGCCACGTCGATATCGCTGGTAGTGCTTAGTCGCCTCATCCGCTCCCTCACCAACTGCGTGCGTGAGATGCGAGGTTTGAGGGCTAGACCCGGTAGTCCTCTTCTTTTCCTCATGCAGCTTTTGACGGCTGCGTGAGGAAAAGAAGTCCTGGGGGAGAAGCTTTTCCTTATCTTGTTCGCTCTCAAACTTCTTCACCCACGAGATAAACTCTTGGGGGTCGCTGGTCAATTGAAATGCGAAGGACCGAAACGTACTTGGCGCTGGCCAACCAGGTAAACTTGCGAAACGTTACCGATCAAAAACGCCAGGAGATGGTTGCCGACGTTATGTACCCTGTTTGAGATTGAAGAGTATTCACGATGTGGAACGTCTTTACGCAAAGCGCGATTGCGTTCATGGAACGCGGTTGGGTTCCGGATACCGCGATCCGGGCTGGTATTCGTCTCTTGTTGCGTCGGCGTCTGCGCGCGCTGGAAACGGACGGGTCCGATCGGACGGCGCAAGAAGTGAGTGACGATTTTCTGCAACGCGCTGCTGCGGGTGAATTGGCGCTGGCCACAGATAAGGCCAACGAACAACATTATGAGCTACCCGTGGAGTTTTTCCGATGGGTTCTCGGGCCGCGCAAAAAGTACAGTTGTTGCTACTTCGAGCGTCCCGGCGACGATCTGGCGACGGCGGAGGTCCGCAGCTTGGAGCTGACGTGCGCCCACGCCGAACTGGCCGACGGCATGGAGATTCTCGAGCTAGGGTGCGGTTGGGGTTCCTTGAGTTTGTGGATGCTGGAGCAGTTCCCGCATGCGCGCGTGGTGGCCCTTTCCAATTCGCATTCCCAGCGGCATTGTATTGAACAACAAGCGCAACGGCTCGGTGTCGCGGATCGCTTGGAGGTTGTCACAGGCGATATTCGGGATTATCAGAGCACGCGCCGATTCGACCGCGTTGTTTCGGTTGAGATGTTCGAACATGTCCGCAATCACCGCGTGCTGTTGGAACGGATCGCGCGCTGGTTACAGCCCACCGGACGGCTGTTTGTCCATGTGTTCTGCCATCGGCGATTTGCTTATCCATTCGATACTGAGGGACCTGCGAATTGGATGGGCCGGAATTTCTTTACCGGTGGCATCATGCCGCATCACAATTGGTTGCGACGGTTCGACACGCATCTGCAGCAAGTTCACACCTGGGTGTGGAACGGTGAACACTATGCGCGGACTTGTCGCCTGTGGATCGATAACATGCATCACCATCGCGATCGCCTAGTGCCGCTTCTCGACAACGTGTACGGCATCGGTGCAGGGCGGATCTGGTTTCAGCGGTGGAAGATCTTCTTCTTGGCTTGTGCCGAACTCTTTGCGTATCGCGGGGGCGACGAATGGTTTGTCGGCCATTATCTATTGAAACCGGTGCTATCGCCGGATTCCCCATCGACGGCACCCTTCCCAGGCCCTTCGGGTTCAATGACTGGTTCCCCGCAGATTTAGTCTGCCAAATCTGCCTTGTTTTCGCTCGGAACAACGGAGAAAGCGTTTTCCAAAAACTTGTAGCGACGTTCAAGGGTAGATTTCCAAGAGCGGTCGCAAGCTACCAAGTTCGCTTGGGGCGGGTTCCTAGCGGACCAGCCGCGTTAAAATAGCGTCGAGGACCACAACCGCATGAATCCAAGTTTCCAGCGTGGCGCGCAGCCGATGCGGAACAGCGCGGCATCGAGACGAGCGGACGATTGGGCGCACATCGATCCGGATTGGGCTTGGGCCCCTTTTCGTCC
>JACTND010000123.1 GCA_014584305.1 Planctomycetota bacterium | reverse complement strand
CGACCCTGCCAATTGGACGATTGGATCAAGCGGCGAGACAGCCCGAGCGCTCCGTCGTCAAGCACTATCAGATGGCCGATTTTCAGAATTGGGGTGACCGCGATTTGCTCGATCGCGATCTGGCCAACGGCGAGCGGATGTTTACGGTCGCCCAATGTTATCAGTGCCATCGCTTATTGGGTGTCGGGGGAAGCGTCGGCCCTGATATCACAGCTGCTGGGCGCCGTTGGAATGTCCATGATCTGCTCGAAACGATCGTGGTTCCCAGCAAAGAAATTTCGGATCAATATCGCGCCACGACTTTTCAACTGCACGACGGTCGCGTCGTGACCGGGCGAATTGCCAACCTGGTCGGCAAGGCCTATTTGGTACAAACCGATATGCTCGATCCGGGCAATTTTACGCGCTTCGAGATGGACGAGATTGAAGAAATGAAAGGATCCACTGTTTCCATGATGCCAACGGGGCTATTGGATACATTGACCGAAGACGATATCCGCGATTTGTTGGCCTTTATGCGGCAGGCCGCCGAGCAAGCGCTGGGTGGCGATGGTCAGCGATAACAACTGACGACCTGACTGGAGAAAACACAACTGATGTCGATTGCGTCGAAACCATTTCAATTCGTGCGCGAGGCGTGGGATGACCGCCGGGCCAGCGGATTATCGGAAATTGAATTACTCGTGTATCGCTCCAATATCTTGGGCGACGATGGGCGGATCACCAATACGGGAGGTGGCAATACGTCCAGCAAGATTCGCCAACGCGATCCCTTGACGGGCGAAGAGGTCACCGTGTTATGGGTCAAAGGCTCGGGGGGCGATCTCCGGACATCCACCACGGAGAACTTCGCGTCGTTGTATCTGGACAAACTTCATGCGCTGAAATCGCGCTATCAATCCGATCCGGCGCGGGGGCCCAAGACTCCGGTGGAAGACGCCATGGTGGGTTTGTATCCGCATTGTACCTTCAATCTGAATCCGCGTGCCGCATCGATCGATACGCCATTGCATGCCTTTATACCGCGGACGCATGTGGATCACACGCATCCCAATGCCGTGATTGCCGTGGCCGCTTGCCGTCGCGCCGAATCGCTGACCCAAACGATTTACGGAGACGAAGTGCGGTGGACGCCCTGGCTCCGTCCCGGTTTCGAGTTGGGATTGACTTTGGAAGCCATCTGGCAAAAGCATCCCGAGATCAAAGGAGTCATTTTGGGACAGCATGGATTGATCAATGGCACTGACGATCCCCACGATTGCTATATTCAAAGCCTGGAGTTGATCGAGCGGGCGGCGCAGTACATCGCCGCGCATGACCGAGGTGATAAAACCTTCGGCGGACAGCGTTACGAATCGTTGCCAGACAGCGAACGCGAGGCGCTCTTGTTGGCGCTGTTGCCCTGGCTGCGCGGTGAGCTGTCCAGCACTGACCGCATGATCGCCACTGTGCAAGACGACGAAACGATGGTGCGGTTCGTCAACAGCCACGATGCTCCGCGGCTGGCGGGGCTTGGAACCAGTTGTCCCGATCACTTCTTGCGCACAAAGATCAAACCGCTGTACGTGGCCTGGGATCCCCAACAAGAGAACCTCGACCAGTTGCGCGAACGGCTGAAAACAGGGCTGGACACCTATCGCCGCGACTACGCAGCCTATTATGAGCGCTGCCGACGCCCAGATTCCCCGGCGATGCGCGGCGCCGACCCGACGGTAATATTGATTCCTGGCATCGGCATGATTGCTTGGGGTAAGAATAAGAGTGAGTCGCGCGTCACCGCCGAGTTTTACAATTGCGCCGTGGAAGTAATGCGCGGAGCGGAGGCAATCGACGAGTATATCGCTTTGCCCGAACAAGAAGCCTTCGATATTGAATATTGGTTGTTGGAGGAAGCAAAACTGAAGCGTATGCCGGCTGAGAAATCGCTGGCGCGGCGGATTGTGCTGGTCGTTGGTGCGGGAAGCGGTATCGGCCGCGCGGCTGCGCAACGTTTGGCCGCCGAAGGGGCTCATGTTGTCTGCGCGGATCTCGATTTGGCCGCCGCGCAGCAGACGGCTGAGGCCCTGACCGCCAAGTTCGGTAACGGGATCGGCGTCGCCGGTTCGGGGATTTCTGGGTGCGGCCCCGCGATTGCCGTCGCGTTGGATATGACGCAACGCGAATCGATCCGCCTGGCGCTGCGGCAGACAATCTTAGCTTACGGTGGACTGGACCACGTCGTCATCACAGCGGGGATTTACGTGTCGCCCCGTCCCGATGGTTCGATCGCGGACGAGGCCTGGGGTTTGACGTACGATGTCAACGTCATTGGTCCTTATCTGGTGGCCGACGAAGCCCGCCGCATCTGGCAGTCGCAGGGCTTGTCCGGGAGTATGGTGATCACCACCAGCGTCAACGGCATGGTCGCCAAAAAAGGGAGTTTGGCATACGACTCATCGAAAGCCGCAGCCAATCATCTGGTCCGCGAGTTGGCGGTCGAGTTCGCGCCGTTGGTCCGTGTCAACGCCGTGGCTCCCGCGACGGTGGTCGCCGGATCATCGATGTTTCCGCGCGATCGTGTGATCGCTTCGTTGACTAAATACGGCATCGCATTCGATCCAACAGCATCGACGGAGCAGCTTCGCGAACAATTGGCGCAGTTCTACGCCGACCGCACGTTGCTGAAGTCGCCGATTCGACCGGCAGATCAAGCCGAAGCCATTATGTTCCTCGTCAGTGAAGCGTCGGCGAGAACAACCGGGCAGTTGATCGCCGTCGATGGCGGCTTGCCCGATGCGTTCGTGCGATGAGCGGTGTTATTCATTTGGCGATTGACCTGGGGGCTGAGTCGGGGCGGGTGATGGCCGTTGGAATCGACGGCGATCAAGTCGCTCTGCATGAAGTCCATCGCTTCCGTCACGAGCCATTGCATTTTCCCAGCGGTTTGCACTGGAATATCACGGGAATCTGGCAAGGAGTCCTGTCCGGTTTGCGCGTCGCCGCGGAATGGGCGCGGGGACTGGGGCACGCGGTGCGCTCAGTGGGAGTTGACGCCTGGGGCGTCGATTGGGCGTTGCTCGACGCCAACGGCGAATTGGTGGCGTTGCCCCATGCCTATCGCGACCCGCGCAACTGCACCGCGTACGAGGACCTGCTCGCCCGGTTGCCCGCAGAGCGGATTTACCACATCACCGGCATTCAGTTAATGCCGATCAACTCCCTGTTCTCGTTAGCGGCAATGGCCGCCAGCAGTCCTCATTTGCTGCAATCGGCGCGGCGATTGGTGTTTATTCCCGACCTGATTCACTATTGGCTGTGCGGCGCGATTGCCGTGGAGCGAACGATAGCCTCAACGAGCCAGTTGATCGACATCCAAACCAGCACTTGGTCTGACAGTTTGCTGAATGCAGTGGATGTACCGCGCTCGTTGTTCGGAGATATTGTACCGGCCGGAACCGACCTTGGCTGTTTGCGAGACGCCATCGCTGTCGAGACCGGTTTGGACGCCGCCGTGCGAGTGATTGCACCGGCAGCGCATGATACGGCCAGTGCGGTCGCCGCTGTTCCTGCAACGGGCGAATCGTCGTGGGCTTTTTTGTCCAGCGGTACTTGGTCCTTGTTCGGCGCAGAATTGCCGTCGAGTTGCACGAATGCACAGGCTCGAGAATGGAATTTCACCAACGAGGCGGGAGTCGGCAGTACGGTTCGCTTTTTAAAGAACATCGCGGGCTTGTGGTTGGTGCAAGAATGTCGCCGCGCCTGGGGGGCGGCCGGCCAGGAGTGGAGTTACGAAGCGTTGACACAAGCGGCGGCGTCTGCCAGCCCTTGGCGCACCTTGGTTGATGCGGGTGCGCCGCAATTTCAACGTCCGGGGCAGATGCCGGATAAGATCGCGGACTTCGCCCGCGCGACGGGACAACCCGTGCCAATGACTCCCGGAGAGTTTGTTCGCTGCGCTTTAGAAAGCCTCGCGTTGGCTTATCGACGGACGCTGGGAATGCTCGAAACGGTCTTGGCGAAACGGATCGAGCGCGTCTACATCGTCGGCGGTGGATCGCAGAATCAGTTGCTCAATCAATTGACTGCCGACGCCTGCCAGCGATCGGTTTTTGCTGGTCCCGCAGAAGCGACTGCGATTGGCAACGGGCTCGTGCAGGCCATGGCTTGCGGCGCACTTTCTAACCTCGGCGAATTGCGGCGTGTCGTATCGAGCAGTTTGCAGCACGCGTCGCAGTATGAACCACGCCCCAGCGCAGAGTGGTCCGATTTGGAATCGCGGTGGTGAGATGCGCAGCATGAGGCATGGCCTCGTGCGCGACATCGCTGAGTGCGCGAAATCCGTCGCCGTATTTTGGCGCGTCCCGCGATCGATCGTCCCCTGGGCGGACCGTAACTTAGAGTGTCGATTGCTGACCGACGTCTATTGTTTTCGCGCGCAGTGAATCAATTAGACAGCAGCTTTTTCCAATTCAAAAATCGAATAGCTTTCGGGACAAATTTCGAAAAAATGGGAGTTCGATTCTCTATCGCTGCGGGTTTTCCTAATGAGTTGCCGATTTTAGTGATAGCACAACATGTTGTGTTGACAAGGTCGAAAATGTCGATATATTGGGCTCCCACCTTGGAAGCCGGGCGGAAAAAAGCGGCCCGAAAACCGCATTGGCGTTCGGTTTTTCAGGGAAATGGGGAACCTGCAACAGTGATGTGGCGGGGCCCAATGAGGAAGTACGGAACGAACCGCATCGCACTGATTTGGCGACGCGTGTGAATAACAATTCTGCGGGGGGACGAGCAAGGACTGGTCGGCAATCGGCAACGGGCGATGTGTCAGTGATCGCGGCAGGGAGGTTCGCTCATGCCGACGGCGTTGGCTTGCGACTTCAGAAACTGAAGTTCGCAGGATAATCGCTCTCAAGATTGGGATTCTGATCCACCTCCGGGCGAACATCCGAACTGGAGCGCTCTTCTCTTTTGCATTCGGCCGACCTGCCTCAACGGTTTTTCAACAATCGCCAACCGACAGGAGAACGAAGGAATGTTACACCAAGTTGAAACAACTCTCTCGACCAAAAAACGCGACGGACGAATTGTATGTTTTGACCGCCAATTGATCTGGCAAGCGATCGGCAAGGCTTTCTGCGCCGAGCATGGATTGGCGGCGACAAGCGAGTTGAGCGACGCACTGCACCAGCAAGTGTCCGTGATGACGGAGGAAGTCGTCTCTCAATTGATCGACGAGGCCAAGTCGCCGGATGTGGTGGTTGACGTCGAGCATATTCAGGACTTGGTGGAAAAGGAGTTGATGCGGCAAGGGTTTTACGCCGTAGCCCGAAGGTACATCTTGTATCGCGCCGAGCGCGCCAAAATGCGTCAGCTTCGCGCCGAGGAGCGGATGGAAGCTGCCGCGCCCTACGCGCCGATCATGGTGAATTGCGATGGCCGGATGGAGCATTTGGATTTCCAGCGGTTGCGCTCGCAAGTTACACGCGCGTGTGAAGGCCTGACCGATGCCCACGACGCGCACGAACTGTTCGAAGAAGTGGAGAAGCAGTTCTTCAACGGGATCACTCCCAAGGAAATCAGTCGGGCGATGATTTTAGCCGCGCGGTCGCGGATTGAAATGGATCCGGCCTATGATCAAGTTGCAGCGCGGTTGGTTCGCAATGTGGTCTATCGCGAGTCGCTGGATAAATCGGCGTCCGATCCGGACTTGGGCACTCGGTACCAGGAAAGGTTTAGTTCGTATGTGGAGTTGGGCATTGCCCATCAGCGGCTGACTCCCGAGTTGGCCACATTCGATTTGGCGCGGCTGGCGCAAGCGATTGTTCCCGAGCGCGACGAGTTGTTTCCGTACTTGGGTATTCAGACGGTGTACGATCGCTATTTGTTGCACATTGACGGTCGGCGGTTTGAGGCACCGCAGTATTTTTGGATGCGCGTGGCCATGGGACTGGCGTTGTTGGAAGGCGAACAGAAGAATGAACGCGCGATCGAGTTCTACGACCTGTTATCGACCTTCCGCTTCACGTCTGCCACGCCGACGCTGTTCAATTCGGGAACGCTGCATCCGCAGTTGAGTTCGTGTTATCTCAGCACGGTCCAAGACGATTTGGACAGCATTTTCAAGGTCATTTCCGATAATGCCCGCTTGTCGAAATGGGCGGGTGGTTTGGGTAACGACTGGACGAATATTCGCGCCACGAATGCCCATATCAAAGGAACCAACGGCCAAAGCCAAGGCGTGATCCCTTTCCTGAAGGTTGTCAGCGACACCGCCGTGGCGGTCAATCAAGGCGGCAAGCGGAAAGGGGCCGTTTGTTCGTATTTGGAGTCCTGGCACCTGGACGTGGAAGAGTTTCTCGATCTGCGGAAAAACACGGGGGACGACCGCCGCCGCACGCACGACATGCACACCGCCAATTGGATTCCGGACTTGTTCATGAAACGCGTGTTTCTCAACCAGGAGTGGACGCTGTTCAGCCCCGAAGAGGTCCCCGATTTGCACGATTTGGTGGGGCGCCGTTTCGAGGAGCGTTACGAGTTCTACGAAAACGAAGCGCGGGCTGGACGGATCAAACTGTTTCGCACCGTGCCGGCGAAGGACCTCTGGCGAAAGATGTTGACGCGATTGTTTGAAACGGGGCATCCGTGGGTGACATTCAAAGATCCCTCGAATGTGCGCTCACCGCAAGATCATTGCGGTGTCGTGCACAGCAGCAACTTATGCACGGAGATCCTGCTCAATACCAGCGCCGACGAAACTGCCGTTTGCAACCTGGGCTCGATCAACCTATTGCGCCACGTGCGCGACGGTCAACTCGACCGGGAGTTGTTGGCCGATACGGTGCGGACAGCGGTCCGGATGCTGGACAATGTGATCGATATCAACTATTACCCGACCGCCGAAGCGCGGAATGCCAACTTGCGGCACCGCCCCGTCGGGCTGGGTTTGATGGGCTTCCAAGATGCCTTGGCCGCCTGCGGACTAAGTTATGCCAGCCAGGAAGCCGTCGAGTTCGCCGATCGCAGCATGGAAGTGATTTCTTATTACGCGATCCTGGCATCCAGCGAACTGGCCAAGGAGCGCGGCTGTTACTCCAGTTACCAAGGGTCTAAATGGGACCGCGGTCTATTGCCGATCGACACGATTGCGCTGTTGGAACAAGAACGTGGCATGCCGATCGATATGGACCGTTCGATGTCAATGGAATGGCAGCCGGTCCGCGACCATGTGGCGCAATTTGGCATGCGGAACAGCAATGTGATGGCCATCGCGCCGACCGCGACGATCTCCACGATCATCGGAGTGACGCAGTCGATTGAACCGAACTATAAACACTTGTTCGTCAAGAGCAATCTGACCGGCGATGTGGTTCAAGTGAATATCCATCTGGTGAACGAACTACGCGCACGCGGTTTGTGGTGCCAGGAATTGCTGGAAGCAATTAAGTACTTCGATGGGTCCCTCCGGGAAATTCCGGGATTGCCGCAGGACATCAAAGAACGCTACAGCACGGCCTTTGAGATCGAACCGAAATGGTTGATCGAGTGCGCCAGCCGTCGGCAGAAATGGCTCGACATGGGACAGTCGCTCAATTTGTACTTGGAGAATCCCAGCGGGAAGAAGCTGGACGAGATGTATCGTCTGTGCTGGACCAAGGGCTTGAAAACGACCTACTACTTGCGGACGTTGGCCGCGACGCAAGTCGAAAAATCGACGGTCGATGTCAACAAGTTCGGCATTCAACCGCGGTGGATGAAGAACAAGAGCGCATCGGATGAGGTGGTGGTGGAACGGAAGGTCGCGATGAAGGCCTGCCGGATTGACGACCCCGATTGCGAGGCGTGCCAATAGGCACGATCCGCCGCGCGGTAAACCGCACGATTATTCTAACCTACTGACAAGAATCACAAGAAGGATAAAACTATGACGACTTCGACTCTGGAACCCGTGGAAATTCAAGGACGGCGCTCGCGGATTGACGCTCGCGAGAAGCGGCTGATCAATTGCCATCAAGTGGATGTCAACCAGCTGATGCCACTCAAGTACAAATGGGCCTGGGAACATTACATCAATGGCTGCGCCAATCACTGGATGCCGACGGAAGTCCCGATGCATAAAGACATCGAGATTTGGAGGTCGCAGGAATTGTCGGCCGACGCCCGCTTGGTAATCATGCGCAACCTCGGTTTTTTCGCGACCGCGGAAAGTCTAGTCGGGAACAATCTGGTGTTGGCGATTTTCAAACACGTGACGAATGCCGAGTGCCGGCAATACTTGTTGCGGCAGGCGTTTGAAGAAGCGGTCCACACACACACGTTCTTGTATGTGGTCGAAAGCCTGGGACTGAACGAAGGCGAAGTCTTCAACATGTATCGAGAAATCCCTTCGATCGCGCGAAAGGACGCTTTCGAAATGGAGCTGACGCGCGAGGTCCTGGAGCCCGGATTTTCCACCGATTCGCTGGAAGGCGTCCAGACGTTTTTGAAAAACTTGATCGGCTACTACATCATCATGGAGGGCATTTTCTTCTACACGGGATTTGCCATGATCCTCAAATTTCACTCGCAGAACTTGATGAAGGGGATCGGCGAGCAGTTTCAATACATCCTCCGCGACGAGACGATTCACTTGAATTTCGGCGTCGATTTGATCAACGGGATCAAACAAGAGAACCCCGCGGCCTGGACGGTTGAGTTCAAGGAACAGATGATCGCCCGCATTCGCGAGGCGGTCGAGCTGGAGATCGCCTATGCCGAGGATTGCCTGCCCAACGGCGTACTGGGATTGAACTCCGGACTCTTCCGAGACTACGTGCAGTATATCGCCGACCGGCGCTTGGAACGAATCGGTCTGCCGGTGCAGTACGGCAGCCAGAACCCGTTCAATTGGATGAGCGAAACGATCGATTTGCCCAAGGAGAAGAACTTCTTCGAGACGCGGGTCACCGAATACCAAACCGGCGGCAGTCTGTCGTGGGACGACTGAAGTCTATCGGTTTTTCCGGGTGGACCGCGCCGCAGTTAACCAAGCGATCCGTCACGCCTCGACGCCAGACCAAGCCGAGGCAATGTCGGTGAGGACGACTTCCTTGACGCGGTTCTCGTCATTCACGTGCACGATGCGAATTTGATGCTCGTTCAATTCGTGGTGGTTCAAGTGAGCGAAACAACAAATAATGATGAGATCGTCGGGATGGACCAGGCGCGCCGCGGCGCCGTTGACACAGATTTCTCCCGAGCCATGTTGGGGCCCGACAATGGCATAGGTCGCAAAACGTTGACCGTTGTTGATGTTGTAAACCTCCACCTTCTCAAACGGTAGAATCTGGGCGGCTTCCAACAGGGCCGGATCGAGAGCGATACTCCCTTCGTAATTCAGGTCGGCCCGAGTCACGCGGGCCCGGTGGATTTTTGATTTCAAAAACGTTAGCATCATTATTCCTAGTAGGGATTTTGGCTTCCCGTCCAACAGGGAAAAACCGCTTACCTATTTTCGCAGGAGTTCGTCAATTGGCAACTGCAAATGACCGGAATGTGAACCGACGTTATCCCGGCAGAATCTCGCGTTGTGGCGGACGGCCGTTGTCCGTAGGAAATCGCCGCAACTTCAGGCGTTGACACATGAGCAACCATAGATAGTACGGGTTAAGGAACACGTAGCGCCGCCACAATCGCCGCGGCTCACAGCCCAAACGATACAACCATTCCAACCCCGCGCGTTGCATCCAGGACGGGGCTTGTGACAACCGGCCGGCGTGAAAATTGAAAGCCGCGCCGACGGCAATAACCGGCATGCGCAGTGCCTCTTTAAACTCAAAAGCCCACACCTCTTGACGCGGACATCCGAGCCCGACAAAAACCAACCGCGCTCCTGAATTCTGCAATTGTTCCACCAACGCTTGTTTCTCTTCGGCGCGCAGCGTACGAAACTTCGAGGGAATGGCGGCGGCAATGTGCAATCCGGGAAATCGCTCGACCAATCGCTGGTGCAGCTTTTCCAGCAATTCGTCCGACCCGCCAAACAATGCGATCGCAAAGCCGCGTTCAGCGCAGGCGCGGCAGACCTCTAACATCAATTGAGGCCCGTACACTCGGGAGGCCAGTCCCGTTCGATGGAGCCAGTTGATTCCCCACCGCACTGGCTGGCCGTCGGGTGCCACCAGTTCCAGGTGGTTCAGTCGGTATCGATGTTCTTCGTCCAAGACGCCGGTCATCACGCCATGCACCGCCAAGGCGGAAACGCCGTACGGCTCCCGCTGTTCCGTCGCGGTCATGATCCGAGCCACCGCCCCTTCGTAATCGACGGCGTCCACCTGGACGCCCAGCAAATTGAACTTCCCGCGGTCGATCATACCGTGGCGCTGAGGGGATTCGCCCACCGCGATTCATTGAATTGAAAGATTTCTTGCAAAATGCCGCGCACGTCGTAGGTTAGTTTCCAGCTGGGGAAATGGGATTGGAACTTGCGCACATCGCTCACATACCAGATGTGGTCGCCGATCCGGTTGTCATCGACTATTTCAAAACTCAATTCTCGGCCCGTAATTTCCTCGCACAGGGCAATCGCTTCAAGCATCGAGCAATGACTGAACCGGCTGCCGCCGATGTTATAGACTTCACCCGCCCGCGGCGCGCGGAAAAAGCAATCGAATGCCGCGATCAAGTCAGCGCTGTGGATATTGTCGCGGACTTGTTTGCCTCGATATCCAAAAACACGATACGGCGTCCCCGTGGCGGTGCATTTCATGAGATAGGCCAGAAATCCGTGCAACTGTGTCCCGCTGTGGTTAGGGCCGGTCAAACAGCCACCCCGAAACACGCCGGTTTGCATGCCAAAGTAGCGGCCGTACTCTTGCGTCAAGACATCAGCCGCCACTTTACTGGCGCCAAACAGACTGTGCAGGCATTGATCGATCGACATGTCTTCCGCGATGCCTTGGTGATACGGATGCTGAGGATCGATTTCCCAACGGGTCGTTTGCTCGACCAGCGGCAATCGGTTGGGCTGATCGCCATAGACTTTGTTGGTAGAAGTGAAAATGAAAACGGCATCGGGCGCGTGCCTCCGCGTGGCCTCCAACAGGTTCAACGTCCCATTGGCGTTGACGGAGAAATCCGCTTGTGGATCGCGCGCCGCCCAATCGTGTGAAGGTTGCGCCGCCGCGTGTACGATTACGGAAATATCGCTGCCATACCGCTCGAAAAGACGTGCCATTGCCGCGGCATCGCGAATATCTTGGTCGATATGCAGATAGCGCTCGCCCAGTTCGCGTTGCAACTGTTCGCGCTGCCAGACCGTGGATGCTTCGTTGCCGAAGAATCGGCTGCGCATGTCATTGTCGATTCCAACGGTCAGCAATCCCAGTCTGGCGAAATGCCGTGCCGCTTCGGAACCGATCAATCCGGCAGAGCCGGTGACAATCGCAACAGACATCGAGCTACCTCCAACGAATGTACTGGGCGGACAATTGCCGCAACACAACTACGGGTGTACAGGCTTACCGAAGAATGGCGCGCCGATGCCCAACGCGGGACATGCGGGCCGTCGTTGAAAGCCGGCGGAATCATTTTTCCAGTTTATTGGCTGGCTATGGAGTGTCAACAGCAAATTCGCCGTCTGTTAACAATCTCAGGCCCTGGATTTGGCGGAAAAATGGCCGTGCGAAAAATGGCGGATTTTCCTATTGTACCGCCCCGCGGAACGTGTACATGGCGGACGGGCAGCAACAGGCGTGATGGATGTCCACTAACAAACCACTCGATCGGGCGCCGCCAGACCATTTGGTCTTGGTCGTACATGGCGTCGGAGATCCGGAACCGGGCGAGACGCTGAGCCTGTTTGCGCGCTCGGTGGCTTGCCATTATCAGCCGTTGACCGAGCGCCAAGAAGTTCTGTGGTTGGATGAGCATTGTGAGGATCACCTCGATATCAAGACCTATGCGACACATATCCGCCATGTCGATTTTGGTCGCCGGCGGGCCATCATGGCCGAGGCCTATTGGGGCGACTTGTCCCAGGTTCGCCGCGGCGTGTTGGGCGCACTGACGGGATTGGTCGAATTGATCTTTGGCCTGCGCTACATTGCGTTCGTCGCGGCGTCGCAAGCGGATTGGGCAGCGCGCGCCTTGCAGCGCATGGGTTATCTCGTGTCGGCGATCGTCCACGGTCCGGTCTTGGCGATCAATTTCATCCTCGTCCTGTTGATGTTGACCTTGGCCGGCACCGAGTTCTTGTGGGATGAATCGTTTCGCAGCTCGTGGTGGGGAACACTGTTGGCCTGCGGCGTCTGCGCGACGGCGATTGCCGCCAGCTCGATCGGGCGTCAACTGTCGCGCAATCTGGGAGTGCGTGAGTTTTGGAATTGGGTGAACTTGACGGCCTGTTTCGTTGCCGGATTGGTGCTGGTCAAGCTGTTCGTGATGGATCCGTTGTATCCACAAGTGGTGGACGGCGGCGCGGTGCGACCCGGGTTGTTGTGGTTTTGCCGAGTCTTGGTCATTCTCCTCGGCTCCTTCTGGCTGCTGGAGATGACGCTGTTAGTTGGAATGGCAGCGTGTTGGTTTTTTGCCTGTGCCCGGCCTGGCGCGCATCGGGCCCCGCTGCATGCCTCGTTTTTGTTGCCGGCCGTGAGTCTTGGTTTTTGGGGGTTTGCGCTCCCCATGTTGTGGCTGACCGCCGCCAATGGACTGCGCCGCGCCGTGGCCCTGCCCCATTTTCAAGAGCTATTTGACGAAGCGGTTCCCATGTTGGGCGTGCAGTTGCTGATGATGTTGATTATTGGCGCTGCGACGGCGATTTTTGCGATTTACTATTTGAATTGGCGGATGCGTGCCCTCCAACACAAAGACCGTGTACGCGGAACGGCGCCACGGCTGATCGTGAATCATTGGTTGCAAGGGACGATGGCGGTGTGCACGGTGTTGGGTGTGACCCTGGCCGCATCGATCGAGTTGGCGCAGTCCTTCGGTTGGATTCGCAGCAGTCTGGCTCGCGCCGAATTGTCAGTGGCTCTTTCGCCGGATGTGTTGTCCGGTTGGGACTACATCTGGGGCTATGTTAGTTGGGCGGTGTACGAATCGCACAAGTACGCCGTGGCCATGTTGGCCCCTTTTGGGTTCTTTCTGTTCATGGTGGCGCCCCATTTGCGACCGTTGCTCGATATTGCTCTGGATGTCGTCAATCATTTCTATTTCCGGCCGACGCGGGTCGAAGACGCATTGCTGAGCACCGAGTTTGATATTGCTGAGACGACATTTGAATCCGGTACGTTGTTCTTTGCCCGACGCGACGCCATCCATCGCCGCATGAAACGCATCTTGATGTATTACCGCGATGCGTTGCCGAATCGCCCGACCTTGACGGTCATCAGCCACAGCCAAGGGACCGTGATTTCGGTTGATGTATTGAACGATCCCGAATTGAGTTGGTTGAACTCCAAATTCTCGGAGGTTCAGTTGGTGACCATGGGTTCGCCGGTAACACACCTCTACCAACATTATTTTCCCCACCAGTACCCTCCCCTCCACGATAAGTTCTGGGAACCTCTGCGGAGTCGCTTATCGCATTGGGTCAACATTTATCGACTGGACGATTATGTCGGGACCGCGATCGATTTCGGCAACTTCGAAAACGATTCCTCGTGCGAAACCTCCAACTATGCCGTTGGTCTGCGCGGGCATCTGAACTACTGGACCGATATTCGCGTGCTCGATATTTTGCGGCGCGAGTTATTGGACGAGCGCCCCGCCGCCGATAATTCCGTGCGCCGAGCCGCCTGACACCTTTCGAAAGCGAGGACCCAACGCGACGCGTGAGGGTTGTAAACAACGTCCACGCTCGGACCGCAAGCGCGTTTCTCACTCGTTGACGGTTTCCAGTCTGCCGATTTATAATCGGGCCCTTTCGACCCTGGGAACGAACAAAGCGGCACATGAAAATCCACGAGTACCAAGGCAAGCAAATGTTCTCGCGATTCGGCGTGGCGGTGTTGGAGAACCGCGTGGCCCGAACGCCAGATGAAGCCGCCCAGGCGTTTAAACAAGTTGGCACGCCGGTGGCCGTTATCAAGGCGCAGGTCCATGCCGGCGGGCGCGGCAAAGGGACTTTTGTCGAACATCCGCAACAACGCGGCGTGCAGTTGGTTCGGTCCGCTGACGAAGCACGCGAGGTGGCGGCGCGGATGCTGGGGAGCCGACTGGTGACCATCCAAACAGGGCCGGAGGGAAAACAAGTCAATCAAGTATTGATCGAGGCCGGCTGCAACATCGCCCGCGAATTGTATTTGGGAATCGTGTTGGACCGGGCTGCCGCACGACCGGTTATCATGTGCAGCCAAGAAGGTGGTGTCGAGATCGAGAAGGTCGCTCACGAGACGCCCGAAAAGATTTTCAAAGAACATTTCGACCCGGCGCAAGGCTTAGAGAGCTATCAGGTCCGCAAGTTGTGCCAGCAGTTGGGGATTCAAGGCAAGTCGGTGAGCGTGGCCGACCAATTCATGCGCAGTTTGTGCCGGATGTTCGTCGAAATGGATTGTTCACTGGTCGAGGTTAATCCGTTGGTCGTCACCGGCGAAGGGGCGTTGATTGCATTGGATGCCAAGATCACCTTTGACGACAATGCCGCCTTCCGTCATCGCGAGTGGGTCGATCTGCGGGATTTGACGGAAGAAGACGAATCAGAAATCCGCGCGGCCAACGCCGGATTGAGCTACGTGAAGCTCAACGGCAATATCGGCTGCTTGGTCAACGGGGCTGGCTTGGCAATGAGCACCATGGATTTGATTAAGTTGCACGGAGGTGAACCGGCAAATTTTTTGGATGTCGGCGGTGGGGCGAATACGGATCAAGTCACCGAGGCGTTTCGCATTATTTTGGCGGATAAGAATGTCCGCGCTGTTCTCGTAAATATCTTCGGCGGCATCATGAAATGCACGACGATCGCCGAAGCGATTGTCACCGCGGCCAAACACGTCGGTTTCAGAGTGCCGCTGGTCGTGCGATTGGAGGGGACAGAGGTCGAAGCGGGACGCGCGATCTTGCGCAACTCGGATGTGGCCATTATTCCGGCCACCGATCTGACCGACGCCGCCCAAAAAGTCGTAGCGGCGTTGGCCAACTAA
Source organism: Planctomycetota bacterium (assembly GCA_014584305.1). Classification (GTDB taxonomy): domain Bacteria; phylum Planctomycetota; class Planctomycetia; order Pirellulales; family Pirellulaceae; genus BJ22. Next base: position 3,004 of record JACTND010000123.1, on the reverse strand, counting down.
ACAGACGAACTCAACGTTGCAGGAACTATCGTTCGGGTACAACTAGCAAGCGATCATGAGCATTTTGATAGACCAGTACACGCGAGTCATTTGCCAAGGTATCACGGGCAGTGTGGGCGCGTTTCACACGCGTGGCTGCTTGGAGTACGGGACAATAATGGTCGGCGGCGTGACGCCGGGTAAAGGAGGCCAATCGGCTGAAGGACTCCCCGTATTCGATACCGTGGTTGAGGCTCGGGCGCAAACCGGTTGCAACGCCACGATGATTTTCGTCCCTCCCCCTTTCGCCGCGGATGCGATTTTGGAAGCGATCGATGCGGGGATCGAAGTGATTTGCGCAATTACCGAAGGAATCCCCGCACTCGATATGGTGCGCGTCTATCGACGCGTTCAGGATTCCAATAGCGTTCTCATCGGCCCCAATTGTCCCGGCGTAATCACCCCCGGTCAATGTAAGATTGGAATTATGCCGGGCTACATCCACCAGCCCGGATGTGTCGGCATCATCAGCCGCAGCGGTACATTGACGTATGAAGCCGTGTGGCAGACGAGCAATCTCAAACTTGGTCAGTCCACCTGTGTCGGTTTAGGCGGCGACCCGATTGTCGGGACCTCGTTCATCGATTGTCTCGGTTGGTTTCAGGCCGATCCGCAGACCGAGGCCATTCTAATGATCGGGGAAATTGGCGGTTCAGCGGAAGAGGAGGCTGCAGAGTTTATCCGACGTCATGTAACGAAGCCCGTTGCCGGATTCATCGCGGGCGCGACGGCGCCCCCCGGCAAGCGAATGGGGCATGCCGGCGCGATCATCAGTGGAGGCAAGGGGACGGCGGCGGAGAAACAAACGGCCATGCGCGCGGCAGGAATCGAAGTGGCACTCAGCCCCGCCGACATGGGAGCGGCCGTTAAACGCGCTCTAAACAAGTAATAGGTGCCGCCCGTCTAACTCTGGCAGTAAGTAGCTACTACCGATTTCACTCGTTCCCAGACTCTGCCTGGGAACGCACGGTCTTCGAGGCTCCGCCCTCTACTCACCTATACAATTTACTATCCCCCAGTTACCCTGTCCGCAGCCGAGGAACCGAGTTTGGCTAGCTAAAAAGCGAGTATGCCAGCTCCCTGATTTGCCTGATGTTTGGCCCCTCAGGCGGCAAAGCAAAGGGTAACTGTTCATCTCCGCTGTCTGAGAAGGAGAATGCCACATCGAGATCCGGACTGCTTGGATCACTTTCTGATGTCCGTCTCGGTGTGGACCACGCTTCCTTCAAATGATTGATTACGGTCGTCATCGTCATATCCATGGTCTACAGCTCCAGAAACTCGCGCCTAAATTCGTTGAAAAGGTCCTGATGAGTCTCTCGTTCCACTGGGACTAAATCCCAAAAATCGTTGGTTCCGCCAAATTCTCGGGGTTGGATGTGGTGAATGTCGTACTTATCCCAACCACCAACTGGCTCGGCATACCCGCGCGCTTTCCACTCAGCGATAAAACCAGCCCGGTGGTGCTTGGCCCAAGGTACTTGAAGCGATTTATCGACTTTACCTGTAATACCACTGGGGAATCCGATATGGCGACCCGTTCGCGCATCGATGACCTTCGGGTAAAGATCCAACTTCGACTGAATTTGTACTACGAGTGCACTCTTTGAGGCTAAGTTATCAACATGTCTCGCAGCATCGGCGAGATTGTCGAATTGCCTCGAAGAACGAACGAGCTGCTTGCCGCCTGCGTTGACTGTGGTCAATACCACCGGCCCGTAGATACCAAGTACTGTGAGAACGTTTTCCGTTGTAGTCAAGTCGCGCTGTTCGCTGACCAAAAACGAAAAGTTTCGACCGGTGGAAAGCTCTCCTACCGAAATCCAGGTTCCTATGCCCGGACTGACCGTCAACACGGTCGCCACCGCATTGTTCCAATCGCGGATTTCGGCTTCGCCCAAACGATTAGGCCGAGTCCACACGTCTAATGGGATTCCTTTCGCCGCCAGCGCGTCTAAAAAGGCGGTTTCCGTCTGATACCTGATGCCGCGAAGCGTTGTGTTGGTGGCACTGAAGTCGTCATTGGCCAATTCAATCAATCGTTGATGGAGTTTATCCACTGCAGCGTCAATGTGGTTCGAGGCCCAACTCAGGTCGATGTAAATGATGTCCCCATCTGTTTTCGCGTGACGCGTTCCCCACCACCAAATTTCTTTAAAGATGACATCCCCGTTCCCCTCGCAAAAAGCGCGATAGAATGGGTCATCACCGTATTTGTCAAAAAAGGCCTTGATGACCTTGCTGTAAGTGTTGACCACTGGATCATTCGATACAGAATCGTCAATGCTTTGCCCGCCCTCGCCAATGAAATAGGAAACATAGTTTCCCAAGTGATTGCCGCCGGTGGGAGGATTGAGAAACGCACCGGAATTTGGGTCAACGGATCGGGGGTGGGGGTGATCTCGAAGCCGCGGTAGAGGTGGGAGCGGTATTCAGTTGGATTGTAGCCCCAGATTATGGAGTTGGAGCCGTTGCCACCGATTGCGCCGTAACCGCTCCCCCCGTCGACGGAGCCCCCTAAGCCGCCGCCGGAGCCCTTATTGGCGACAATGCCAAACGCCTGCGCGGGCCCCTGTTTCGCCGAAAACCTCGAGATTCTCCCCGCACCTTGCCCATTGTATGGGTGATACCTATTCCGTATGGGTGGCACCTATTTCGGGTGGCACATATTCCCTTATTCCGTCGCGAACAGTTCACGTCGGGACGGTGGCTGGCGGTGGTTCGTCGCCGTTGTTGTTCCAAGCGGCTTCGCCGCTCGGTTTAAGCGGTGGTTGGTATCTTGCGGATCCAGCGGGTTGTGGAGGGGAAGGGGTCGCCTGCGGCTCGCCGTTAAACGAAGAAGCGTCGCTGATGCTTGCGGGTTTTGGTCAAATCAAAAGTTGCATGCCTGGCACCAAAGTTCCTGGCACCAAAGTTTTATGGTTGAGTGCGTTCGTTTAACCCGTAGCCAGAGTGGATTTTTGGC
>JACTND010000310.1 GCA_014584305.1 Planctomycetota bacterium | reverse complement strand
GCTTGGGCTCCCTCCAATATCAGAAATTCGAACTGTTTCCGATCGTCGTGGACCGGCACGCCCCATTCTTCGTCGTGGTAACGGATATACTCCTCGTGCTTGGTCCCGGCCCAGCCGCACCGTGATCTCGTTCGCATCGTGTTGGATCTCTTTGGCCAACTTCACAATTCACGGTCGTTAGTTTACTGCCAGGGAGGGCTTTGGACATAGCCGCCAATGGGTATTCCAATCCTGCCCATCCCACAACACCACTCCACTTTCCGTTCAGGTCATTCCAGTCTTTAATATACCACTGTCCGCGTCTTCCTGTGCCCGTTGGTGGTTTCCGTTAAGGTCACATCGACGCCGACGAGAACCCGAACGAGGACCAACCGATTGACGAATGAGCGGATCGATTTTCGAGTGGATGCGCAGATTCCTTTGCCCGGACGGCGCCTGTTGAACATCGTCCAGCGCCTGTTGAAATGTTCCCCGCAAGTGGCGCGGCGCGAGGTTCGCCAAGGGCGTGTCCTGGTCAATCGGCGGACCAGCCAAGATCCCGAACGTATCTTGAATGCTGGAGATATCGTAGTGGCGACTCCCCTCGCATCCAAACAGGCCACGCGCGCCGGGGATGAATCTTGGAGCGTTCTCTTCCAAGATGACGCCTTGATCGTTGTCGATAAACCGGCCGGTTTACTGACCGTTCCCTCTCCGCACGGCGAAAAGCGAACGATGATTTCCCTGGTCAGCAAACATCTGCAACAGACGCGCGCCGACGGTGAAGCATTTTCGATTCATCGACTGGATCGCGATGTGTCGGGCTTGTTGATTTTCGCCAAGTCCCTGGAAATTGCCAAGGAGATGCGCGAACAATTCGCTGCGCGGAAGCCCGAGCGGCATTACACGGCGTTGGTGGCCGGTAGTCCGCCAGAAAGCCAAGGCACGATCCGCAGTTTTTTGGCAACCGACGAACACCTTAACCGGTACTCCGTGGAGACCGCTGATCGCGGCGAACTGGCGATTACCCATTATCGCGTCGTCGAACCGTTTGTTGATGCGACCCAATTGGACGTCACTTTGGACACCGGCCGACGCAATCAGATTCGCATTCACATGGCCGAAATGGGTCATCCGGTCATCGGCGAGACGCGCTATCGCCGGGAACAGGCGGTCCATCGCGATTGGCCCTTTCGACGCCTGGCATTGCACGCCGCGCGGATTGCTTTCACGCATCCCGTCACCGGTGCTCGGATCGAATTGGAGTCACCGCTTCCCTGGCCGTTTGAACACTTTCTGCGCCAGCAATCGCGCCGCCGGCAGCGTTGAACAAATCGCGGCCGAGCGTTAGGATAACACGCGATCGAGTTTCTCCGAGATTCGTACCATTTGATCCCGAAATTAATCCTGAAATGCGCACTATGCATCAGACACAATTACTTGCGGCACGGGCCGGTGAAATTACTTCGGAAATGGAATTTGTGGCGCAGCGCGAAGCGTTGCCGGTCGAAACCGTACGCGACGAAGTGGCCGCCGGTCGGATGGTGATCCCGGCCAACCGGGTCCATTTGTCGAAGCGGCTGGAGCCCATGGCGATCGGCCTGGCCGCCAAATGCAAAATCAACGCCAATATCGGCAACTCGGCGGTAACCAGCAACGTCGATGAGGAACTGGAGAAACTCCATTTGGCCGTTCACTATGGAGCGGACACGGTGATGGACTTGTCCACGGGCAAAGACATTGACCGGATTCGTCAAGCAATCATTGACGCTTCGCCCGTGCCGATTGGTACCGTACCGATCTATCAGATGCTTGAGGAATTGGGCGGAAACATCGAGGACATGCGGCCGCAGCACTTCCTGGACATGGTGGAACACCAGGCCCAGCAAGGCGTCGATTACATGACGATCCATTGCGGCGTCATGCTGGAGCATTTGCATTTGACTACTGGTCGGGTGACGGGAATCGTCTCGCGGGGTGGTTCGTTAATTGCCAAATGGATGGTGGTGCATCGCAAACAGAATCCACTGTACGAGCACTTTGACGATCTGTGCGACATTATGCGGGAGTACGATGTGACCTGGAGCCTGGGCGACGGATTGCGGCCGGGGAGCATCGCCGATGCCAGTGACGCGGCGCAGTTTGCCGAGTTGGACGTGTTGGGTGAGTTGACGCGGCGCGGGCAAGCAAACGGTACGCAAGTCATGGTCGAAGGTCCGGGGCATATCCCCATGCATCAGATCGAGATGAATGTCCGGCGCCAGATGGAAGTTTGCAATAGCGCGCCGTTTTACGTGTTGGGTCCGTTGGTAACCGATATCGCGCCGGGATACGACCACATCACCAGTGCCATCGGGGCGGCGATGGCGGGTTGGCATGGGGCGGCCATGTTGTGCTACGTGACGCCCAAGGAACATTTGGGTTTGCCCAATCGGGACGATGTTCGGGCCGGCGTGATCGCTTACAAAATCGCTGCGCACGCCGCCGACGTGGCGCGGGGGCGTCCCGGCGCGCAAGATCGCGACGACGCGCTGTCCCGCGCACGGTTCGCCTTCGATTGGAACGAACAATTTCGCTTGTCGCTGGATCCCGAAACGGCCCGCGCCTTTCACGATGAGACCTTGCCGCAAGACACGTTCAAGAGCGCCCACTTTTGCAGCATGTGCGGACCGAAATACTGCTCGATGCGGATAACCGAGGATATCCGCAAATTGACGGAATCCGGCAATTCGCCGTTGGTGGAACTGGAATCGCAATAACGTCCTTCAGTGCCGGGGGATGCACGCGGCCGGAGCTGCTGGTATTGGTCGAATTGTTCCTGCGACCACCCTGTGGGGGACCTAAGAGCGACGAGTTTGTCAGCACTTGTTGAGTTGTTGCACGATCCGGTGTTATGCCAGGTCAAACAACAATACTTCAACTCCATCGCGGCTAGTGATCGCGAAATGCCGTTCATCGCTGATGGCCACACCGTCTCCGGCAGTTACTGCCAGGTCATTCAGTCGCCCGCTGCCGCGCAGCACTTGTAACCACACACGCCGACCGGGCGCGATTTCGCGCGCCAGGGCACTATCCGGAGAAACGTCGGCGAGATACAAGCGCGCGTCCTGATGGATCTGTAAGGAGCCGCCCTCCGGCGTCGGCGCTGCCACCAGTTGCCAACGGTTGGCACGTCCCGACGGGTCGAACCGTTTTTGCTCGTAACTGGGAGCGATTCCCTTTTCCGCCGGAAAGAGCCAGATTTGATACAAATGCAAGGGTTCGCGCGCGGATGGGTTGAACTCGCTGTGCGTAATCCCCCGTCCGGCCGACATACGTTGCAGCTCACCCGCGCGCAGGATTTCGCCGTTCCCCAGCGAATCGCGGTGTTGCAATTGTCCGGCCAGGACATACGTCACGATCTCCATGTCGCGGTGAGGATGTTCCCCAAATCCCTGACCCGGCGCCACCCAGTCTTCATTGATCACGCGCAAGGTGCGGAAATGCACATGTTGCGAATCGCGGTAGTCACCGAACGAGAACGTGTGCTTTGTCCGCAGCCACCCGTGATCGAAACTACCACGTTCGGCGGCCGGTCGTAGGCGAATCATTCTTCGAGCTCCAAGGCGATGGTCAATCCGCCGCAGCCCCGCGCTCCGGCAATCATGTAATAGTTTACCCGTCAACCAACTGCGGTTGATCGGCGGTCGCCGGCAAAGGATAATGCAATCGATCGCGATTCACTTCGTTTTGGGCGAGATAATGTTGCAAAAAGACCCACTGAAAACGGGAACGGCGCCGCCCGGCTTGGTCGGATTCTTGGGTTTGGGCGCCCTCTTGTCGATTGGCTGGTGGATTGCGGCAGGGCTCTTCTGCCCTGGCGACCAGATGTCGAACTCCGCGTTCGCTTCCAGCGGGAATTCGACGCCCGCTCCGTGGGCCGACGAGCGCGATGACGGACGCGCGATCTATCAGCAGCTTTGCCAAGCGTGCCACGGAGACCGCGGCCAAGGGAGTGCCGCACACGACGAGCCCTTGCGGGGCGAACTGAGTCTTGAGGCCTTGGCGACGTATATCGCCGACTCGATGCCCGAAGAGGATCCAGACTTGTGCATCGGAGACGACGCGCGGCAAGTGGCCCAGTACATTTTTCACGCCTTCTATTCGCACTCGACGGACCATGCCTCCGGTTCACCTGCGCTCGATTTTTCGCGGTTGACTGTCCGTCAATTTCGTGAGTCTGTTGCCGATGTGTTGGGAAACTTCGCCGCGCCGCCGGAACGAACTGGCCAGTCCGGACTGCAAGCCCACTACTTTGCTGCCCGCCATTGGACAGGTGATCGCAAGTTGGCCGAGCAAATCGATCCCACGATTGACTTTGCTGAAGGCGTCCCCCATTTCGATGCGACCGGCGAGTACGCGCAACTGCCCAAGAAAGAAAAACCCGATGAGAACAAAATGAACGAAGGGTTTTCGGTCTATTGGAGCGGCGCGTTGATTGCACCTTATACCGGTCAATATACGATTATGGTTCGCTCGCGGAATGGATTTCAACTGCGGCTGAACGGTGCCGACGCGCCCTTGATCGACCGCAAGGTTCGTTCGGACGACATTGAAGAGCACACGGCGTCGATTTTTTTGTTGGGAGGCCGCGCTTATCCCTTGCGCATCGAGTTCTTCTCTTACCCCGACCCGCCGGCCAGGATTCAACTCCTGTGGATCCCGCCGCACGGAGCGATGGAAGTCATCCCGTCATCGTTGTTGATGCCTGAAATCGTCGCCGAAACACCAGCGATCGCCACGTCGTTTCCGCCGGACGATGCCAGCGCCGGATACGAGCGGGGCACAACGATTTCGCGCGAATGGGACGAGGCGGTAACGGCGGCCGCGCTCGAAGTCGCCGATTGGGTCGGCGACCGGTTGTGGCGTTTGGCCGGGACCGCGGACACTGCCGGCGATCGAACCGAGAGAATCCAAGCGTTTTGTGAACAGTTTGTGGCGTATGCCTTCGCGCATCCGTTGGACGACCGCCAACGCCAGTTTTTTGTCAGGCAGCATTTTGAACTCGACTTGCCACTCCGCGACCAAGTGCAGCGCGTCGTCCTGTTGGCATTGAAGTCGCCCTGGTTCTTGTATCCGGAACTCGCTCCGCGCGAACCAGCGTATGCAATGGCCCGCCGGCTGGCCCTCGTTTCTTGGGATTCGATTCCCGATCGGCGATTGTCCGAGCTCGCGCAACACGGCAGTCTGACAGATGCGGCTGTCATTCGCGGGGAAATTCAGCGGATGCTGCACGATCCGCGCGGGCGGGCAAAAATGCAAACGTTTTTCGAGTCCTGGTTGAAGTTCTCTAAAGCCGCCGATGTGACGCGCGATCCCGATCGATATCCGCAATTTGACGCGCGCTGGTTGTTGGATCTGCGACGCAGTTTGGAGGTGCAACTCGATCACCTCATTTGGGAAAAAGACGCGGACTTCCGACAACTGCTGCTGGCCGATGATTTGTACGTCAACGATGACCTCGCGCAATACTACGGGGTCCCGAGGATAGTTGAGGGCCACATGCGCGGGCGATACGGTTTTTATTCTCTCGGGGTCGGTGAGCAACAGCGGGCGGGGGTACTGACGCATCCGTACTTGATGACAGCCTTGTCGTATTACCGCGACAGTTCGCCGATCCACCGCGGGGTATTTGTGGCGCGGAGTCTGTTGGGCCGCCCCCTGCGCCCGCCGATGGAGAATTTTGAACCGTTGACGGAAGAGTTTGATCCATCCCTGACCAACCGGCAACGCGTCGAGTACCAAACCAGCGACGCTGCGTGCCTCAGTTGTCACCGCGTGATCAATCCGCTCGGTTTTGCTTTGGAACATTACGACGCGGTGGGCCGATTCCGAACCAGCGACCGCGGGCACGTCATCGACGCGACTGCGGAATACGAGACACCCGACGGTAAAACCGTGACCATCCGCGGGGCGCGCGACCTGGCAGAGTTCATTGCTACGGATGAAACCGCACAACGACATTTTATTCGTCAGTTATTCCGACATTATACCGGGCAACCCGTCGAGGCTTATGGTCCGAATCAGCTGACCGTGTTGCATGAAAAGTTTGTCGATAACAATTACAATATTCTGTGGTTGGCGTCGGAGATCATCGCTTTGGCCGCCGGCTACGAGCTGGACCAACATGCAAATTGAAGCTGGAGAGGCACACGATGCAGTGGAAACCGATTCTTCGCCGGGATTTTTTGTTGACGTCCGCGGGTACACTGCTGGCCCTACCCGGCTGGCGCGGATTGCCGTGGACACGGCCCGCCGATGTGCGTCGGGCCGGCGTCAAAAAGCGGCTGGTCATTATGTTCACCCCCAACGGCATGGTGCGCGACGGGTTCTGGCCAGAAACCGAAGGCCCCGAATTTGAAATGGACGGAGTGCTGCGGCCCTTGGAACCATTGCGTTCCAAGACCTTGGTCGTCAAAGGCATTTGCAACAAGATTCGCGGTGACGGCGACAACCACATGCGCGGGATGAGTTGCCTGTTGACCGGCAATGAGCTCTTTCCTGGAAATATTCAGGGAGGAAGTGATACGCCGGCGGGATGGGCGAAAGGGATTTCGATCGATCAGGAGATCAAAAACTATTTGCAATCGCAGGAAGACACGCGCACGCGCTTTGGCTCTTTGGAGTTCGGTGTACTCGTCCAAAACGAGGCCAACCCGTGGACGCGGATGGTCTATGCTGGGCCCAATCAACCGGTGGCGCCGATCAGCGATCCCTATCGCATGTACGACAAACTGCATGGCGCGACCCGCAATCGGGAACAATTGCGGCAGGTGCTGGATTTAGTCCGCGATGATTTCGATGGCGTCCCGGCGCGCAACGACGCGAACGAAATGCTGCGCACCCATCGGCAGTACGTGGAAGCGATGCAACAAGACATCGATCTGGCTTTGCAACAAAGCGGGCCTTTGGTGCCGATTCAGCTGCCCGCCAATGTTCCCTTGGTCAACGACCGCATGCCCGATATTGCTCAGATGCAGATCGACCTGCTGGTCAACGGCTTCGTCAATGACTTGAATCGGATCGCGACTTTGCAATTTACTCAATCCGTTGGGGAACCCAAAATGCGCTGGCTGGAGGTCTCCGAAGGGCATCATCAATTATCGCACGAACCGGATGAAAACGCGGACGCCCAAGACAAGCTGCGCCGCATCAACACCTGGTATTGCGAGCAGCTCGCTTATTTAGCGCGGAAACTGGAGGCCATCCCCGAACCGGCCACGGGTGGAACCATGTTGGACAACACCCTGATTGTGTGGACCAACGAGTTGGGGCACGGCAACTCGCACACCTTGAACAACTTGCCCATGGTTCTGGTCGGGGGCGGGTTTGGGTTTGAGATGGGACGTTACACGCGCGTCGATCGCGTTTCCACGACGCGTTTGTGGTTGGCAATTGCGCACGCGATGGGGCACTCCCTCGATTACTTTGGGTTGGCCGAGTTGTGCCAAGACGGCCCTTTGATTTTGTAAACACCACCCCGGTCCAATCTAGTGCCGCCGGACCAGATCCCTCGGCGACATGTCTCAAGGTAATCGATGGATTTCAACGCCGTTTTGCGTTAATCAGCTTGACCTCGTTATCGGTCCAAGCCAGCTTGCGATGGATCTCGGCCTTACGGCGCGATGTATATTTCCACCAGGCGGCAGCGCGACCGTTGTTGGCGAAATCCACACATGCCAAGAAAACGTCGATCACACACGGATCGTGTCGTTGGCCGGTTTGTCGGCATAGTGTGACATACATTTCCCAAGGATCGCGGTGCGCCAGATCGGTCACCGAACAGATACCCAATTGACGTAAATCGCGCGCGGTGGCCGGTCCAACATTGGGAATCAGCTGCAATGGATCAGCGGATATCTTATTCGACGTGCGTTTCCTCTTCGGATTGGATGACATCGGTCAACCCTCGTTTTCCAGTTGGGGCACTGGCGTACGCGGCATAAACTCCGCAGTGGTCACTCCCATCGAAACATAAATGCCAATGAAGTTGTCCACCGACATATCGATTGGCTTTACCAAATGAACCGGGATGAATATTAACCCGCCGCCGAATGGGATCGGAGCGGTCGGAACAATCACTACATGATAATCTTGGCCGTCGATCGCGATCACTTCGGGAGAAGGCATCAATGCCAGAACGCCGGCGCCCCCCGCGTTTCCGAAGTAACAATAGACTACGCTCATCGCCTTGAGTTTGGTTTCATCCGAGCGGTCGAACATACTGACGAGTTGCTTCAGACTACCGTAAAGACTGCCGACGATCGGAACACGGCGGAGGAGACTGTCAACGATCCCTTGGATGAATTTCTGCGCCCCCCATTTGAACAGCACCCCGATTCCCATCAGGCCCAAAATGACCAGGGCGATTCCGATCAGATAACCCACCACCCCTTCGAATCCAAAGCGCATCCCCACGGACGCGAGGATGCTCCCCAAGAATGTGTTCGGCCCGAAAATGTCGCGCAGAAATGCGGTCACCCAGACAATGATCGCAATGGTCAGAACCAGGGGCAGGACAGCGAGCAACCCCGCTACAAAATAGCCGACCAGTTCCTTCCATCTACCGGTAATCCATCGCCACATGCCGATTCGCTCCTTTCTGCCCAACGCACAGGAAAAGAAAAGTGCACACACGCTGAGTGAGCACCCACTTGCCATTCGTGCCGCTTATTGGTTCCGCATCGAGCGTCAGCTCAGAACGCAGCCCACGGCAATTGCCTATTGTTCCATAGTGTCCGCATTCGGCAAGATACTGTCTGCGCGTCAACGAGAGTTGTTTTACCCCTAATCCAAACACAAGGCGCGGGCCAACAACCCTTGATGTGGCTCAAACACGAATGCGCAATCATTTCATGGACCGGATGCGGATTGCAATTTATAATCTTGAATTGGCAAGTTCCTGGCTCCGAAGCGCAAACAGGTTTTTCTGTTTACAACCAATCCTGGGCGGCCAAGTAGCCGAACCGTGACGCAGAACGATTGAAGTACATGGCAACCAGAATCAATAAACTCAGCGGGATGGTGTCCCGCGCGGCTGTTAACTGGCTGGCGTCGATCGTTGTCGTGATTGCGGCGCTGGCGTTGTTGTCGGCATTGGCATTTTGGAAGTATCGACAGATTCAACAAGCGGCTTCGATGCCTCCGCCGCCGGAAAGCCCAACAGCGGTCAGCCTAGCGCAGGTTTCCATGGTGACCTATCGCAATGCAACGACATCGATTGGGACGGTCGTGGCTCCTCAATGGATTGCCATCAGCAACGAATTGCCCGGAACTGTATCCTTCATCCGCGAAGGCAATAATCAACCGATCGAGCCAGGAGAGCTGCTGTTGAAACTCGATACCAGTGTCGAGGAAGCGCAACTGGCTGGTGCCCGCGCACGGCTGAAGATTGCCGAATCCGTGTGGCGGCGAACCAGCCAAATGGCGGAAACACGGGCGGTTACCGAATTGGAACTCGAGGAATCTGAATCCCAATGGCAGCAGGCGCAAGCCCAAGTCGCGGAGTTAGAAGCCACGATTGGCCGCAAGAGTTTCCACGCTCCCTTTCGCGGCCAATTGGGAATCGTCGATACGCATGTGGGCCAGTATCTGCCCGCCGGTTCGACCGTGACCCTGTTGCAAAGTCTCGACGATTTTTTGCTGGTCGATTTTATGCTTCCGCAATCCGTCGCTGCGTCCGTGGGGGTCGAGTCCGAAGTCAGCATCGCGCATCATCGGTCCACGTGGCCGGCGCGGATTGTGGCCAAAGATGCCCAAGCCGACCGGCAAACGCGGAACGTCCGATATCGAGCGCGGATGGAACAGCCACCAGATACTCTGTTGCCGGGAGACTCGGTAAACGTTGCTATCGAATATGGACCGACCATTTCCCTGCCTGCTGTTCCGAGCGTCGCAGTACGTTACTCGCCTCAAGGCGCCTTTGTTTTTATCGCGGAGCGGACAGCTGCCGGTGAGCTCCGCGCTCAAATGCGACCCGTGATTCCGGCAGCCGCGGTGGGCTCCGACGTCGGATTGGCACAAGGCGCCGCAGTGGGCGACGTCGTTGTTGCCGAAGGCTCCTTCAAATTACACGATGGCGCCTTGTTGGCGGATATGACGGCTCGCTTCGGTCCGAACGGGGCTCCTGTCGAACCTAACGTGGAACAGGTCCACGGCGAGAAGGGGAATTGATCGGTCACGCCATGCGCGCCATCACCGACCTCTTTATCAAGCAACCTGTATTGGCCATCGTCTTGAATCTGACGATTGTCCTGATCGGCATCAGCGCCATCCGCTCGCTGCCGATTCAGCAATATCCGACATTGCAAAGCACGGCCGTGATCATCAACACGTACTACATCGGCGCCAGCGCCGAGACGGTGCGCGGATTCTTGACCACCCCCATCGAGCAAGCGGTTTCCAGCATCGCCGGGGTCGATTTCATCGAATCCAACTCGACAGCCGGCGTCAGTCAGATCACCATCCGATTGAAACTCAACCATGACAGCACGCAAGCGTTGGCGGAAGTCAACGCGCGCTTGCAGCAAGTCCGCCGCCAGTTGCCTCCGGAGGCCGAGGACCCGGTGGTCGAATTGCAAAAAGCCGATCGACCGTATGCCTCGTTTTATATCAGCTTTACGTCGGATGAGTTTGACTTGCCCGCCTTGACGGATTGGTTGATTCGCAACATCCAACCGCAATTGGGGACTTTGCCGGGCGTGCAGCGGGTGGGGATTGAAGCGGGTCAGATGCCCGCCATGCGGATTTGGATTTCGCCGCAACAACTGAGCGAATTGAATCTGACTCCTGGAGACGTTTATAACGCCTTGCGCCGCAACAACTACGTGGCGGCGATTGGACGCCTCAAACGGGACGCCGTGCAAATCGACTTGTTGACCAATACCGATTTACGCACGGTCGATGAATTCCGCAATTTGATTGTCGCTCAGCGCAACGGGGCGACGATCCGCTTGCGCGATGTGGCCCAGGTGGAAATGGGTTCCGAGGAACCGATGGCGACGGCCCTTTTTCAAGGCAAACGGGCGATTTACGTCTCCGTCTGGCCGCTGCCGGGGAGCAACGAAATCGACGTCGCCCACAGTTTGCGGAAGGCCATTGAACGATTGCGACCAGGATTGCCCAATCACATCGACATGCAGTTGGCGTTCGATGCAACCACGTTTATGGAGGATGCCATCCACGAGATCGGCAAGACGCTGGCGGAAACCATCACCATTGTTGGCATTGTCGTGTTCCTGTTCTTAGGGTCAGCCCGCACAGCAATCGTGCCCCTGGTGGCGATGCCGGTCTCGCTGGTCGGCGCGACGGTCTTGATGTTGGCGCTGGGTTTCTCGTTGAACTTGTTGACGATTTTGGCCATTGTCTTGGCCGTGGGTTTGGTTGTCGATGACGCCATTGTCGTGGTGGAAAACGTTCAACGGCATGTGCAGTTGGGACAGTCGCGCATCAAAGCAGCCCTATCGGGGGCCCGCGAGTTGTTGGGTCCGATAGTCGCCATGACCATCACCTTGGCCGTGGTCTATACACCGATTGGGTTTCAGGGCGGTTTGACCGGCATGTTGTTTCGCGAGTTCGCGTTCACGTTGGCGGGTGCCGTACTGGTGTCTGGCTTTGTAGCGATCACACTTTCGCCGGTGATGAGCGCCTACATGATTCACCCCTCAGGTCGGGAGGGTTGGTTGACGCGCGGCGTCAATCACGTGTTTGATGGCTTGCGCTGGGTGTATGATCGGTTGTTGACCGGCGCCTTTCGGGCACGGTGGGGAATCGCGGTGGCGACGATCCTGATGGCCTTGGCAGGCGTCCCGATGTACTTGTTCAGCGGCAAGGAGCTGGCGCCGGTCGAAGATCAAAGTGCGATCGCGGTGTTCTTGCAATCGCCTCCCGACGCGACTTTGGAAGCGACCACCCAATGGACGCAGCGCCTGGCAAACGAACTGGAACAGTTGCCCGAGTCGCAATACATGTGGGCGGTAGCTATGCCCAATCTCGGTTTTGGCGGCGTGATCACCGTGCCGTTTCACGAGCGCTCGCGGAGCACGACGGAGATGTACCCGGAGGCGTTTGGCATCGCCTCTCAGATACCAGGAATTCAGCCGTTCCCGTTGCTCCTGCCACCCCTTCCCGGTGCGGGACAATACGACGTCGAGTTGATCGTCAAATCCGATTTACCCTTGGAAACGATGGTGGGATCGATTGATGAAATTGTCGCGCGCGGGCGTCAAGCCGGGCTATTCATGTTTGTGGAAACTGATCTGAAATTGGACTTGCCGCAAGCGCGGGTCAACGTGGACCGCGAGAAAGTCGCCGACTTGGGCATGGATTTGGCGATGATCGCCCAGGAGTTGGGCGTGCTGCTGGGTGGCGGATATGTCAACCGTTTCAATTACTTTAATCGCAGTTACCAAGTGATTCCTCAACTGGCGGAGACCGATCGACAGTCGATTGGCGCATTGATGGACTTGAAGATCCGTGGTCCGCATGGCGACCTGATACCCGTCTCGAGTTTTGCCTCGATTGAGCCGATGGTGGCTCCGCGGAACTTGACGCGGTTCCAACAACAAAGTGCCGTGCGTGTCTTCGCCGGCGTCTTTCCCGGCGTGACCAAGGAAGCCGGGTTGAACGCATTGGAAGACCTGGCCCGCGACGTGCTGGGTCCCTCAGCGGCCCTCGACTACGGCGGCGAATCGCGACAGATTCGCCAAGAGGGCTCACGGCTGGCCGTCAGTTTGGGGTTTGCATTGGTCATGATTTACTTGGTCTTGGCGGCTCAATTTCATTCGTTCCGCGACCCGCTGATTGTGTTGTTAGGCTCGGTCCCCCTAGCGATGTCGGGCGCGTTGATACTGACGTTCGTGGGACTGACGACCATCAATATCTACTCGCAGGTTGGATTGATTACACTCGTCGGATTGGTCGCCAAGAATGGGATCCTCATCGTCGAGTTTGCCAACCATTTGCAAGAAACCGGGATGGAAAAGCTCCTGGCGATTAGAGAAGCCGCCAAGACGCGTTTGCGCCCCGTACTGATGACCTCGGCGGCGACCGTGTTTGGACATTTCCCGTTAGTGTTGGTTGTCGGTCCTGGCGCCGAGGCGCGAAATAGTATCGGCATCGTCTTGGTTGCTGGAATGGCCATCGGCACGATGTTTACCCTGTTCGTCGTGCCGGCGCTCTATGTCCTGTTGGCCGGAACCCACCGCGAACAGATTCGGGACGATGTTGACGCCATCGACCATATCCATCCCGGTGGCAATGGCAATGTCGGCGTCGCTGCGCAGGCAACCGTTGCTCCAGCTGACGTCGCCTAAATTTTGGGGCGCGTGGTATTTTTGCAGGGCGATCGGTTTCAGCTATAATGGTTCAGGGAACCTATGCCAGCCACATGGTTCCGTGTCGAGTGCGCGCGGCGCCGCTAGAGTCAACCCACGTTTTGAATACCTGTTGCGTGTTATGTCAATATCTGTTCAATGTCCATCGTGCCAAAAGCAGTACAACGTCAAGGACCAGTTGGCGGGACAAACGGTGCGCTGCATGGCTTGTCAAAAACCGATGACCATTCCACAGATGGTTGCGGCGCAACCGATTGCCGCGGGCGCCGCCACGGGGGCCAAACCAGGCCAACCGCAGAAAGTGGCGGCTGTTGCCAAAACGCCAGTGGTTCCACCAGAGTTTGCCCAATTGGGCTTGGCGGGTCCGATTCAGCGGACACCGGACCTGTTCGGCGCACCGCCCCCGCAACAAGCACCCGATTTACTGGCCAACCACGTGGTCGTTGATCCCGGCTTCGGATCGTCGGAATACGTACCGCCGAAAAAAGAAGTCCTCAACTTGGCCTATCAACGCGTGTCCGATGATGAACCAAGCGAAACGGAGAAAAAGTCTTCGGCGAATAGCATGATTTCGGCCGGAATTGTGTTGATTATTGCGGGAATCGCAGCGATCATTCTGCCGTTTTTGAATCTGCAATGGGAATGGTTGGCGAACTATCCGGACGAACTGCAATGGGGGCTAGGTATCGTCATGGCTGTGGGCGGATTGATTTTGGTTATATTCGGCAGCGCATCGAAATAGATGATCGCGATAGGGATCGGAAATCGTTGAGCGTCCTCGCCTGACTGTTTGGCAGTCAACATCTCACAGATTGGCGCGGTAGTTGAACCAGTTCCACATGATGCCAAAGAAGCGGCGCCATTCCCTAGACCTGCCTGCGGCCCATGAGATTTCAGCCGGCCGAACAGTCCGCGGAGTGAACAACAGGAGTGGCAAATGTCTCAACCGGTGAAGCGGCTGGCGATGACGGTAATGTTCTGCCCGCCGAATCCAAAGCTGTTGTTCAGCGCATAATCGCACCGCGCGGGGCGGGCCTGATTCGGGACGTAGTCCAAATCGCAATCCGGATCAGGATTCTCGTAGTTTATCGTTGGCGGCAAGACGTTGTCACGGATTGCCAGGAGGCAGACGATCATTTCGGTTGCCCCCGCCGCGGCGATAAGGTGCCCCATCATGCTCTTGGTGCTCGAAATGGGAACCTGCGGCGCATGCGATCCAAAAACCTGGTGGCAGGCGCGCGTTTCGACCCGGTCGTTGACGGCTGTGCTCGTGCCGTGCGCGTTGACATAGTGAATCTGTTCGGGATTGAGCCGGGCGTCGCGCAACGCCATTTGCATGCAGCCAATGGCACCGCGTCCGTCGGGATGAATATCCGTGATGCGGTAGGCGTCCGCCGTTGAGCCGTAGCCGATGATTTCACCCCAGATCGGCGCGCCGCGGCGCTCTGCCCGTTCTAGTTCTTCGAGCACCACCATCGAGGCCCCTTCACCCAGCACAAACCCATCCCGTTTAAGATCGAAGGGCCGCGAGGCGCCGGACGGATTGTCGTTGTTGGTGGATAGCGCCGTCAGGAGATTAAAGCCTGTCACGCCGAACGGATGGATCATGCTGTGTGTCCCGCCGGAGAGCATCACATCAGCCTCCCCGCGGCGAATGACCTCGGTGGCTTCGCCAATCGCTTGGCTGCTGGCGGCACAAGCGGTCAAGCAATTGGCATTGGGCCCCTGGGCATCGAACATCGCCGCCAAATGCCCGACGGGCATGTTCGGTTCTTGCTCCAGTTCTTCAATCGGGTTCAGGTGCTCAAGTCCCCAGCGAGTGAACTTTTGCAAATCGAGGTTGCCGGCATCGTCCATCGAAGCGGCCATCATGGCGGCAAAGGAATTGAAATCTTGATTCCCTTCGCCGCTTCCCAAATAGACGCCGAACCGGCGCGGATCCCGGATGGAATCCAACACGCCCGACGCTCGTACTGCTTGTAATGCCGCACCAGCAGCAAACTTGGTATGCCGCCCCCAGTAGCGATACGAATCGGCGTCGGCAATCACTTGACCGACATCCCAATGCTTGACCTCAGCGGATATACGGGTAGGAAAACGGGAGGCGTCAAAAATCGTGGTGTAATCTACTCCCGACCGGCCGGCCAACAACGCCTGCCACGTGGTTTCCACATCGTGGCCCAACGGGTTGATCGTTCCCACACCGGTCACGACGACGCGCCGTCTCATTTTCATTCACCCGTAATTGACACGTCTAGTTTTCGCTAGCTTCCATCGCCACTGCCGTTTGGGGCGGCGCCGTCAACAGCGCCGCTTGTTCCGCCGCCAACATCTCCTGGGGAACGGCGATCGGTGAGCCATCGGGATTCATTCCGACTTCGAACATCCGCAGCAATCGCAACATGCGGCACAGCGCCGCCGGCTCGAACAACTGCACATTCACGAACCGCTCATCCGTCAAGAAAGCGAACATCAATTCCAATTCACAAAAGGGTTTACCGTCCCGTTCGACCGTACCGGAAACGATCGCTCCATTGGGTTGCAAGCTCGTCAATTGCGCGCGGTAAGTCAATGTCTGGCCCGGGTATGCTTGATCGTGAAACACACAACGGTTGACTTTCCCTAAAACGACGCGCTGGCGAAAATCGCTTAGTTGGCCGACCAACAAACCGCCGGTCTGGGCCATGCCTTCGATAACCAACGACGCTGGCAAATATGGCCAACTTGGCACATATTCATCCACCGCTTCTTCCGCCAATGTCACATTTTTCACCGCCGTCGCCCGCTGGCCGCTGACGAACTCGGTGAATCGGTCAATCCAGAACCAACGCATAGTATCTCGACTGGCAGCTCCCGCGCGGCGCTAACCGGTCACCTTCATCGACACATACTTGCACAGGTCACCGACCGTCAGTTGTTTGGCGAAATCCTGGACGACGGGGTTGGCCTCAAATTTCGTCAAATCGGCAAAGGGCATCCGCTGGCGGAGCAGCTTCAATCCTTCGCCGGTCACTCGGCCGTTTTGCACGTAAGTCGTATTCTGCAAAATGTCTTCTGGAAACAGGTCTTCGCGCGGGATCTTGATGCTGAAGGCGTGTTCCAGTTTGAACACGATATCGAGGAAGTCGATCGATTCCGCCCCCAAGTCGCCGACCATTGTCTTGGACGGCTCCACCTCGTCTTCGTCCACGCCCAGCGCATCGACCAGCGCCGTCCGCACTTTTTCAAATACCACTTCTTCGCTTACGGGCATGTAAACATTCTCCTCAACTGACTTGCCATTATTCTGTTTCCCCGCTGTCTAAACAGAAGGTGAAACCACCCATTGATGATTCGTGTCCGCGCTGTGCTCGCGACCCGCTTGGAACGGATCCAACAGCAATCGGTATTTCTTTTGAAATTGATGATTAATATACGCATCCGAGGCGGCACTGCCCAAGCCACGATCCGCCAAATTAAATCGCTCTACAATCAGCACCCCGGACACAGCCGTCTTGCCGCCGATCTCGCCATCCACCTTCAGTTTCACCATCGCCCCATCCGCGCTTTGCCACCGGGCGCATACTACCAGTTGATCCCCCGGTTGGACAAAGCCCTGAAACTTGAAATTCCGAGTCTCCCGCAGCACGACCATCGACGTCTTGAATTCATCCGTGACACGAATCAAATACATGGCGACCTGAAAGATCGACTCCAGCATCAGCACGCCGGGCATTACCGGGAACCGCGGGAAATGATCCTGCAGATATTCCTCTGAGAGCGACAAGCTTTTAATTCCCGTAATCGCGCGACCAGGTTCAATCGCAACAATTCGGTCTAGTTGGGCAAATCTCATCCACTCAGTCTGCAAGGAATCGTCACGGGCACGGACCAGGAACAGTTAATATCCGGTTTCCACGATCCGTTTGGCCGTTAGTATATCACCGGAGTCCGATTCCCTCAACGCGGTGCCAAGGCGGTTGAAATCGCGCCAAATTGACCGGTAATGACGGCTTCCCCGCCAACATGGTATAACGTGCGCCATGCGACGTGGAATTCCAGTTTCTCCCGGTATCGCCGTGGGTACGGCCTATGTCATTCACGAAATCTACGTGAACCCGGACACCCATCGCTTGGAAGAGTCGGAAATCACCGCCGAGCTCGCCAACTATGAGACAGCCCGCGACCGCGCGTTGAAAGATCTACGGGCTCTGGAGAAGAAAGTCGCCTCGCAAGTCGGCCACGATCAAGCGGCCATTTTTGCCGTCCATCAATCGATTCTTCGCGACGCTACGTTCACCAACAAGGTGCGCGGGTGGATCGTCAACGATCGGATGACCACCGCCGCGGCGCTCCATCGCTTGCTCGATGAATACTCGGCCCTCTTCGCGCGCACCCGCGACGAGTATTTGCAAGAACGGGTCAACGACTTGCGCGACGTCGTCATTCGTTTAGCCAGTCATTTGGTCAACGCCACGCAACCTACCGATATTGTCTCCAGCGGACCCATTATCGTCGTAGCCAACGAATTGCTCCCTTCGCAAGCCGTCGCGCTGGGCGACATCGATGTCCACGGCATCGTCACCCAATCGGGAAGCCAAACCAGCCACGCAGCGATTATCGCCCGCAGCCGAGGCATCCCGGCAGTGGCGGGCGCCAAAGGAATTCTCCGCGCAGTCAAGACCGGCGACACCGTAATCGTCGATGGCCGCGAAGGAGATATTATCATTCACCCCAACGCGGAAACGATTTCAGCGTATCGCAAACTCGAACGAGAGTTTTTCGACCTCAAAGACCAGTTGGCGGAAAACCGCGATTTGCCGGCCATCACCGCCGATGGTGTGGAGTTGCGCTTGCAAGCCAATATCAACGGCGTGGCGGATGCAAAAGCAGCCGCGGCGATGGGCGCCTCTGGTGTGGGGCTCTATCGAACCGAGTACTTGTATTTGACGCATCCAAGCATCCCCGACGAAGACGAACAGTATCGCACCTACCGCGATGTGATTGAGGCCAGCCCCAACCACAATGTCACCATTC
>JACTND010000224.1 GCA_014584305.1 Planctomycetota bacterium | reverse complement strand
CCGAATCTGCTCATGTTTGGTAATGCAGAGCTCGATCAGGCGGCCGCGCTGCGTGGGTTTGATCCAACACTGCACATCCCCGGGCCCCGAAAACTTCAAATCGAGCAACTGCGCGGCGACTTCTTCTGCACTCCGCCCCGAACAATAGTTCCAGGGTAAATTCCGCACGGCCCGCCGCAGCCAATCCCGCGTCACGTCATCCTCGGCGAGGGCGGCGACCCGATCGTATATCTCCGTGAACCGCGGATCGACCAATTCCGTCGCGTTGCGGCCGGTGAGTTGCGCATAGGCATTGCGGTACAACCCGGTCAGCAATTCCATCTTCCACGGGTTGAGAACCTCTGGCCCCACGGCATCGATATCGGCAATCGTCAGCAAATAAAGTTTCGCCAACCACTGCACCGAACCCACATTACTGGCGAACTCGGCAACCATCGCTTCATCGCCGATATCGCGATGGAATGCCACATGGGACATCATCAGATGATTGTGAACCAGGAATGTGACAGTCTCCGTCTCGTCGGTGCTCAACAAGAGTCGGCGGCCGACCTCTCCGGCGATCCGCCGGCCGACTTCGCAATGGTCTTCCGCGTACCCCTTCCCTAAATCGTGCAAGAGCAAGGCCAGGTGCAACACCTGGCGATCCGTCAGTTGGCGATACACTTCGCCCACCAACGTTTGATCGGTTTGAAATTCGGCGCAAATCTCGACAGCGCGCAACGTGTGTTCGTCCACCGTGTACTTGTGGTATTCGTTGAACTGCAACAAACCTCGAGTATGAGCCACGGCCGGGATGATCTTTTCCAACGCGCCCACTTCATGCAGCATGCGCAGCACATGCCCCAAACTCGCGGAGTCCTCCAACATCGCGACGAATTGCCGAGCTGCGGTTTCCGTCAGATCGGCCACACTCGATTCCCGCATCGCTTCGCGGATGGCCAACCGCGTTTCTCGCTCGACCGATTTCTGGTTTTGGACCGCCAATTGCATCAACCGCAAGATAATCGACAGATCGCGGCAGCCGGATTCGCGAACGGCGGGGAGCAGTCCGATCTCCGTCAAACTCATCCGGAACTTCCCCTCCAGCTGCCGCGTAGTCAGCTTATCCAACATGGCTTGCGCCACTGTGCGGCGGCTGCGCGAGAGTTCAATGAACAAGTCGCTGATCTGCAGCAGTTCACTCGTGCGGCGAAAATAGTCCTGCATTAATTGTTCAACCGGCAAGACCCCTTCGCTGCCAGTCCAACCGAACTTTTCGGCCAGCCGGACTTGGTGGTTGCGACCGAGCACGTCTTCCGCCCGCCGCGATTGGAAGTGTAAATCGCAACGAATCCGCAACAAGAACTCGGTAATCTGTTGCACACTGGTCGCGTCGTTGGTACTGATCGCACTGTGGCGGCACAATTGGTCCACATCGGTTTCGCCGAATCGGATGAACCCCAACCAGCGAATCAGGTGCCAATCGCGCAATGTCCCGGGGGAACGTTTGATATTCGGCCGCAAGAGAAACACGGTTTCACCGAATTGATTCCGTTCTTCCAGCCGTGCGCGAATGACGCCCTCCAGCAAACTGCTTTGATGGCGCTGGCTCAGTCGCTTGAGTTGCTGGATAAAGCTCAAAAACAATTCGTGATTGCCAACCAAAAATCGCGATTCGGTCAGCGAGGAAAACACTTGCGGATCACGCAAGGCTAGCGACATGGCGTCGCGCAGCGACCGCAGGCTGTGGCCGAGCTTGAAGTGCATATCCGCAATGGCGCGAACCAGATATTGCGAATAGGACGTCAACGGCTCGGTCAAGCGACCGGAGTGCAGGATCATCAGGTCCACGTCGGAAAAGGGTGCGAACTCGCGGCGTCCCGACCCACCATGCAACACGACGGCGACTTGGTTTTCCAGCGCGGCGACGTCGCCATCCCAGCCGCGATGCACCTCCAACAGCAAGGCGTCCAATAAGTCGGATAAGGACTGCACGGTCCGCCGCCCGGCCGCCCCCTCCTCATGTTGCAGACGGACCCTTTCGCGGCCTTCCAGCCACCGTTCACGGGCCCGCAAGACGACCTCTGGAATGCTCACAGGGGCGACGTTGGCCGGCGAAGTTTCTTTCATGGCAACTGTCTGGATCGCGCAGTCAACCGGACCTGGTCATCGTTGCTCCGAGGCGATCCTCTCTCGGCCCGGAGACGCGAACGACAGTTATCAACACGCGGTGAAATGCGGCTGCACGCAGCCCTAGATCGCATCCACGCCCCGTTCCGCCGTCCGGATACGAATCACCTCCACCAGTTCGGTCACAAAGATCTTGCCGTCTCCGATTTGGCCCGTCTGGGCACATTGAATAATCGTGTTAACGACCTTCTCGTACTTGTCGTCGGGAACCACGACTTCCATTTTTACCTTGGGTATAAAATCGACCGCATATTCGTTCCCGCGGTACATTTCCGTGTGACCCTTCTGGCGCCCGAAGCCCTTCACTTCCGTCACGGTCATCCCTTGGATGCCGCACTCGACCAATTGGTTTTTCAGGTCTTCGATTTTAAAGTGCCGCACGATGGCTTCGATTTTTTTCATAGGCAATGGTATTCCGACTGCTTAATGTCTGCCTGCGAATTCTTGCAACACAGAGTATAGCAAATTCGCGGCGAGATTCACGACGCCATGTAATCGTGATTGGTGGCCGATCATCGCTCTTCGGGCAACCACTGGGTTTCGCTGCCGCCTTCGAGCTGATTGGTCCACCGCGCCAGCACGAAGAGCAAATCGGCAAGCCGGTTAAGATAGACAACCTCGTGTTCCAACGATTGTGTCAATTCAGGACGCGATGCGACGGCCACCAATTGGCGCTCGGCGCGTCGGCAAATTGCGCGAGCGAAGTGCAAAAAAGCCCCCGTCCGCGCGCCGCCGGGCAAAATAAACGCCGTTAACGGAGGAAGACGTTCTTGGTAACGGTCGATCAGCAACTCCAACTCACCGGCGCGCGCGGCAGAAATCGCCGGGACGCTCCGGTTCGATAGGCAACTGGCAACCTTGGCGCCAACGGCAAACAGATCGTGCTGGATGTCGATCAATATGCGGCGCACATCGGCATCTTCCAAACGAACCAATGCCACGCCGATCGCCGAATTCGTTTCATCTAAATCGCCGCAGGCAGCCACGCACGGATGATCTTTGCCGACCCGCAGCCCGCCGACTAAACCCGTCTCGCCCCGATCTCCAGTCCGCGTGTAAATCTTCATCGGTTTCCGATTCTCAATACCGCCCGTTGCCTGTTGCGACGCGCCGCGAGGGGATGTTTTCCCCCGTTTCGGCATCCGTCGAGTGTAACATCATTTCCGCCGTTTGACGCGTGCCATGCGCCGCGCGTTGGCCTGCGCTGGCATGTTGTGCCAGAAATGCTGCAAACGATCCTATGCTCAACTGTCGGGAATTCTGGATCCTGTTACCGCGCCGAGCGGAGACAGTTCACGCGAATGCTTGGTCAGGCTTATGGCTGGCGTAGCCTGCTACCCAAAATGCGCGGTCGGTGCGCGGGTTCCGCGACGTAAGACCTATTCCATTGCCCTAAACCGCAAGGCGCTCGCCGCAGGCCTTCGCGGAGTATCCGTTATACGTCATCGGACCTTCCATCTCCGGCTCTCGTCCGCCACTTTCCAAACCACAACGATCATTCCAGAATGATTGCAACACCTGAGTGGGCGAAGCGGCAGTGACGACAAAACCCGAGTTTCAAATTCAATCTTGCGGAGTGCTGGTCTTTCGATACGAATCGGCGCTGGAGTTCCTGTTGATGCGACACGCCGACCGGTGGGATCTACCCAAAGGACATGTCGATCCCGGCGAAAGCGAACGCGACTGCGCGTTGCGCGAACTGTACGAAGAGACCGGCATCTCGAGCCACCAGATCGAACTCGATCCGAATTTCGTAAACCATCAGGAGTACTGGGTCCGCCCGCGCCATGGTGGAGGCAAAGTACTTAAGCGTCTAACGGTCTTCATGGGCCTTCTCAAGGCGCCATGCGCGATCACCGTTTCCGAACATGTGGGTAGCCAGTGGTTCGAATGGCGACCGCCTCACCACATACAAACGCAATCGATCGACCCGCTCCTGAAGGCAATCGAGGAATATTGGCGCAGCGGTGCGCCAAAGTGGTAGCGCCGCGGCATCGGAAATGCTGCCCCCCGGCCTTTTGAAACTACGTTTTTTGACCGAGAATTGTTCTCGACCATCGAGTGCGAGTACGACTCCCCCTGTTGGGGAAACTTTGATCAGAGGACCAACATGTCGGCCATCTATCACCAGGGCGGAATCGACTTCCAGTATCCGGAGAATTGGATTCTCATCGATCAGTCCCCCAACACCGGCGTCAAACAATTTGTATTGGAAGCTCCCGATGGCTCTTTGCTCACGTTGGTTTTCCAATCGCTCCTATCGGATCGAACGCTATTGGCCCAAGAGTTGGTCGGTTATTTCGCACAAGAGTTTCCCGATGCGGAAGCCTTGCCTGCGGAAGAAGAACTTGTCGGCGCGCACGGGCAAGGTTTTGATTGCGAGGTTTTCTATTTGGACCTGCTGGTCTCGGCCTGGGTGCGTGTCTTCGCCGGCCCCCGCCATCTGATTGGTGTCTTGGCTCAGGCAGAAAGCCGCGATTTCGCGCGCCAGCAAATGGTCTTCAAGGCGGTCGTCGCCAGCGCCCTGCGCGACGTCGAACCGCACGACGCTGGACGGCGCTAGCGATTAAGGCAAATCGATCAGCGCCAACGGGCTTTGGCCGCGCTCAATCCAGCCATCCAGGACACAGCATGGTTCCCCAACCAACTGCCCATTGAGAGGACAATCTTTCCCATCGGCAGCGAACGGGTTGTCCAGCGCTGTGTGGCTTCGTCCAAAACACCCAGGCAGTCGATCCACTGGACCTCGCCACGACGACTGAAGTCCTCCAGTTGTCGCCGCAACAGCAATTGGCCGGGACTATAGTGGGCCCATTCGGGCAAATACGAAATCTTGTACGAAGTGAACACGCCGTGGATCAACGTCCCCAAATCGAAAGCGATCGGCAAATCGCCGACGGTCAACCACTGCAACCGCAAACTGCCGCGCCGCCGATGAAATTCAATAAATTCCTCAAAGAACCGCTGCGCGGCAGGTGTGCTGAGAATCGACGACCGCTGTTGGCCTTTCCAGCTCGCGTGTTCCATCGCGAAAGCGCGGCGGCATTCGGCTGTCAATAGTTCCGGCACATCGCACCCGACCTCGACAAAGTTCACAGCGCCGTGGCGTTCGAGTTGCCGTTCCAATTGACCCATCTTTTTGCGCCGATTGCGCGACCATGTTGCAACATACGCGTCCCAATCCGCCGGCACGTCAATCCGCCCCACTTCGAATCGCGGCTTGATCCAGCACCCGACGGCCAGCGCGTTCCACTGCGCCACCAGAGTGCGAACGGAATGATCCGCCAAGGGCAACCAATCCAGTTGCGCGAACAGCAAACCCAATTGGCGCAGACCATCTAACAACCAGCGCGAACAGGCCGCAGCATCGGCGGAGGGATCGATGAGCAAGCAGCCGCGCGGCGACCAATCGTTGGCCAACGTCTTGGCCGTCGGGGCCAACACCGCTTGGCGACGGGTTACTAAAGGTACGCCAGCGACGATGTTTGGACCGTCCCACACGAGGACTGCGGCAAAATGCCGTTCGTCAAAAAAATGCCGCGCCAGGGCGGACAACGGTTCGGATTGATGGACCGGAAAGTGGACGGCCGTCCGATCCAGGAAGCTATCCCAGGCGGCGCGGCACGCGTCCCACTCAATCAGCGATCGGAGGATTTGCACTCGATACATGACTTCGTTTTCCTGAAGATTGCCAAGCGGCAGCGAGTATCTGCGACGCCCGTTTAACTTGTCGCGCGGCCCACCACGCCGAATGCTTGAGCCGCGATTGCCATTGCGGCGAAACGATGCGGCAGCGCCACAAGGGCTGGCGCTCCGCTCGCCACAAACGTTTGTACGGTTCGTCGCCGCGGAGAAAATCGAACACCCGCGCACCGCGCGCGATCGCCGTTTCGATCGCCACGGCGTTGATCAAGTGACCCGGTTCGTATTGCTCATACCGCGAGTTCATACCGCATTGGTAGAGCGACCAGGTGTCGCCACTCTGAAAGAAGACTCCGCAGGCGATGGGCTGATTCTGCACCGTGGCGCCAATCAGGCAGGCTTCGCCACGTGCGATCGCCTGTTCCACAGCCGTCCCCAGAAAATCGCCAAATCGCGGATCGGAAAAACAGCCGGGTTGACCGAGTTCGTTCCGCCGCCGCTGGTGGAGCGCAATGAACCGCGGCCACCATTGTTCCAAACTGCGCAGGTCCGCGACCCACTCGATCCGCGTCGCGCCGGAGTTCCGCTGTTTCACAATCTTGTTGACTTTGCGCCGATGAGAATGGCTGAGTTTTCGCACATATGTCGTCCAATCACTGGGCAAGTTCATCCGCCAGGCAGCATCGCTGGCCAGGCGATGCGAGCGCCAACCGAGTCGGCTCAACTCGTCGGCAAAGCCTGTCAGCCACTCCGCGGAGCTGAGTTGGCCTTCGCATTCGAGCAAGTCGATGGCGCCAAAGCGTTCGCGGCATTCACCGGAGTGGACCCAATGGGCCAGGCTGCGCGCGACAGTTTCCACATGCTCGGCAGGCGCCACGACACCGACATAGTCGCTGGCCGCCAGGCCATCTCCCAGCAGTCGCAGACTCCGATTGGCAATCCCCTGCCCGACATAAAATGGACCAATACCCAGCAAACGCCCCACGGAATCGTGGACCGTCGCCACGGCCAGACGGCGCCGCAGCGAATAGCTGTTGGCATTTCGCGAGTAGGCCTGCCACCAGGCGCGCAACCACATCCAATCGGACATGAACTGCGATCGCGCCCACGCGCTCCACTGCGCAAAATGCGGTTCCAGCGATTGCCATTCCGTATGCAAAACAATATAGGGTTTCATGATGTCGCTATCGGTGCTCGATTGAGTGATCGCCACGAGGCGCGCCGCTGGCGGAGTGCATCCCAACCAGAACGCAGCCGCCGCGCCAGCGGTTGTTCGATCCACCGCGAAGCGGCTGCCGCCAACAGAATGACCAACGGCAAACTGGCCGAGAAACAAACCACAGGAGGAATCCCCAATTGATCCAGTTGATAGATCAACACGCAACCCAAGTTGTTATGCAGCAAGTAAAGCGAATACGAGATGCCGCTGATGAACAGCAGCGGTCGCGTGCGCAAGACGGGGATTCGGCCCCACGCCGCCGCGGCCAGCAGGCCCGTCAATGCCAGCGTGACCAATGGGTTGTGATGACGTTGGTCGATCCAATGAAAAACGACGATAGCGCCGACCAGACCGGCTAGGTTCCACCGCCAATCGCTTCGCCCTTGCCGGAGTTCATGCAGCATCATGCCAATGGCGAACAAAGGCATGTAGTCCACCAAGAGCAGTTGTGTCGCCCAGGCCGCGAATCCAAAACCCTCACTGTCTCCCTGAGGAGCAAATACGTTCATGTATCCCCGCAGGACGATACAGACTGCCATGTACCAGAGCAACGTCCGGGCAGGGTTCCGCAGCGCGCCCCCCGCGAACAAAATAGCCAACACGCCGTAAAACAAGACTTCGATTTGCAACGTCCAGGTCACTGGCTCCAGACATTCGTACCCCAACAAATTGGGCACGATCGTCAAGTTCGCCCAGACTTGTTCCCAGCGATAACCTCCTTGGATACTCAGTGGCAGCCACGTCAACAGGAGGAGGTTGAGTCCAACAACCAGGTAGTACGCGGGTGCGATTCGGATCAGGCGGCGACCGATGAACTCGCTGGCGCTGCCGATCCGCGACAACGCCATGGCGTTTACCAAGCCACTGAGCATGAAGAACAGTTGCACTCCGTATTTGCCGTAAGGCCATTCAAAACCGAGAGGTGTGGAATAGCCGAATTTCACGCTATAGACATGCGTGAAATGGAAGAGCATCAGGTTGATCGCCGCCAATGCGCGCAACGCATCCAACTCGGCAACGCGACGCGACGGGGCTAATTGATGGGTGGAGGAGTCGGCCATAGAGAAAGCTAGGTCACACTGACTGGCGATGGGACGAATCGCCAGCGTGGCACAGCGAACCGTGGCGGTATCAACGTGCCGATCGTGCGGATTATGCGGAATGTGGCCTGCGACCTGGGCGCGCCTGGTATTAACTCGCCCCCAGGTGCCAGGCTCTCCACTCATATTTCCGGCACGTGTTGGAAAATCCGGCGGTATCCACGGCCAATTGTCCGGCGATGTTGACAGCGGTATTCTGTTTGTGATTCCGAGCGCAGGATGCCTGCGCCGATTCTGGCATTCCAGAATCGAGAAACAGACGCCGCGTTTCGACGAGACGCGCAACAATGACTCCATGAAAGGCCTTGGCAATGGCGAACCATAATCAAGCGGAACAAACGACCAGACAGTTGAAGCGGCGGGAATTTTTACAAACCAGTTCCACCGCCGCGGCCGCCGCGCTGGCAATCCCCTATTTCCCGTGGCGCCAACCAGAGTTCGCATCGCGCTCGAAAAACGATCGCCCGCGGATCGGTTGCATCGGTGTGGGTGACATGGGGACAGGCGATGCCCGGGACCACGCGCGATTCGGCGATATCTTGGCGGTCTGCGATGTGGACGCCCGCCATGCCGAGCGGGCCAAGAACCACGTCGATATCGGGCGCGGCAAGGCCGATGCCTATGGCGATTACCGTCATGTCTTGGAACGGTCGGACATCGACGTGGTTAGCATCGTCACTCCCGACCATTGGCATGTGAAAATTGCCCTGGAAGCCTTGGCGGCGGGCAAGCATGTCTTTTGCCAAAAACCCCTGTCGCTGACGCTGGAGGAGAATCAGCTTATCCGCAATGCCTGCAACCAACATCGCGACCAGGTCTTTTTCATCGGCACCCAACAGCGGAGCGACGCGGGGCTATTCCTGCGCGCGGTCAACATGGTGCGGAAAGGTCTGTTGGGAGACATCCAAAAAGTAACGGTCGGCATTGACGGCAGTCCGACCGGGGGGCCGTTCCCCACAGCCGACGTCCCGTCGCACCTTGATTGGGAGATGTGGCAAGGCCCCGCGCCGCGTCACGCCTATCGTGAAAAGCGTTGCCATTACGAATTTCGCTGGTGGTATGAGTATTCCGGCGGCAAGTTTACCGACTGGGGAGCCCATCACGTGGACATCGGCCAATGGGGGTTGGATGAAAACGATTTCGGAGACGGTCCGATTGAAATCGACGGCCGCGACGCGAAACATCCTGTCGAGTATCGCGATGGCTATCCGCAAGTCGATGATTGCTACAACACGTCGCACGATTTCGCCGTTCACTGCACGTTCGCCAGCGGCGTGGTCATGACCATTACCAGTCGCGGCGAGAACGGAATCCTGTTCGAGGGGAGCAAGGGCCGCATCTTTGTCAATCGCGGCAAGATCACCGGCAAGCCGATCGAAGAAAACTGGGACGCCGATCAATTCGGTCCCGACGAATTGGTCGAGCTGTATAAGGGCAAACCCTTCGAAGGGCACAAAGCCAATTTCTATCGCACGATCAGCGAAGGGGGGCTGCCGATCAGCGATGTCTATTCGCATTTGCAGGTGATGAACACTTGCCACTTGGCGGCGATCGCCGCGCGGTTGGGCCGCGTCATCCGCTGGGACCCGAAATCAGAAAAAATACTGGGTGACGAACAAGCGGCAGCTTTCATCGCGCGGAAACCGACGCCAGGATTCGAGTATCTCCAATAGCCGACGTCGAATCTGGCTTGAGGACGATTACTTCGGCTTGCGCAGGCCCCCAAGCCCAATTGGTCCTCCAGTTTCTCGACCATTGGAGGAGGGAGTTGCGCCATCGCTTTGTCCCAGGCCTTGCGGCGCAGCTCCATCACCTCGCGCGGCAAATCCATTTCTATGTTCGCCATCGCTTGCCGAATTTTGGCCAGCTCCGCGGGAGTCAAGCCAAACTCCGCGTCCAACTCCGGGTGCCGGTTCAACCTCTCGCGAAAACCCAAGTGGTTCATCGTTACGTTGATGCACATGGATTTGATCGTATCCAGTTGGCTGCCATGGAATGTGCGCACCACGTTTTCCTTGAACAATTCCTCGAATGTTTCACCCACCATCCCCATTACTCCGTGATAATGGCGGCGCGCGGCGGAGATCGCTACGGACCTTCGGTCGTTGCGGCGTGAATCCAAGATCCCACAACAAACGCGACAAGTGGTCAACGTGATAGTCCACAGGAAACGTTCGCGAGATCCGTTCTCGGACGCGCGGACAAATCCAGTCGTCCGTTTCCAATCCGCTGGCAAGTGCCCCTTCTTCCAGAAGTTCCTGGAGCTGGAGTTGCTGTGCAGAATCCAACTTGGGTGGACGTCCCGAATGGGGCTTCGCCCGAAGCGCACGCTTCCCCCTCGATTTCCAGATCCGGTTCCACGGACAAACCGCCGCATCGGTCACTCCCAGCTTCGGCGAAACATCCGCCTGTGAACAGCCGCTACGCAGCAGCGCAATCCCCTTTAATCGCCGTGCCTCCATCTTGGGCACGAGTCATACCTGACGCCATTGTCCACCTCCTGCAAATTGCCTAAAGACGTTATACAGGACTCAGTAGAAAAGTCGTGGCAGGCGATCAAACGAATTGAATACGCTCACGAAGCTGCGTGAACCTACGCGCGACCCAATCGAAGAATTGTCAGTATAACTGGCGATTGCGTTGGATAGGAGAGCGATCCACGGCATCGTGGCCGACTGCTCTGTAAGTCGGCTTTTCTCCCGGACAAAGAGCCCGAACGGCTACTCACCGCTCCCCCGCTCAATTTCGACCTTGCGAATTTGAACGAAACTCGGATACTTAAGATTCTTCCCGCTTTCGGGAGCAGGACCTGGTGCCTGGCCGGTGGCAGTTAGGTATTGTGGGGCCATTGGTGTCGCCGTGGCTCGCCGGACTCGGCGCAACGCGCTGATTTTTGAACAAGGTAGTGACGGATGCTGCTGACCAAACGTTTAGCCCATTTTTTCCCCACATCAGTGCGGCAACGAGGCGAGGAGTACGCTGCCCCCCCCCAAGTCGACGTCCACCAGATCACCAACAAATCGGTGGATGCCGCAGCACATGGAAACGACGATTACACATTGCGGTTGGAATGGAACTCGGGAAACAAGTTATACGCCACGTGTTCCTGCCCGTACTTCTCCGGAAACGGCTTGTGCAAACACATTTGGGGGCTATTGCGCCATTTGGAGACTATTCACAAGAACCGTATCCCCAAGCGTTTTCTGTCGATCGCCAGTGGCCACATACCGGTCGAGAAGCCAACCGCGGCGCACGCGCGCAGCGAAGCGAGCGGGAACGGCGCTCCGGATTCCTTGTGGCCGATGTTGGAAGCTATCGATCCCGCTGGCGATGCTGACGGTGAATGGGAGCACCTCGATGACGACCGAGCGTTGCGCACAATCGGTCGCCCTGAGATCGCCGCACCGGTATCCAACGGAAATCCAACTCAGTCTCAACCAGCGACGCCACACCTGCGCGAATGGGAGCTCCGCCGTGTATTGGCTCCACTCGTTCAATCTCACCCGAGCGCACGTGTCGAGCCGTTGCACTATTGCCTGACCCACCGGACGGTTCAAGGCGAAAACGAGCTGTGCGTGGCGTTATTCCGGCCGCAACTCCAAAGCGACGGCACTAGCCGTTTCCTGGAAGTGCGCGTGAATGACATCTTCTCGGAAACGACCGCAGTCAACCGCGATGATTATGAGATCGTCGATGCGATGGACGACGATGATCAACACGATTGGCGACCGCACGTGGCGCACCGTTATTTGATACTCCCGGCGGAATCCGAGTTTTATCGGGTACAACAACTGGCAGCGACTGGCCGGTTGTATCTGACGCCCAACGTGCGCGCGGCACCCGATCACCACCAAGCGCGGCGCGTGCGACATGTCGAGTGGGACCCGCTCCACATCCGACATCACATCGAGGAGGCAGCCAATGGCGACTTTATCGTGTCGCCCCATTTGTTCTACGGCAATGGTCAACCGGTCACCGACCGCCCCACCATCGGCTCGATCAGCGGATTGCTTGTGTTCCACGACTGGATCGGTCGCTTGACGGAGAATAAGTCTTTGACCCAGCATATCGTTGCGCGGGACACGATCCGCATCCCAGCGCAAAACGCCTCCGAATTGTCTCATTTTCTGTACGAAGAGTCGGTCCCGGTGATCGGCGAAGTGCCGCCGCGATTGCGCGTGACGGAATTGAGAACCGCTCCCCGCGGACTGATCCACTTCACTTCGCACAACAAGTATTGGAACGCGTCGATGGTGGCTCTATACGACGACGTGCCCGTCTTTTTCCAACGCCTGGGCGAACAGTTTTTCGCCGACGATGGCCGCTTGATTCACCGCGACAAGAACGCCGAGAACAAACTGCTCAACGAGGCCTGGGAATTGGAGGCGCAGGACCTGGCGGAAGTGCAGGTTCCGATCTCGGCCCTGCGCTGCAACAAGGTCAACTTCGTCACCGTGCTCCGCCATTTTTTGGAACGGAATTGGGTGGTCGATGTCAACAAACAGCGGATCGGCTCGACCGGAACGTTTGAAGTCAGGGTCGCTACGGGCATCGATTGGTTCGATGTCGATGGCCAAATGACGTTCGGCGATACGGTGTTGCCGATTCCGGAAATCCTCAAACGTGTCGAGGATGGAAACCTGGTCCGCTTAGACAACAATCGCTTCGGCCTGTTGCCCGAAAAATGGATAGAACAATTCGGCGTGTTGCTGCAGATGGGGGACCTGTCGGGCGATGTGATCCGCTATCGCCAAGCGCAGGGATTTTTGTTGGATGCGCTATTGGCGGAACGGCAGGATGTCACCTTCGATCAAAAATTCGTTGAATTCCAGGATCGCGTCCGCCAATTCCAAGGGATTCGTCCGGTGGAAACCCCCACCAGCTTTTGTGGCACCCTCCGCGGCTATCAAAGAGAGGGGCACAGTTGGCTCCACTTTTTACGCGACTTCGGTTTGGGCGGCTGCTTGGCAGACGACATGGGCTTGGGCAAAACCGTACAAGTCCTGGCGCTGTTGGAATCGCGCCGTATCGAACGGCAACAAGGGAACGCGCCGCATCAGCCCACGTTGTTAGTAGTACCCAAAAGTCTGGTGTTCAATTGGTTGGCAGAAGCCGAACGGTTCACCCCGGAACTGCGATGCTTGGATTACACCGAATGCCATCGCCGGACGCTGCGCGTGCTGATTCCCGAAGTCGATGTGGTGATCACCACCTACGCCACGATGCGAATCGATATCGGTTTCCTGAAAGACATCGAGTTCGATTACGCCATTCTGGACGAAGCCCAGGCGATCAAGAACCCCAGCGCCTTGACCTCCAAAGCGGCCCGTTTGATCCGCGCCCGCCACCGGTTGGCCTTGAGCGGCACGCCGATCGAGAATCGTTTGACCGATTTGTGGTCGATCTTCGAGTTTCTCAACCCCGGCATGTTGGGAATCTGTTCGATCTTCCAGAACCTCGGCCGCGGAGAAGTCTCCGGCGACACGCTGCAGCGGATCAACCGCGGGATCAAGCCGATGGTTCTGCGGCGCACCAAGGACCAAGTCCTGTCCGATTTGCCCGCCAAGAACGAACAGACGATCATCTGCGAGTTGGAGCCCAAGCAGCGCAAAATCTACGATGAAGTCTTGGCTTTCTATCGCCAATCCTTGAATACCAAGATTCAATCGATCGGTTTGAGCAAGTCGAAACTGCACGTGCTGGAAGCCCTCACGCGGTTGCGGCAAATCGCCTGCCATCCGGCGCTGATCGACCCGATCCACAACCGCACGAAGTCATCCAAGCTGGAGGCGCTCTACGAAAACCTCGAATCCGTGATCGAAGAAGGGCACAAAGCGCTGATCTTCTCGCAATTCACCAGTCTGCTGGCGATTGTCCGTCGCGAGTTGGACAAACGAGGGATGGCCTACGAGTACCTCGATGGCCAAACGAAGCACCGCCAACAATGCGTTCAACGGTTCAACAATGATCCCGCGGTCCCTCTGTTTTTGTTGAGCTTGAAGGCGGGCGGGCACGGACTCAACTTGACCGCCGCCGATTATGTCTTCATCCTTGATCCCTGGTGGAACCCGGCCGTCGAGGCCCAGGCCATCGACCGCGCCCATCGCATTGGGCAAACGAAGCCGGTGTTCGCCTATCGCTTGATCGCCAAGAACACGGTCGAGGAAAAAATCGTCGCGCTGCAACAGTCGAAACGCGAGTTGGCCGACGCCATCGTTTCGGCCGACACCAGCCTTATTCAAAACCTCAGCATGGAAGACTTGCAGTTGTTAATGACCTAAAGCTGGCGTCGCCCGCGACCCACAACTTGAACGGTAGTGGTCAATCATTGCTTCCACTGAGCAGGCTCGGCGGGGAGCTGCTGTTCGTCGCCCCAACCGAGTTTACCTCGATAAAGCCAATACTATTAACACGTGCCCGAGAACGGTTTCGCTTTACGAACTCGTTCGCGTGCTCGAAACGGACTGGTCGAGTGCGAGTAGGAGTACCATTTCATTGAGTACGAGTACAGTTTTGGACCAGAAATGCGAAACTACGGAAAGCGTCAGGAAGGGAATATCCACTTTCCTCTTGTTGCGCGGAATACTGTGAATTCTTCGCCGCGCGGATGTCTTTCTCCAGCCCAACCTTTACAATGTTCATTGAGTATTTTGAGCGAGACCATGACGGATCGAGATGAAAAACGGTTTCCACGGCGCCCGCGAACCGGGTTGGTGTTACTCAATTTCGTCGCGTGGTGCTTGGTCGCTCATTGCGGCGGCGGAACGGTCCGGGCTGGCGGTGGCCCGGAAAGCGTTCTTTTGGTGGTGAATCAAAATCATGCGACTTCGTTGCTGATTGCCAACCATTACGCCGCTTGGCGGCACATTCCCGCCACCAACATCGTCTATCTGGACAATATCCCCAACGGAACAGTCATCTCGCTCGAACAGTTCAAGAACAGGATTCTGCACCCCATTTTCGAAGCCGTTCGGTCGCGCGGCTTGGCCGGGCAAATCGATTACATTGTCTATTCCGACGGTTTTCCGACAGCGGTCACCATCAACGCACACATCCGCCAGATGGAAACGCAACTCCGCGGTGATCGAGAAACCGAAGTGGACTTGGGGCGCATGTTCAACCCCCGCGCTTCGCTGACAGCCTTGACCTACTTCGCCGCCGCCGTGCTGGCCGACGAACCGGCCTACCTGGCGTTGGATGCGAATTGGTACTATCGCGGTCCAGCGGGAAAACTTCTCGCCGAACCTTTCCGTGGTCAGGAACAAGAGGCATACCAGCGGAGTCTGGCGGCCCTGGAAGACGAACGCTTTGATGAAGCTTTGGAGACGTTGACGGGCCTGAACCAACGGCATCCCCAGCAGGTCGCTGTCGCCTATCAATTGGCCCGCGCCTATGCCGCCATCGACGATCTCGGATTGGCGGCGCAATGGTTGGCCCGCGCCGTCCAAGCCGGCTGGATGTACCGCTCGATCATCGAACAAGACCCTCTATTTGAAAAGGCGTTGCGCGACCGCAGCTTTCAACAACTGGTCCGGCGGATCGGCAACGAATCCCTCGATTTCGCCCCGACGCATAGTTTCCGCTCGACGTATTGTTGGGCACCGACCGGATCGATCAACAGTACACCCGATCAAGGGCGCCACTACTTGCTCTCGACGATGCTGGCCATCACCTGCGCCAATGGCAATTCGGAACAAGAGTCACTCGACCAATTGCGCGCCAGCGTCGCCGCCGATGGATCGCGACCCAATGGCAAGTTCTTTTTTGCATTGACCAACGACGTGCGGACCATCAGCCGCCAACCGCAGTTGATGCCCGCAATCGAACGCCTCCGCGCGCTGGGTTTGGAGGCCGAGATTACCGGTCGCACACTGCCGCAACGGGCGCGCGTCGCCGGTTTGTCCATCGGCACGGCCTCCTTCGATTGGCGCAGTTCCAACAGCTTGCTTCTTCCCGGCGCGATCGCCGAGAATTTTACCAGCCTGGGCGGCCGCTTCGACAACGCCGGGCAAACGAAACTGACGGAGTTCCTCCGCCAGCGGGCCGCTGGCTCCAGTGGAACCGTTATCGAGCCGTTGGCCATCCCCAACAAATTTCCCCACGCCATGATCCATGTGCATTACGCGCGCGGCTGTTCCTTGGCCGAAGCGTACTATCAGTCAGTGTCCGGGCCTTTTCAATTGCTCATTGCCGGCGATGCGCTGTGTCAACCGTGGGCGGAATTTCCGAAATTCGAAATGCCGCAATGGACTCCTCCGGCGTACGTCTCTGATGTGATCGTCATCCCGTTGGCCAAGCAGAGCGACTCGCCACCGATCGCGGCGCTGGAAGTCTTTGTCGATGGGCGATTGGTCGCGGCCTCGAATTGGCCGGAGCAGATGCGATTCGATACCTCAAGTTTGACGGACGGATTTCACGAACTCCGCCTAGTGGCTGTTGGACTGGGGCCGATCCACACGCGCAGCCGCATCCTGGTCCCACTGTGGATTGACAATCACGGCGCCCAAATCGAGTTGACCTGTTCGTCAACCGAACACCAAGTGAGCGACACGATTGAGTTTACTTATCGATCGTCGGTCGGCACGCAATTTGAGTTGCGCCAGGGTGCGCGGCGATTGCAACTCTTGCGAGGCCCCTCCGGGCGCGCGAGCCTGCCTGCGGCGAAACTCGGTCGGGGTCCGGCCTCGGTACAACTGGTCGCGATCGATGCAGACGGACGCGAATACGCCAGCCGCCCGGTGCAATTGGAGATCAAAGGCCCGATCTCCAACATCATCCCCGATCCAACGCCCACCAACCCCCAACGCCGCGGCCGTCGGAATTCTTGAGCAGCAGAGTCCTTCAACGTCGCATCCGGGCAGCTGCGTCACCGCAACTCCACACCCTACGCCGCCCCCCACCTGGCCTGACAAAACGGTGTTAAGCTGATGCAGAAAGTTGGACTTGTGATTTGGGTCGGGACTCGCGGTAAGCAGCGTTTTTCCGAGATGTCAGTGTGCTTCCGAGACGAGCTTTAATCCACTGCTGGGTGGCTTTGCCATCGACGGCCTGAAACGCCTTGCGTAATCCCGCTTTGGTCGCCCGGATGCAGAGTGTGGGAATGGCCGCGATCAATCGCGTAAAGCCCCCCTTTACTGTGCTGGCGTTCTACCTGTTTATGTTTGCCGAAGAGGGATTCTAAAATCTCCGTGGACAACCAAGCTCGTTCCCCAAGCGATCGCCGTTCGCCCATCGTTTTCAAGCTTTTCCGCTGGTTCCCATGGACGCGACCTATTTTTAGACCAAAATTTTACCTGGCCATCCTCAATTGACACCGTTTCGTCAGGCCAGGCGTTGGCCGTGTGTTGCGGTTCGCTTAGTGGTAAATCATTCGCTCAACCGAGGTAAACTCGGTTGGGGCGACGAACCGCTCCCTACCGAGCTTGCTCGGTGGAAGCATGATTGTCCACTCGCAACGAACCAATTCCAAAACGCTCCCCGCCGACTACTTGCCACCATCGGCGGTGGTCGATGGCCAAATCGCTGGGACCTTGGCCGCATGAATCCGTTCATTCAAGGCGTCCAAATCGGCGCCCAATACCTGCGCCAGCCGATCGAGTTGCTCGTCGATCTGCGGCAATAACTCATCGCGGACCGCGTAGGCTTGGGCCGGTGGGCGATGTTCCCCCGCAGCGACCATCGACGCTACGCCTGCCAGCCGGTTGTTCAATCGAATCGGATAGTTGAGAGGATCCTGCCCGCTCCGATTCTTTGTTTGATACAAGGCTTCTTCGATCTCCGTCAGGCGGGCGACGAGTTGTTTTCCCTCATCCACCAGCGATTGGTACTCTTCGCGTTCTTGGACTCTGTTGAGCAAGGTTTCGATTTGTCCGCGGACATCGCGAATGCGTTTGATGGCCCGATGGATTTCGGTCAACTTATCGCGAACGCCGAGCAGAAACTCAAACTGCGCTTGCAAGTCCTCCTCGCTGGCCGCCAGGCGCGGATCGCCGCGCAGCACAAGCGGGATTTGCTGCGTTTCCTCGCCGCGGTGGATCGTCACGTGATACGTTCCCGGCGCGGCGCGCGGACCCTGCGTCCCGCCCCCCCACAAAATCATGCCCTCGAAAGTCTCGGCGTCTTCATAGCGCAGGTTCCACGCGAGCCGCTGGATCCCGCTAGCTGGCTCCCATCGCTCTTCGCCCTTTTCGGGTTGGGTGCTGTACGTTTTTACGGTGCGGCCACTGGGATCAGCAAAACTGACCTTCAGCGGCGGGCCCTCTTTGTCAGGAACCGCGTTCAGCCAGATGCGAACGGAGAGTTCGACTGGCAAATTCTCAC
>JACTND010000087.1 GCA_014584305.1 Planctomycetota bacterium | reverse complement strand
CGGCTCAGCGCCGTACTCTCGTATGGCATCCGAGTCGAGCAACGCCTTGATGAACCGTATCGCGAACCCGCAGCCCTGGCGGTCGGTCGGGTAGCTCGCGTCCTGCTGGACGGGTCGTTGGGTCGGGTGTACCATAGGTCATGTCTCCTTGCCGGATCGGCCTGCCAGCCGCCGGCTTTTTTTGTTGCGCCATCAAAAAAACTGTATGACGCCCGTAGTGACCCGCCGCGTCCGTCGCGGCCTGCCAGCCGCCGGTTGCGGTTGCCGCGCCGCCAAAAATGCGTCTAGGTCGCTCTCCCGTATGCGCCACCGAGGACGCCCGCCGTTGGCCCTGGCGACGTTTACCGCTGCGAGTTCGCCGCCGCGAATCCACGCCAGGACCGTTTGCGGCTTGACGGCCAGCCGCGTCGCCACGTCGGACACGCCTATCATCCGGTCGGGGTTATCGCGCGCCATTGGTCGCCCCCTGTTTTGTTCGCCGCGTTCGCGCTGGTCGGAGCTCGTAGCCTAGCCGTCGAAGATGGTCGCTGGCACGGTCAGCCGTGCCCTGGTCGCCCGCACGGATCGCGTACAGTAGGCGCGCGGCCCAATATGCCGCGTCGTTGCGACCGATGCGGTCGCCGTCTATCGTCGGTGGTCGTGGTCTGGTTTTTCTCGTCATGTCATGCCCTCCGTATGACCACGGTGTTTTTCATTTCTCCGTCATTTCCAACAAAAAAACCCCGCGTTTTGCGGGGTCAAATGGCCGTCAAGAATTGTCATTTCGCTGTCATTTATTTAGTCGCGGTCGTCCTTTCGTTGCCGGTTTTGGTGGCGCCATTTATCGATCATTCGCCGCGCGGTCGATTCGCTTATCCCGGCCATCGCCGCCGCCGCCGCCGGGTCGTCAACCAGAGTTGGATGTTGAACTAACAGTGCAAGTAGTTGAGTTTGCTTGGCGGCTGATTCGGCTTTTGGCAATCGCCCCTGTCGCTGTTGGGTCGGCTCATGCGCTGTGCCGTGTTCGCACTCGACCAACCACCGATTCAACACGTCGGCCAACCGCCGCCGCGCCTGTCGCTCGTTGTCCATCGCCAGCCGCCACGCCGCACCATCGCGCATTCGCCACCGCCCGCGTTGCCATTTTTCGACGTCCGCTTGATCGCGCAGTTCCACGCGCTCCCACACTGTCGCCACGGTCGTTATTCGGCGTCCGTCCGGGTCCATCACGCCAAACGCCAGCCCGGTTGCGTCGTCCTGTATTTCGAGCACCGCCGCCAGTTCGGCTTTCCTCGCCGCCCACTCAACAAAATCATCGATCGGACTGCCGGACTCGTTCAGCCTGCCGATTGCCTGGCGATAGATTGTGCGTTCGTGGGAGTTCATCGCGCACCCCCTTTGCCGAACAGCCACGCGCGGACGTATTTGGCGACGGCCACCAACCGCCTGTCGTCGATGGCCTGGCGATAGATGGCCGCCATGTCGTTGGCCGATGGCGAATGGCCCATGATATGATCGACGGCCGGTTGATCCAGTGAACCGCTTGCCACGGTCGCGAACGTCCGCCGCAATGTATAGAACCCGATGCCCTTCCGATGGATTCCCAGTTCGACAACGATCTTTCGGAGTTCCTTGGCAACCGGGTTATCGTCGCGTTCTTTCGACCACGTTAGCCCCCTGGAAGTGACGAAAACTAATCCGCCGTGCGTTTCGTTCTTGGGGTTTGGCCTGGCGTCAATCGCCGCGCGCAATGCGGACAACGTTTCTTTCCAAAGTTTGCAACGTCGTTCGATTCCCGTCTTGGGTCGCGGGTAGTTGATCCAGCCGCCCTTCCAGTCAATCGCCGATTGTGGCAACGTCGCGCAGTCTTGATTCCCAAATCCGCAATTGACGCCCAATAGAATCATGGCCCGCATTGGTACGCTGGCGGCCTCCAGCATGGCCCGGACTTGGTTGCGGGTGAACAGCAACGGCCCGCGTTCGGCTCGTACCTTGCGGATAACCTTGGCCGATGGCTTGTTGAACCCCTGCCCATATCGAACCGGCTTATCTATCAGCCCCTGATCGTAGCCGTATTTGAAGATGATCCGCACCCGCTGAATGATGCCAGCCACGGAAACGGGCCCCAACGATTTCGCAAACGCCGCGCGAAACGCCTCGAAGTCGCCCGCGTTGATGTCGTCAACCAGCCGGGTCAATCCGAAGTGTTTTACAACTCGTTCCGCAACCGCGTAGTAGTCGTCGTAGGTCCGCTGTGCCAGTTCCCCGGCCTCCCTGGCGCGCAGCTTGGCCGTTAAAAACGTGTTGACCAAAGTTTGGATCGTCAACCCGTCGCCGCCCTTGGGTCGCGGCTTGCGGCCTGCCAAAAGGTCGTCGCGTTGCTCCAACCATAGGTCGCGTGCTTTGATGCCGGTCGGGTCGTCGGCAACCTTGCCAAAGTACACCAGCTTGCCGCGAACCTTTTTAGCCCAACGCCCGGTCAAATGTGGAAATAGCGGGAAGTCTGGTCGCGGCTTGCGGGGTTTGTCGTTTGGCCTCGTCGGTCCCCGTCCGTTCGTTTTGACTTCGCTTTCTTGCCGCGTTTCCTTGATTAGATGATCGGGATTGACGCACCCAGCATTTCCGCATCGATGCGCAATGACTCGATTACTGGAATCGCCGCACCTGATTGCAAAGGCGATGCGATGCGCGTAGTAAACCCGTCCTTTGAGTTTGTAGCGTCCGTAGCCAAACTGATTCTTGGCCCCGATCCAGTTCCAGCACTCGTTAGGCCCACGTTTTTCCACCTTGGCCCAAAAGCGCGATGCGTCTTGAACACCAAGCGCGACTACAGTAAGATTTTTCCTAGGCATGGTCCGTACCTTCAACTACGGGTGATGTTGGCAACGGCGTCGCCATTCGACGTCGTTGCCTTTGATTGTCTCGAACCGGGTTTAGGTGTCAAGGTGTCCAAAAGGTAGTCAAACTTGATGACACCTTGAAAGCCTCAACCTGGAAAAACAGCATAAAACGCGGAAAAAACCGCGATTGCCAGCGTAGCTTCAATTGGCAGAGCACCGCATTCGTAATGCGGGGGTTATGGGTTCGACTCCCATCGCTGGCTTTCTATTTGCGCCGTATCGCTTACCGGGCGAATTCTCCAACCAAATCACTGGCTTATCGCTGGGAATCCCGATTGACTACAGCCACGGCTTCAGTTCCGTTGCGATCGATCGGAATTGCCCCCTAAAAACGACTGCACATACGTTGCGCGTTGGACATTGCGCTGGTTCGAGTTCAACGCCTTCCGCAGCACCTTTTGCAAATGGGCCGGTTGGGTGTTGATCAAGAGTTTATTTACCACGGGGATCTCGACGTCGTCCAACAATCCCAAGTTGACACCCAGTCGAATGCGCGACAACAAATGCAGAGCTTCTTGGCTGGAGATTTGCTGCGCATTCTGCAATGTTCCATAGGCGCGGCGGATTTGATCGAACAAATCATTCTGGCTTTCGCTCATCAAGAACTGTCGCGCTTTGCGCTCATAATCGATCAGCACTGGAACCACTTCACCGACGCGATTCAACAAATCCTGTTCACTACGGCCCAAAGTGATCTGATTGCTGACCTGATAGAAATCGCCCATGGCTTGGGAGCCTTCGCCATACAGGCCGCGGACCACCAAGTTG
The DNA here is from genome assembly GCA_014584305.1 of Planctomycetota bacterium. Classification (GTDB taxonomy): domain Bacteria; phylum Planctomycetota; class Planctomycetia; order Pirellulales; family Pirellulaceae; genus BJ22. The sequence continues at coordinate 14,845 of JACTND010000087.1, read as the reverse complement.
ATTTGTTGCAACCCGCGAAACGCTCGTTCAATCTGGTGGGCCAGCCCCAAGGCGGGCAAATGCAACATCACGCTGACGCGCATCCCTGTTCCCACGTTGGTCGGGCAAGCCGTCAAATAGCCGAGGCGTTCATCGAACGCATAATCCACGCGCTCTTCGATCCAATCGTCCAGGGCATCGATTTGTCGCCAGGCTTCTGCCAGGTCAAACCCGCTCTTGATGACCTGGATGCGCAAATGATCTTCCTCGTTGATCATGACGCATTGCTGTTCGAGTGGACCAATCGCTACCGTTCGAGCGCCCTCAGCGCCGGCCAATTCGCGGCTGATCAATTGCCGCTCCACGAGCATTTGTCGGTCAATGTCATCCAAATGAGCGACATTCAAAAAGGCAAACGCGCCAAATCGCTCGTCGGCTTGCAATCGTTCGCGCACGGTCGATTCAATGTTCACCCGGTCGATGTCCGTGCAGCGGCGAATGAAGGGGAAATCGGCCAGGTTCCTGGCCAACCGGACACGGCAACTCATGACGATATCGGCGTCAGGTCCGGTTCCTGCCAGCCATTCACTGAGACGTTCCGTCAATTCTTCAAGCACCACGCTGGGACTCCTGTTCATGGCTGCGAATCAAATCTCTGAGGCGAGAAGCGTTTTCGTAATCTTCCTGTTCGATGGCTTCCTTGAGTTCCCGCCGAAGCCGAATGATCTGTTGGGTTTCGGCCGGTGAGCGCATGGGCCGCTTGGGATGTTTGCCCTTGTGCTCGACGGCGCCGTGCATATTCATCAACAGTACGTCGAGTTCCCGACGAAACACTTCATAGTCGTTGGGACATCCCAAACGGCCGTGTTGGCGAAACTCCAAGAAAGAAATCCCGCAGGTCGGACATTGCCGCGCATCGAGTTTCTTCAATTCGTCGGCGGTCTGCTCCAGCTTCAACTGGCCTTGCAGAACATTGGCGATCGTGGGCGAAGGCGCCGTCGATTCCGGTTGCAAATATTGCTTGGCGCAGTCCGGACACAAATGCAAAACCACAATCTCGGGGCCGAGCAAATCGGTGATGTGAAACGTGGCCGGCTTTTCGCACTTCTGACATCGCATAGCCATTCTGGTCATCCTTGCGTTCGACGCGGGTCACCCCTGACGTACTGCCATTGGTCAACCAACCCGCATCTACTATTATGAGCGTTCTGACGAAGCATTAAAACGGGAGTGGATCGGTTGTGTGGAAGCAACATCGCCGGTTAGCGAGGCTTCCAGCAGATAGCGCGCAATCATACGGAGGGGCGCGCGATTTTCAAGGCTCAAAGCGACAAGGGATTCCCGCGATTGTCTGACGAAGAACGGAAATTTCAAGATTGGTTCGCCAGCGATTATGACGCCGTGCCGGTGGCGCGCCGTTTTCTGAGTGATGCCCTGACACCTGTCAGCGCACTCAATAGATTGCGGCAAGAATCAACGGTTTGTTTGTTTGAGAGCGTTATCGGCGGCGAAAAAGTCGGCCGTTACAGTTTCTTAGCGGTCAACCCCCGGAAAACATTGTTAGCGTACGGTTCCCAGGTAACCATTCGCGATGCACTGGGACAGCGCACGGAGTTCGAAGATCGAAATCCGTGGGAATCATTGCGCCGCGAACTGCGCGCCGTGCGAGTTGCACCCGTGGACGGCTTGCCCCCCTTCACGGGCGGCGCTGTCGGTTTCGCCGGATATGACTCGGTCCGCTATGTCGAACCGTTGGGAAATGGACCAACAGATGACCGGCGGCTGCCGGATTTGGCCTTCGCGATGTATGACTTGATGGTCGTTTTTGACCATGTGACGAAACAGCTCATAGTCGTGGCATTGGCCTGGACGCGGAAATTTGACTCGCCCCGCGCCGCATGGCAAGACGCACAAGACCGTATTGAACACATGGTGCAACAGTTGTTTGCACCAGCATTGGCAATGGCGCCGCACGAATTGCCCGCCCACGACCTGCAGCCGCCGACCGCGACATCCAATCTTAGCTCAAGCGAATACGAAACGGCAGTCCGGCGCGCCATCGACTACATCCGGGCCGGAGATATTTTTCAAGTCGTATTGAGTCAGCGATGGCAATTGCCGTTGACAACGGCTCCGTTTGAAATGTACCGAACCTTGCGCGTGTTGAATCCCAGCCCGTTCATGTTCTATGTACACATGCCGGAGGTGACGCTGGTTGGTAGTTCACCCGAAATCATGTGCCGCGTAGTCAAAGGGACCATGACCGTCCGCCCCTTAGCCGGTACCCGGCGACGCGGGGCCAGCCCGGACACCGATCTCCAATTGGAACGGGAATTGTTGGCCGACCCCAAAGAGCGCGCCGAACACGTGATGCTGGTCGATTTAGGGCGCAATGATGTCGGGCGCGTCTGCCAGTTTGGATCGATCTCGCTGCCGGATGTGATGGTAGTCGAGCGGTATAGTCACGTGATGCACTTGTCGTCCACGGTCACCGGACATTTGCGCCCCGAATGCGACGCGCTCGATGCGCTGATCGCCAGCTTACCTGCCGGTACCGTCAGCGGTGCACCCAAAGTCCGCGCGATGCAGATCATTGACGAACTGGAACCGCTACGGCGCGGCCCTTACGCGGGAGCAGTTGGCTATATCGACTACTCGAACAATATGGATACGTGTATCACGCTGCGAACTCTTGTCATTCAAAAGGATCGCATCTACTTGCAGGCGGGCGCGGGAATAGTCGCCGATAGCGATCCGGAACACGAATACCAAGAGACTCTCAGCAAGGCCCGCGGCCTGTTGCAAGCGATTGCTGTCACCGACTGGCGCTGCCGACGCTTGTCGCAGGTTAGTTGACCGTTCACAAAACAGTTGCAAGCTAACAACGAACGGGTCACCGACGCTAATCAATTCCAAACGAGTGCCGCAGAAGTGCATCGTGAACCCGTCCCACGACGCAGGTGCGTCCGGTATCCAATCCAAAAATGGTGACCCTCGCCGGGCTGAAAAGCATTTTATCGATCTGGTAAAAATCTCGGTTGTAGGCTCGGAATATTTCAATGAACGGGCGGCCAAAATCGGCAGATGTTTCGCTGCAAAGTTGCTGTCCGGCAGATGCAATTTCGTCCCAGTCGCCGGATACCCACAAGGCCACACTGCCCCCAAAAATAATCGCGTCATTGGTCCAACCGACTGCTTGCAGGTCATCGTCAGCAATTGGAGGCAATGGGGCAACGCCCGCGGCGGCAAGCACGCGACGCAAATCAAACTTCAGCTCGTGCAGTTTGTGCAATGTCGCTTCTATACATCGCGCGACAACCTGCACACAGCCAGGGAAACTCGCTGTCCGGGCAACACACAACGTCAGTCGCTGCGGACCAATGCTGCATTCCTCGGCGATTCGACGCGCTACGTCATCCCCCGGCAGCTGCGCCGATTCCAGAGCCAAAATCCCATTGGACTCGGATGAGGTCCATCCGTATTCAGCCAGCAATGGTTCGCGCCCGCGCAAGAGCCTCGCTGGGCCGCTGCCGATCGCAAAGTAGTCGCCCGCTTGTACTTGCCACCCGGCATATTGGCTGGCCATGCATGCCCGCAAGGGATGATCGGTAATTACTTCAATGTGGGGCCAGTCCTGGATCGTGCCGACGGCGCGCAAAGTCGTCGTAACGTGGGCCAAGCCGGCCAACAGCGCCCGCGAGAGCAAAACCCCGCCAGCCAGAGTCCCGACATGATCGGCTCCAAAATCCAAGACCCTGGCCCCGGATTCCAGGCGGTGCTCAGCAACTGCCAAATTCGAATACTCGGCACGAGCTTCGTCCAGAACAGCCAAAGCACGCCAATTCAGTCCATCTTCCATAAAAGCAAAAAAGACAAAAGGACAGGCACAATTAAAAGGACAGGCATAATCAGGTTTGGCTAGCTCGCATGGTCAATGGGCGGGTGGCACCTATTGATGGGTGGCACCTATTGCAAAGCCCTGTGCGAGTCCGCACAGGGCTTCCGTTGACGTCGATCTGGAGGGTGACGAAATGGTTTACCACCCGATGGACGGTGGGTTGTTCATCAAGAAATCACGTGGCCCCCGAGTCGTGTAATACGGATAGGCGTAGTTGACTGGGCCCTGGCCGAAGCCACTGCCGTCACCCATTCCACCCCATCCGCCGTACATGTAGGGATCCGTGTGGGGAATCTCGCCACCATAGGGGTGATTGCGGCCGCCCCGCATCCGACAACTTGAGCAAAGCCTTCCGTTTCGACCGCAGCCAAACCGGCCGCAACCAAGTCCGGCACCGGCACCTCCAGCCAGGGCAATACCGTTTCCGGCACCACCTGCATCGCTATAACCTTGTGCAAACATGCCACCGCCAGCACCAAGCCCACGCCCACCGGAGCAAGCGCCATCGCGACAGGCGTTTCCGCTGAATAGACCGCCGCCGCGATCGCCACCAATCCCGCACGAGCCGTCGTTACAGCCGTTTGAGCGAGTAATGGACATCATTCCCAACGGGCCGGTCCAGGTGGAAGAACACGATCCATCGGCGCAATTGTCTGTCGCGCAGGGACCTACTCCGCCGCCACACCGCGACAACAATCCGCCGCCCACTCGACCTTGCAGGCCCGTGGAACAACGTTGATCACAACCGCTATCGGAGCGAACGGCTGCAGAATCGCATCCGTACCCTGCATTGAGGCGCGGGCCGCTGTCGCATCCCAGCCGGTTGACACAGCAACCAGTGGGTGCCATCAAGACAAGCGCCAATAGCGCTAAAAATGAATTCGATCGCATCTCTTGTTTTCCTTCAGAATCTGGGTCTTGTGCTTTTAGAAATCGCGGGCGCGCTTTCTTAGCCGGTCAATGGCTGATCTGGGGTTCGGGTTCCCCCGTTCTGTCATCGTCCGCATCAAAGGAAAAATTGAGTAAATTGGTAAAATGCGTACTTTCCGAATCTCGTGATTTTTTGGTCAGGCCGCCATTTGAAGAATATTAAGATCGATTGGCGCACGAAATGCTCGTTGGTGGTTCCCTGTGGTTCAACCAAGTTGAAAACGCCAATTGATTTTGGCTTAAAAACGGGGCTGAACAGAGACGAGGCAGAGCTTGTGGCCACAGGAAATCCACCGGTGGCCCTGGCTGGATTTGTTCGGTTTTTTCGTTATTGTCGCGTTCAGGCTCGGTACAGGGTACCGAGCCTGTTCTTTTTTGCTCGTATCAAATTTGAACACATGTTGCATTATTGAACACTTCGGTGCCCACGTTTGTATCCTCCATGAAAGCGTTTTGTACTTCGCCATTTTTATTTTATTGGGTGGCACCTATTTGGTTGTGGAATCGAAATTGGTCCATGACTTAATGAGATTTCGCGATTTCTTCGGATTCATGTGCAGCCAATTGCGGTGGTAATTTGGTTCACCAGCGGCGGCGCTGTCTCTCGCGTACCAGTGTTACCCATTGGGCAGATCGAGAAATGTGTGCCGATTGAGGCCATTCTGGATTGGAAATTGCACTTCGGTTGCTTTAGAATGTGGAGAGTGACAAATTCAGCATCTAAAACCTTGCCGACGGATGATTGTGCAAGGTACTGAAGTGTGCCGCAGATCTAGGGGGAGGCTATGGAGAAGTCCGTATGGGGAGCTTCGACTGCAACACCATTGCGCTGTCGGCTTACGTTTGCACTCCTTTCGGCGGCCGTTCTGGCCTTGGCCTACGTCGGCGGCATAAGCAACTCGTCTGCCGTGTATTCGCAGGACATCGCGCAATCATCATCGAGCGACATTCCACGGCAAGTCACCAAGATCAACGAGCTTGTGGAACAGGTTTGGCGCGACTTTAATTTGCAACCGAGTTCGCCCGCGTCGGATTATGAATGGTGTCGTCGTGTTTACCTAGACGTTATTGGACGTATTCCGACGATCGCGGAAATTGACGCCTTTATTGGCAGCAAATCGCCGGACAAGCGGGTGGAACTCGTTTCCCGTTTGCTGTATAGCGACGAATACACGGAAGAGTTTGCGCGGAATTGGGCAACGATCTGGAGTAACCTATTGATTGGCCGGACCGGCGGGACGGCGAACAACTCCATGATCAGCCGGGCCGGCATGTCGAAATATCTTCGCGACAGCTTTGCCAGGAACAAATCGTATGATCGCATGGTCCATGAGTTGATCACGGCCTCAGGTTACGCGCAACCAGGCGCCGAAGGATTCAATGGCGCGGTCAATTTTTTGATCGATAAAGTCAACGACGACGGTGCTGCGCAAGCCACTGCGGCGGTCAGCCGTTTGTTTTTGGGACTCCAAGTCCAGTGTACTCAATGCCACAACCATCCCTTCAACGATTGGAAACAACAGAAGTATTGGGAGTTCAACGCCTTTTTCCGCCAGGTGCGCGCATTCCGTGGCGCAACCGATATGGCGTCCGCGCAGTTGGTCGACCAAGATTTTCGGGGCGAAAGCGGGAATGCCGACGAAGCCGACTTGTTCTACGAGTTGCGGAACGGCTTGCTCAAAGTGGCCTATCCGGTATTTGTCGATGGCACCGAGATTTCTAAGAGCGGCTATGTGAATGCCGTGAACCGGCGGCAAGAGCTATCGCAGTTGATAACTGCCAGCCCTTATTTCGACAAGGCGGCCGTCAATCGGGTTTGGGAGCATTTTCTGGGCTACGGATTCACCAAACCGGTAGATGACCTTGGGCCCCACAATGCGCCGAGCAACTCCGCATTATTGCAATACTTGGCCGATGAATTCCGAGATTCCGGCTACAACCTACGCCAGTTGTATAGCTGGATTATTTTGTCGCGACCATACGCGTTGTCCAGCAAGAAAACAAAGAACAATGAAACCGACGACCCCTTGTTGGGCGCTAGCCCAAAATTCAGCCACTTTTATTTGCGGCAAATGCGGGCGGAGGAATTGTACGAATCACTGATGGTCGCCAGCGGGGCTGGCGCAAATCAAGGTTCCTACGAACAGCAAGAGGAACAACGCAACCGTTGGCTGCAGCAGTTCGTCACGGCCTTTGGTACGGACGAGGGGGACGAATCGACGACGTTTAACGGGACGATCCCCCAGGTCTTGATGATGTTTAACGGCGAAATGATCCAGGCCGCCGTATCCGATCAAGCGGGCACTTTGTTGTACGAGACAATCAACAAGAGCCAATGGACAGTTCCGCAAAAAGTGGACCGTTTGTTCCTGGCCGGTCTTAGCCGCCCGGCCACGCGCGAAGAAAAGAACCTGGCGCAGCAGCTAATCCAGGCACGGCGCGGGGACCTGCGCGAAGGACTCAAGGACTTGTGGTGGGTGATCTTGAATAGCAACGAGTTTATATTCAATCACTAGCAATTTGGGTTTTAATAAGAGAGAGGCAGAGCGATGTTTTTCACAACGCCTTCGGGAATGACACGGCGACACTTCATGCGGCATCTGGCCGGCGCTTCGGCCCTAACGGGCAGCGCACTGGCGATGGGGCAGACGCTCTGCGTGCACGCCAATGAGCTCAAACGCCGAAACAAAGCTGCTATCTTGCTATGGATGAACGGCGGACCGTCAACGATGGATTTGTGGGATTTGAAACCCGGCGCGGCCACGGGTGGACCGTTTCGCCCCATCGCCACCACCGGGGACATGCAAATCTCCGAGCACCTACCGATGATGGCGACTCAAATGGACAAGATGTCCATTGTTCGTTCGATGAGTACACGGGAAGCAGACCACGCGCGCGGCCGGTACTACATGCACACCGGTTATGTGCCCAATCCCAACATTATTCATCCCAGCTATGGCTCGGTGATTTCACACCAATTGATGGCCCATCGCAACGACCTGGAGATTCCGCCGTTCATCGCAATTGGCGGCGCCAGCGAGGGGCCGGGATTCTTGGGAATGGCCTGGGCTCCCTTCAGCGTCGATGCCAACGGCCAGGTACGTAATCTGAGCATGAATGTCGAGGCGGCCCGGATGTCGGAACGCATTCAAGCATTGAGCCGATTGGAAACCAATTTTATTAACGACAATCGGGGCAGTGCGGCCGTGGAACATGCCAAGGTTATTCAGAAGACGTTGAATCTGATGACCAGTCGTCAAATGGAAGCCTTTCGCGTCGAGCGCGAACCAGCGGAGGTCCAGGATCGTTACGGTCGGAACAATTTCGGTCGCGGTTGTTTAATGGCGCGGCGCCTCGTTGAGATTGGCGTACCGTTTGTCGAGGTCACACTCGGCGGTTGGGACAATCATCAGAACATTTTCCCGACATTGCAGAACAATTTGCTGCCGACCCTCGATCGGGGTATGAGTGCGTTGATCGAAGATCTTTACCAGCGCGGGATGCTACAGGACACGGCCGTGATCTGGATGGGTGAGTTCGGACGGACGCCGCGAATCAACGGCGATGCGGGGCGCGACCATTGGGCCCGCAGTTGGAGCGTTGTCGTCGGCGGCGCTGGCATGAAACCGGGCGTGGCCATCGGTGCCACGAACGACGACGGTACGGCAGTCGAAGGTCCCACGTACAGTTCCGAGGACTTGATGGCCACCATCTGTCGCAGTTTGGGCATCAGCCTAGAAACCACGTTCACCAGCAACGATGGCCGACCGATGAAAATTGCCAACAGCGGCAAAGTCATCAAAGATCTCCTGGCGTAGTTCTGGGCGGCGATTCTTCGAGTTTTTTGAAAGGTGGCGCGCGAAATACAGGCAGGCGTGCTGGGCGGCACAAAACTCACGATTATTCGCTTACATTACACTCAGCTGCCACGCCACCGCCGCAATGCCGCCAAGGTCTGGTGCATGTCGTTGGGCGGTTTCGCCTCGAACCGCAGTCTCGCCCCCGTGATGGGGTGATCGATTTCCAAACAATGGGCGTGTAGCGCTTGGCGATGGATTAGGACTTCTCGTTCCAACGTTAATTCGCGCGTGGGAATCAACGGTCGTTGAGTCACCGGAATTACGTCCGCCAATGTCAATTCCGCGCGGCCGCCATAGAGACGATCCGCAACAATCGGCGACTTGATGGCAGCTAGGTGAACGCGCAATTGATGCGTGCGGCCGGTCTTGGGCAGGAGGCGAACGAGACCAAAACCCTGAAAACGCTCGATCACCTCATAGAACGTCTGCGCCGTTCGGCTTGTGGAATGACCGCCTCGGATCGCCATCCGCTCGCGATGGTAAGGATGGACTCCAATCGGCAAGTCGATCCAATCGCGATCGCGGCTTGGAGCAGGAGCAACTAGCGCCAAATACTCTTTCGCGACCGTCCGTTTCGCGAACTGTCGTGTAATCAACGAATGCGCCGAATCGGTTTTCGCCACCAAGATGACTCCCGACGTGTCTCGATCCAAGCGGTGGATGATCCCCGGCCGCGTTGGGCCGCCAATCTGGCTTAGCGTAGCAAAATGGTGGACCAACGCTGCGGTCAACGTGCCGCGCCAATGACCTTTGGCAGGATGCACAACCATGCCCGCCGGTTTATTGATCGCTGCCAAACAATCGTCCTCAAACAATATCTCCAGTGGGATTGCCTCCGGTTGCGAACCGGCGGGAACCGTTTCCGGTAGAGTGAATGTGATCTGTTGCCCTAGTGCAACACGATGGGACGGTTTCACTACGCGGCCATCTACCAAGACCAATCCTCGACGCATAGCGGTTTGGATTCGCGAGCGACTGATATCCGGGAAGTGCACTGCCAGAACAGCATCGATCCGCTGTTGAGATTCCGATGCGTCAACAGTGATTTCAAATGTTGGCTTATGCGGGGAACGCGAACCCCCCATGGTTGATACTCCTAGCCGGATTTCCACCCGCCAATGTACTGAATTCATCGAATTTGCGGCACCGGCTCTTCACCTACTGTCGCCGCTCAAACCTTTTGGCCTTGATTGGCAGGTAGAGATGTCCAAGTCGCTTGCTAGAATATAGACAGTCCGTTCGAGGCGCCACCACGAGTTATGGCCAGTAACACCACCAAATTGGGATATTGCCGCGATTGCCGCAAGAATGTGGTGCATGTCAATCGTTTTTTGACGCCCCTCGGGAAACTATGGGGGCGATTGGGCGGACGACGGATGGCCACCTGGGGTTGGGGGCATTGGCATTGCCCGATTTGTACGCTCGATTGTTTCGTGTTGCCGCGACCGCGCGACGATGTCGATGAACTGCGCGCGGACGTATCGCCTGTTGTCGAGCTGGAGAGGGTCGGTAACCATTTTCATGATCACATTTCGTTGGTAGCGCGGCAGGAACGGTCGCAGCGTTTTTCGGCGAAATTTCGCGAATCGGTCGTAGATCGGCTTTTGTCCGGCGCGAGCAACCTAGCGCAGGTCAAATGCGAGCTTGGAGTGAGCGATTCCGACCTCTTGGCATGGATCGCCGAAAAAGTGGATCGTCAAGCCAGCCAAATTGACCAACTGACCAGGACGGTCGCGCGGATCCAAACTGATGTGCCGGATAGCCCTTTGGAACCGCCCGATTGGAACAACTCCATTTCAGCTGGCGCCGCGGTTGTCGAAGGAATTGCGCGCGGTTATCATCGTCGGTCTCAATAACGTCGGCAATTTGTCGACCAGCCGAGTTCCCTAAGAGGAACAAACGCTGTTCGTCGCGGATGAAACGATGTGGTGAATATTGACATGAAGTTTATCGAAATGACTGCGGCGACTTTGGCCGAGATTATCAATGACGGAGAATTACACGGTAACGACTTTGCCGCTGCCGGTATCGAACCACACACGATTGTCCGCGTGAACCAGCACGGCGATATTGAGGTTCGCCGCCCACTCAAATGGGATGTCGTCGGCGGGTTGCTTGGCAATTACGAAGAGCGCGTCAGACACAAGACGGGTCTCGATTGGGCCTAATCACCAGCCGGTGTCGCCCTCACTTCCTCAACTCGTTGATTTGCCATTCGCGCTTCAAATACTCGACAGCATCATCGACAATGGCCGTTTCGAAAAACGCCCAGAAATGATCGCGATTCTTCAGCAAATGTAGCTCGCTGGAACAACCGGCGCGCCGTAAGGTCTCGTGCATCCGCTCCGCACACTCCATGGGGACAATCTGGTCTCGAGTCCCGTGATATAGGAAAAAGCGTGCGTCGTCCGGTGAAACGTGCAGCCGCGGGGAGGCCAGTCGATAGGCTTCCGGCTGACTGCTGGGAGTCCCCCCGAGCCAATAGGCTAGCTTCGTACTGTTTTCGTCCACCCAGTCCAAATCGCAGACCGCTCCTCCGGCGATGACCACGGGGACGCGGGGCGAGTAACGCGACAATTCCTCCGGCAAATCGGGGTCCACAAAGGCCTGATCGTCGGCGGTCCCCAGCAAACACGCCAGGTGTCCGCCAGCCGAATACCCTAAGGCAGCGATGCGTTGTGGGTCCACTCGGTATTCCTGAGCATGATGCCTCAGCCACCGTACAGCGTACTGCGCGTCGAGGATTTGGGCGGGAAAGGGATGTTTGGGCGCCAACCGGTAGTTGATGGCCATCACCACGAAGCCCCGCGTCGCGATTCTCTTTGATAGCCGGACATAAACCGATTTGCTGCCCCAAGCCCAAGCGCCGCCATGGATCACGAGCACGGCTGGAAACGGTCCGTCCCCTTCGGGCATGTAGATATCACACTTCAAACTGCCCCGATCCAACGAGCGAAACGCGATTCCATTTTTTCGCGAGACGGTAGCATTCCCTCTTGTGTCTGTCGCCGCATGCGACCGCAATTCCGGTAATGTTGCCAGGCTCATGCCCTGCGCCGCCGCTCGACTGGCCGTCATGACTACGAACATCGACCAGACGACACTAATTGCGGTGACCCTAAAACGATTCAAGACCATCGACGGCTAATCTCAAGTTGTAAACTGAGTTTCCAAATTGTATTTGTCCGAACTCTATTGTACATACTTGCACGCCTCTGTCCTCGTTTGGCGTCCGTTGAGTTCCCGCGCGTTCACCAGAGTCTGCCCAGACCACAGAGCCCCTCGATTGGTGCTACCAGGGCATTTCCATCTGACCGACAATCCGTTGGGCGATCCGCTCGACTAATTGTTGTTCGGCGTCGGCTAACGATTGCCCTGCTTCCGGTACGAACTGTTCATCCAAATCGATCTGAATAATCTGGCGCTGCATGAGAGGCACGCCCGCTCGATCGACCCAAGAGACCTCCACTTGCCAACCGTACTGGAGTGCCCGCGGTTCACCAAAACGGTTTTGCCCCAAGACCCGTTTCGCGTCGCGCAGTATTTTCGCCTGCACGACGCTGTCCGCCAACGCCGGTTCATCGATCGTCAACGGAGTCTGCTGGGCGATTTGGCGAACGATGGCATCCGTTAACTTGGCACCGGTAAAGCGACGAAAGGAATCGGACTCGACCGGTGCGACATGTACCGTACGGATGTCGCTCCGATACAAGTATTGGTTGCCGACGTTGTACCCTCGGCAACCGACCGGCAACGTGACGGCCAGCAGCACCAGGGAGAACTGGCGAACTCGGCGCCATGGTAGGACGGTCGATTTGGGCTGGGCCATGATCATTAGCGGAAGATGCTTTCTTTATCGCCGGCGGCAATCAACGGCTTCGAGGCCTCCGACTTGGGAAACAATTCCACCAACCATTGCGCGCGTTCCGGCGGCAACGGGTCCTTGTCGCGAACGACGGCTAGGCGTTCCTGCGCCTTGTTCGCCAGTTGGGTGTCGCCGTAATTCTTGGCGACTTCTTGAAACATGAAACCCGCCGCTCGGTTTTCGCCGCGGCGTTCGTAGTATTCACCTAATGCAAAATCTCGTTCCGCCAACAGATGCCGCACTTCGGCGGCTTCGCGACTCAACACTTCGCGATCCTGATCGGGCAGGTTCGGAAACTGAACCACAAGTTGTTTCAGGAGCGCATCGGCTTTGACGAGCGGTGAAGAATCATAGCTCTTGCCATAATAGGAGTTCAACCGCGACTTCAACTCCATCATGCTGGCCTGGTAATAAAAGGTGCTTCCCGGATAGGTTCGCCGCAAATCCTCATAAGTATCAGCGGCATCTTGATACAAAGCGGCTTCAAAATAGGCATTCGCCAAGGCCATGGTCGCATCGTCGGCCAATTTTCCGGTGGGGTCTTCCAAACGAATACGATGGAATAGCCTGCGGGCTTCAGCCGCCAACGAATAGCCTGGTCGAGACGGATCAAAGAAATTGACGTTCGGAGTCCAGGTGGAGTGCGCTCTAGCCAACGACAACCAGTATTGGGCGATCGCAAAACGTCGGGCTTGCACTTTGTCCATATATCGAGTTCCCGAATATACGGTGATCAGTTTCTCAAAGGCGCGGTTGGCCTGCACGTAGCGGTCGGCAAAAAACTGCGATTCCCCCTCGTAGAACAGCGCGTCCTGTTCCAACGCGGAATCCGGCCAACGGCTAGCCGCGAATTGAAATTTTTTGGCGGCTTCGTCAAAAAGCGACTTGGCTTCGCCACGCGGGTCGCCCGCCTCCAACGTGGCAAGGGCCTGGCGGTAGAGTCGTTGCCCTTCGTCAAACGCTTCCTGGGCCGCTGATTGATCTATCTTGTGACGGCCGCGTGTCTTCATTGTGTTGCTGATCTGGCCTGGCGACAAATCATGAAACACCAATCGATTCACGTTGCGCGGCCCCATTGGATCGAGAGGATCGGCCTCCTTGTCCAATGCACTTGTGCGCCCTTTCCCCATCACAGGCATATTGGGAAACAATTTGCGTTTGGACGCGGGCGATTGACAACCGGCCAGCACGGTCGCACCCACCAGCACGACGACCATACCTACAGTCCAACGTCGGGACCAACGGTTTTGGTTTGGTTGCAACAGCGACATCCTTGTCGAATCCCCGATGGTCAGTGTCTCGTAGTGGATTGGGTTGTTCGCATCGATTTCAAAAACCGCTGAGTGCGCGGCTCGCGCCCCGCCACATGCGAAACGTAATGGTTGAGTACTTCGCGCGCTTCACTAACCGTCGCTGGGTCGGGGCCGAGCTCGCCCGCTGTTTCGAAATTCGCCTGACCAATCCGATTTAGAAATTCGATGGTCTCCGTGCGGACGCTGAGGACATGCTGTTGGCCGACACGACACGCGGGACAAACCGTGCCGCCGCCAATCGGAGCAAACGCGACCCACAGCGCATTCCCGCGCCGCGGCCGCCCACAACCTATACAAGCGTCTAATTGCGGGCGATGTCCCAACAAATTCAAAAGCCCCATTTCAAAGCGAAATAACGCCCAGTCTGGATCGCATCCGCCATCCAGTCGCCGAATAGTCTCTTCAGTCAAATCGTAAACACTGGGCATTGGATCATTGTGTTCGACGAGCAATCCCACAATCTCGGCCACATAATAGGCACAATACAACCGGCGCAGACATTTGCCGCCAGCGCGAAACCGCCGCTCCAACTTCGCCTCCGTCAGCAAATCCATTGCCCGCGGCGCTTTCGGCCAGAAGACTAGGCGAACGATTGCCAACAGGTCAAGAGCAGACTCGAATGGATTCTTCTTCCTGCGCGCACCTTTCGCCAACCCCGTAATTTTCCCAAACTCCCGGGTCAGCAATGTGACGACACAACTCGTCTCGCTGAAATCGATAACCCGCAAAACAATCGCGTCCGACTTGTGCATCAGCTTTTCATTTCAACTTGGCGCGAACCCGATAGGTCGCACCGATTGTCCGCGACACGTCTGGATGGCGGCGAAAACACCGTCGCTGTCGGCCCGTACAGGTGAAGGTTGGTTGCCGTCGGGCGACCTTTCGTGCGACGCCAGGCCATACCAGACCTTCGCTCAGATTGGCATCACGCCATCAACGCGCGAACCGGACGCGCCGGTTCGACGCCGGTCAACCGTTGATCCAATCCTTGAAACTTGAA
>JACTND010000028.1 GCA_014584305.1 Planctomycetota bacterium | reverse complement strand
CGTGCTTCAATGAGGCCGCGAACGATCGTTCGCGGAAACACGTGGTTCGATTGGGCAGACCGCAAGATTGCCAGAGGCTTCAATGAGGCCGCGAACGATCGTTCGCGGAAACGGACCCGCTCGCAGGTCCCCAAATTGCCAGCATTTGACAGGCTGTTTGCGAGCGGTTGTGCAGAAGTTTATCCGTCATGCCACCACTTGTCCATACCGCCAATCGTAAACCGCTGTTAATTAAGCGCTTACGTCGTGCGAGCAGCACCCAGTCCAAACGAATCACCTCGACGCTCGCAACGTGTGATTCCATTGAAAGTTGATCGAAAATGTTGGTGACTCATTCCAAACGCCAGGACCATTCGCCCGGTAAACAGACCCAACCATTAACTCACGGCTTCCGCCACGTCCACCAGATCGGGGACAATTTCCCCGCCGTGGGTAAACAGACCCAACCATTAACTCACGGCTTCCGCCGTTAAAACCTCCTGATCAAGAATACCAATCGGCGCGACAAAATCCCTACGCGGGCTCATGAGGCTCAGGTCTCGCCGGTTGCTTACTTCCATCCGGGCATATCGGCGCGACAAAATCCCTAAGCGGACCCCCTGCGGCTGGGCGTTAATCGATTTGGTGTGGCCGATATCTTCATCTAGTCACAAAAACCGGGTACTGACCAATCTCACCACATAACATGCGCGCCAATAACCGCGTCTGAATCTCCAGCACGCGCCGATAGCTGACTCGATAACCAAACAAAGGATGCGTGACTAGTGTGTCCATCCGACCCTCGAACGCCATTATAAAATTCTTGCGACCATCCGGCGTTAAAGCGACGGCGTCGCCAGCCTGCACAAAGTCCTTGATCTGCACCATCCGGCTATTGACCGCCGTCAACACGGTGGATTCAGCAATCAACGGTCGGAAGGGCTCCATCAAATCCAATGCCAACGCCGGACGACCGTACCGAGGCTGATGGTAATATCCCAAATACGGATCCAGCCCAACCATCGCGCAGGTAATCGTCAACTCTTTTGCCAACATGCTGTAGGCCAACGACAACAACGCGTTAACCGGATCGCGCGGAGGCCGACGGTTGCGCGTCTTGAAATCAAAACTCAACGGTCCCTGGGCCTGCTCCGTTGGCGGATCGTCGAAAAACGGCTCGTCCGATTGGCCGGCCTTCAACATCCCGCTGAACTCAGCGAAATAGGCTGCCGCGGCCGTCCCCTCTATCCCCAACAAACTGGAGAGTTCTTCACACATCAGGGCTTGTCTTTCCAACCGTTTCAGAACATGCACCGTCTGGCGCGGCACCTGGTAATGATTGCGCATCAGCAACACGCGGCAGTTCCGAATCTTGCCCGCCACCAAGGCCCGCGCAAGCCGCAAACAGAAGGGCCCGTCATCCGCCAAGCGGAACTGCTGGCGGCGCGTGATGATATTGGTCAGTCCCAAACCTTGCGTGATCCCGTAAAACCAATTTCCCATCGAAAAGAACCCGACTGGAATATCGGCCTGCATCAGGCTTTGCAGAGCTTGTGATGAAATCTGAATCGGGCCCATCAGATTGACCTGGCTGGTATCCTTCATCCGGACATCATGGATCGTTTTTCCTTTTTCTTTGATCTGCAAGACTTCGCCGGATTTGCCCAAAGTCAAACCGGGCGTGTTGATATACAGGGGCCGCCGGTCGTCGCGAGCCGCAATCAATCGCCGCACTCCGGTTTCCAACTCCTTTTCCGGAATTCCGATTTGGTACAGCTGCGGGCCGACATCGAACAAATAGCCCTGGCCATCGTGAAGATAGGTCGGACCCGCGCAGGCCAGCGACTCGTCCGGCAAACAGATGCCGACGAGCGAGCATCGCGGGCATTTGGGGCTTTCGACCAGCGGTGGGGGAATCTGTCCTGAGGCCATCACCCGCCGGGCTTCGGCAATCGCCTCCAGCGTTCTGGCGACGAGCTGGTCCGAGATCGGCACGGGGATTCGCTGTTTCGTTTCGGCGTAGTAGATGATCCCCTGGTCGCATCGGTATCCATTGTCGCGGAGCACCAAAGCCTGGACGCAGACTTGGACTTGTTCGGGTTCCCAGGCTTCTGGCGAGCCATCGTCGGCCAGACGCGGGCGGCCGCGCTTGTAATCGACCGGCGTGGCCACGTCTCCTTGGGCTTCGACCAGATCCAGTTTGGCCAGAATGTGATACTGGTCACTGGCCAGCGTAACGCTTCGCGCGTGCAACATCGGCCCAATGACCGACTCGGCGGCGTCTTGGTCCTGGGCGTCGGCTTGATCGGCGACGGAGGGTTCTGCCGCGGTGGATTTTTTTGAGCGGCTTGGTGCTTTGGGCAACGGCCTGGTTGATTGATCGACCCGTTTGTGTTTGATGGCTCCGTCGATGGTATCAGCGTTGTGGGCGAACAGCCCTTCGACATGTTCCAGGAAGAACAATCGCGGGCAATAGACGAACTCGTTTATCATTCGGGCTGGCAAATAATCTTGTTGGCGCGGTTCGTCTTGGGATGAACCTGAATTTGCGGAATCGAGTCTCTGGATCATGGTTGAGCTCCGAAGGTTGAATTCAAGTCGGTCGTGTGGATGCTGACGTCCGTTTGACTTGTGGTCGGGTCATGGTTGTATTGGCGTCTCTCATTTTTGTTTAGACGACATGGCAAGGCGCATCGATGGGGGCATAGGCTTGCCCAAGCGAGGTAATCACGCGATCCCCGCGGCCTTCGCTCGGGCCCAAGTCGATGAACAGCACCTGGTCTTCGCGGTGATGGATGATATCGGCCAAAGCCGCGCGGCATTGGAGCAGTTCGGTATCGGTGAACTGGCATTCAAAGACGCTGTACTGGAGGTGGTCGCCGAAGTTTTTCATCGTGCGATGGACTTTTTTAAGCCGCTTGTCATCGCAGATGTCATAGGTGACCAGATAAGTCTTGCGCATGGCAACTCCTGGCGACGGGGGAACCGGATTGGGGCGTACCATTTCCAGGTTAATTGCCCGCCGGTGGCAGGCAACCCCAAAAACGACCGTTTGTTGGGCGTTCATGCGGGTTAATGCTGGCCTGACGAAACGGATGAGCCAATCGAGACTGATGGCGAAGTCGCAACCCGAAACTTCAGTGAGGGGCGAGATGTTTCGCCTCGCTCGCGCTTTTTGAAGGAGCGCTTTGTGGCCGTCCAGATACGAAACTGTGTGTAAAGTCCCGTGTTTTCGTACTCGTACTCAGCATTTGCGGTACTCGTGCTCGAACACGACTATCCGAGTACGAGTACGAGAATCGACGAAAAAGCGCAGTTTCAAAACTCGCGCTTCGGGTCAGGGATTCTTCAGGCCAGGTTATTAATGGTGTCCCCAGAACTCCTGGGCCCCAGCATCCATCGGGGAGTGTGCCATTGGAATCTACACAAATCGATCATTGGAGATCGCCCGCCCGCAAACGGAACTGGGTTAATACCACCGGCTTGTCCGGTGGATCGTTCTGATTCGA
>JACTND010000138.1 GCA_014584305.1 Planctomycetota bacterium | reverse complement strand
ACCTACAGGCAACGAGCCCAAGTTGAAACTGCGGTCTCGATGATCAAACGTCGTCAAGGCAATCATATCCTAGGAAACACCTACTGGTCACAAACACGAAAACTGCGACTCATGGTTCTCACGCACAACATCATGCTCCTTTGGCGCAGTATACTTTTCTACAGAGCCACTCAGCTGTCATTCAAGGGCGGTTCGCCCGCTTTGAAGATTTTCGGGCTATTGTTTTTCTTGTACTCGTGCTCAGTGCAACGGTACTCGTAATCGATTCGATCCTTAGCGACATCCGTTGTTCGCTGGATCAGCCGAATGCGCATCGACTCAATTCGCTTCTGTGATATCCGCTCCCGCGGAATCAGCCAGCCGCCGAGAACGCAAGTAAACATGAGTCGTCCGGCGGAAGCCATGATCCACGAACAGTCAGCCGAACGAAGCCAATAACGGGCCGCCGCCAAAACAATTGGATATCAGAACCCACGTCATCGCCTGCTTACCGCAACCGCATGGTTCGCCATGGTTTTTCCGCGCGCAACGATCGGCCGCGGAGGCGCGGCCAATCATTTGACCACGAAGGACGCGAAGAACGCGAAGGAATCGGAGCATGAAACGTTGGATGCCATCTTTCTGTTTTGTCACGTTGAAGTTCCCCAGCAATCCGATCGTTACATCCGCGAATGTTATGCCAATCAGCAGTTGAGCTTCGCGAGTGCCTTTGATCTCCTCAACATACTGCGTTTCCCGATTGGACAGTTCGTCAAACTCGATCGTCGCGCGTTTCGCGCCTTTCGTGGTGGCAGTCTTGCCGTTGGCCTGTTTTCTACGCTTTGAGTGGCGAACGAGGAGTAGACAGGCTCGGCAACAGGCCAAGTCTGTGCCTTACACATTCTCTATCGATTGTCCAACTCATGAGGGTCAGGTCAAAAGCTGGGAATCGAAAACTCCGCGGAATGTTATACAAAAGCAGCTCGCGGTCTTGGCCTACGATTGCAAAAGTGGCTGGCCACTGCTTTCGAGCAGCGGAAACTCCGCGCCGAGAATCGATGCGGCATCGACGTGTAACCACCGTTCGAGAACCGTCGCATACGCCTGGCGGTAATCAATCGAGTGTTTCAAATCGCCGTCCTGTAAATCGGTCAAGCTCGGATGACCATTCAGCAAGCCCCCGCGCACGCGTCCACCGACGAAAAACATCGGCGCGGCCGTGCCGTGATCCGTCCCGCGGCTGGCGTTCTCGCGAACGCGGCGGCCGAATTCGGAAAAGGTCATCAGAGTCACGCGCTGATCGTTCCCTTGTTCCCGCAAGTCGGCTTGAAAAGCTGCCACCGCATCG
The DNA here is from genome assembly GCA_014584305.1 of Planctomycetota bacterium. GTDB lineage: Bacteria > Planctomycetota > Planctomycetia > Pirellulales > Pirellulaceae > BJ22. The sequence continues at coordinate 2,213 of JACTND010000138.1, read as the reverse complement.
CCAAGTTCCGCCAACAAGGCCGCATGGGCGCCCTCCTGATTGGCGTGGGTATCAAAACCGTCCAGTGAGACATAATAGACCCGTGTCGGCAAGTCGGCGGCGATCAACGAGGCCACGACCTGAAGCTTCTGCGCTAACCGAGAACCGGGATATCCCGTGCGCTGCGCGGTGCGCGCAGCAATCTGTCGCAGTCGCTCTCCAGTCAAAATTGCCAGTTGCGCATTCTCTTGAACAAAGTCCAAGAGTTGATGGCGGCCGTCGCGCCGCGCGGTCACGAGTTGGCGCGAGTCGGCCGGAGACAGGCCAGGTAACGTTTCCAGGCGGATCGCATCCAGCGATCGGAGCGAGACCGCCAGCTTTCGTTCGGCAGCCAGCGCCAGCGGTTGCTCTTCTCCGCCGTAATGCACCGCTGGAAGTACCGCTTCGATCGGCAATTGGTCGAGATAGCGACCGAGCCAGCCGCGCCGCACGCGCTCCGGGTTGAGATGCGCCGTGTGCCACAAGTCCATTGATTCAAAATGCGAACGGTTCGGATTGGCGTAACCAACTCCCTGAACGATGGCCAACTGACCCGCTTGCCATAACTGTTCCCAACCGCGCAGCGACGGGTGCAGTCCGTGGTAATCGTCCAGCCGTAACACCTGTTCGCGTCCGATGGCCAAAGTGAACCGGTTGCGGTAATACTCAGGATCACCATAAGGCACGACCGTGTTGAGTCCGTCATTCCCACCAGACAATTGCACGACGACCAGGATGTTTTCGCCGTCGCGTTGTCCGGTTTGTTGGGCAGCCGCGTGCAACACGCGGGGCGCCAGCCCCGACAAACTGACAAGTGCGGTACCCGAAGCCACCTGCAGAAATCCGCGACGCGTAGTCATACGTGATATCTCCTGAATGAAAAAAACTGCCCGCCGCACACATCGTTACCTTAAGAACCTTTCCCAAAACCCCTCATCCCCGGCCCTTCTCCCCTGCGAGAGGAGAAGGGAGGAAGAGTTTCGGGACGGGCTCTTAATTTGAATCGCGCAGTTTGGCGACAACACCTTCAACATAACTGGAACTCCGGCAACGCACAGACGGCCAGGGCCGTATCGTGAAGGCGACGCGGAGCGTCACTCCGTTGACCAGCAACCGAACGGAGGATGCTCAATACGTCCTCCGGCGGATCCACCGCCAGCCAGCAGGATACCAGACGCTCAACCATCGCCTCCCCCGCCGAGGCGTTGTTGCCTTCGCGCCACCCGCGCCGTTGTAACTCGGCGGCCGATTGCGTGGTAACCGATTCGATGATGCTTTTTGCCAATCGTTGCCTGGTCAACAACGTCGCGGCGTTGATCCATTTGCGACCACCGTCCCAGCCTTTGACGTTCGGCGGAAAGAATGGCAATTGACCAAGCGTTTCCAGCGTCTCCGCCAGGCGGTCCATGTTGGTGCTGGTCCCCAAAGAGCGCAGCAAACCGACCGCCATTTCGACCGGCCCGCGCACCTTCTGTCCGACGGCCAAGGGCGAATGAAACAATTGGCTTTCGAGAACCATCCGCAACGCGGGCTCGATGCGAAAATCACCGGCGCCCAAACGGTGCGCAACGGGTTCAATTAGCGATTCGGTAAGCGCAACGTCGTCAACGATGAACCAGCGGATCAGCTTCGCGGCGATGAAACGCGGGGCGGCGGGTTGCTTGAGCACGATCCGCACAGCTTCTTCACCGTCCCAAGGCCCAGCCGCGCCGAATAAAGTTTTTGTTCCTCGATCGTGTTGGGCGGGATTGAAGTTGAAATGTCCCTGGCGGACTTCCCAACCGGTGAAGCAACGGGCGAGTTCCTTGATGTCTCGCTCGCCATAGTTGTCCAAACCCAAACAGAACAATTCCAATAGTTCCCGCGCGTAATTCTCATTGGGTCGTGTCTTGCGATTGTCCGTCGAATCCAAATAGATCAACATGGCCACGTCGCGCGAGATGGCCTGCACCAAGTCTTCCCAGGGACCAAACGCCATCTGTCGCAGCACCTGGTTCTGCGCAAACATCGCGCGGTTGTCGCGGACTTTGGCGGCGCTAGTGGCAAAGTGCCCATGCCAGAAGAGGGTCATTTTCTCCAACAACGGTCGTGGCGTTTGCACCATCCGCAATAGCCACCAAGCCGCCAGCCGCGGTGGTTGTTGCGCGGCGGCGATGCTGGCGCCCAGCGCATCCATCTCGGTATCAAACCGATCA
>JACTND010000101.1 GCA_014584305.1 Planctomycetota bacterium | reverse complement strand
GTTATTAGATTTCATTCGGGAATTTTCAGGAGAAAGCGAAGACAAGGTTCATGTGAAAACGGTCCAATTCAGTGGAATGAGAGTGGTGGTGTTTTCAGGAGGGTAACCAGAGGCGATTGAGATGGGGAAGGATCGCGGTCCCGTCGGTCGTGGGCTTTGACGTTGCGATTCTCAAATGGAGCGAAAACCTTTCTCTTCTCAATGTCTTTGAGGTTTCAAACCTTCGCCAACCGGTCCAACGAGAAAATATCGAATTCCGACGGCAACGTTTCGCCGCGCAACAGGTCGAGTGCAAGTTCCGCAAACACAGGCGCTAGTTGCAATCCATTGCGAAACTGGGCCGTCGCGACCACCGCATTGTCGATCCCATTCAGGCGTCCCAAATAGGGAAGTCCGTCAAAACTGGCGGGGCGCAGTCCAGCCCAACTGCGCGCCATCCGCTTCGGTCCAAGCGCGGCGTGGCAACTTGCGGCAAAGTGCCGGAGTTCCTCGACTCCTGCCACGGTCGTATCGCAATCAAAACCGGCTTCCTCTACTGTCGCACCGACGAGGACGTGACCGTCTCGGCGCGGAACAACGTAGCGGCTCCCTTCATAAAGGATCGATGAAAACAGCGGGCGATCCAGGTGGTACAACAGCATTTGCCCGCGTATCGGCGTAATCGGCAAGCGAATGCCACACGGCTCCAAGAGCTGTTGACTCCAAGCGCCGGCGCACAAGCACAACGTTTCCCCGGTCAACTCGTTACCATCGGGCATCTGGACGATCAAACGCGAGTCGCATCGCACCAGGCGAATCTCAGCGGCCAACTCGACCAGCTCTCCGCCTCGTTGTCGGATCGCCTTTCGCAGGGCCAACAAATGGCGCGGGTTGCGCACCTGCCGTTCGTCCGGAACATGCGCCGCGCGCAGGACGGAATGTTTGGGATCAAAGCCTGGACCAAATGCCGCGCACAGTTCCTCCCGTTCGACCCAGCGAGCTTCGACGCCGTTGTCGTGCCATTCGACCAAGGCTCCGGCCAGTGCCGCTGCGTCGCCGCGCGACCGCGCAATATGAAAGCCTCCGCAGCGGGTGTATTCGTTGTCGATGCCCGTCTCGGCCAACAAATCGCGCGACCAGCGGTCATAGATCGCGTTGCTCAGGCCGCACAGCCGCTCCAGGGGATGGCTAGCTCGTTCCGGGTTCGCTGCGGTTATCAATCCGGCACCAGCCCAAGACGCTTGCGTCGGCGCCAGCGCGCGGTCGAGGATCTGGACGCGCCACCCGGCCCGCAGCGCGGCATACGCCGCGGACAGTCCCATGATTCCGCCACCAATAATCGTCAATCGCTTGTTCATTCGACAAATCGCTAACCTTCGAGTATCTTTTCACGCAGTGGCTTGCGACCTCAATGGCCAAAGTCGTGTATGGTGGATTCCAGTTTAAAAAACTTCCTCGATGCCTTGCGGCGCAGCCAGCTCGTCGCGGATGACCGGCTGAAAGCGATTCTAGCGGAACTCCGCAATTCGTCCGATGGGCAGGCGGTTGCACTTGAGTCGTTCATTCGCAGACTGGTGGACGATGGGGACGTCACGCCCTGGCACGTGGAAAAACTGCGCAACGGCAAATACAAGGGCTTTTTCCTCGGGCAGTACCGGCTGTTGAAGTTGCTCGGTGCGGGGGGCATGAGCACGGTCTATTTGGCGCAGCACAAACTTTCCGGGCATCAACGGGCGATTAAAATTCTTCCCAAACAGCGGGCCGCCGACAAAAGTTATCTCGAACGGTTTTATCGCGAAGGCCGCGCGGCGGCCAGCCTCAATCATCCGCACATCGTGCGCATTTACGATTTGGCCAATGAAGGCGAAATCCATTATATGGTGATGGAGTACGTGGATGGCATCGACCTGCATCAGCATGTCAAACGCGCAGGGCCGATGAGTTATGAGCAGGCGCTGGATTGCATCGCGCAGGCGGCGGAAGGACTGGCCCATGCTCACGAACAACACATCGTCCACCGCGATATCAAACCGGCCAATGTGTTGATGAACACTCAAGGGACCGTCAAGCTGCTCGATCTCGGTTTGGCCTTGATGCGCGAGGAGACCGAGTCGCTGACGCTGTTGCACAATGAGCGTGTCATGGGCACGGCTGATTTTCTTTCGCCGGAACAAGCGATCGATAGCCACAACGTCGATCCTCGCGCCGATATCTATAGCCTGGGCTGCACGCTATACTTTTTGCTGACGGGGCATCCTCCTTTCCCTACCGGGACTATCCCCCAACGCATTGCGGCCCACCAGTCGCGCGAACCGTCGCCGATTACGTTCGACCGACAAGATTGCCCGTCCGAGATCATGGAACTGACGGCCCGTATGATGCGCAAAAAGCCAGAGGATCGGTTCCAGACCTGCCAGGACGTGGTCGCTGCAATTCGACAAATCGAGCACGCGTCTCGGTCCGCGACAACCATTTCGGATACGTACCGGAGCCCGCCGGAACCTGCCCGTCGTGCCCTAGAGAACGCGCCACCAAAAATAACGATTCGCCGCCGCAAATCATCGGTGCGCGTTTCGTATCTTGTCATCACGCTCCTGGTCGCGCTCATGTTTGCACTATTGATCGCGCTCCTCGTGTTTATCGCTTGACTCGCGCGCAATGGGGCCAAAAGGAGAATACATACCGCTCACCGCAGCTGTCCATCCTTGGCGCGCGGCGGCATCGAGACTGAGCTCGATGGATTCATGTCGAAGCAATGGATTTCGAGGGCGTTGAATAGTTGCTGCCGCTCGGCTCAATGGCTTCGCCATTCAGGAGAATGAATGCCATCCAAAAGTCACCACGATCTATTAGGATCGTACGACGTGGAATGCGCGCACCGTGCGCGCATGTTGGATTGCGGGCAAAGCCACCCTTAGGGGACACCCAACATTTGGCCCCAATGGGCAACATGGTTGGCTCTCCCCGTCCGTTCTCCCACCTTGAGCCGCAAATTACCAAAAATGGGGTGTCCCCGTCCAATCCGCTACCAATTCGCCCTCCAATGGTTGGGTGTCCCCATTTCCATTATTGGGTGTCCCCATTTCCATTATTAAGTTTTTGGAAGAAGGCTGCGGCCAACCGCGCCAAAAATCCACTCTGGCTACGGGTTAAACGAGCGCACACAACCATAAAACTTTGGTGCCAGGAACTTTGGTGCCAGGCATGCAACTTTTGATTTGACTAAAACCCACAGCATCCGCAAACACTTCTTCGTTTAACGGCGAGCCGCAGGCGACCCCTTCTCCTCCACAACCCGCAGTATCCGCGAGTGGAAATACTTGGTGCCAGCCATCAACCCCGTACCGCCCATTTGGTGCCCTGCATCGATATAAAAGCATCATTTGCAAGGTATCGACTTGTTCTGCCGGATCGGTCGATACCCTCGCCGCCGTGGTTTTTTGGCGATTGAGTTTTTGGAAGAAGGCTGCGGCCAACCGCGCCAAAAATCCACTCTGGCTACGGGTTAAACGAACGCACTCAACCATAAAACTTTGGTGCCAGGAACTTTGGTGCCAGGCATGCAACTTTTGATTTGAC
>JACTND010000009.1 GCA_014584305.1 Planctomycetota bacterium | reverse complement strand
CCCGCGTTTGATTGAGCGTCGCATAGATCGTCGAGATGGCATCCGTAATCGCGGTACGCTGCGTGGCATCGTCGATCTGCAGGTTGCTGACAATGTCGATTAGCAATTCGAGTTTGCCGCCGATTTCGGCCAGATCGGCATCGAGCTCCCTCCCAGCGACAACGGATTCCACGCGTTCGATGGCGGGACGTTTGTCGGCAATAGAGCGAGCGTATGTCGCCAGCGCGTCAGGTTTCGCAAGAAAATCGACGCACTGCTGCGCAACGCTTTCCGAAGCAGCGACAATTTGCTGCTCTAGGGTCTCGACAGCGGCCAGATCGACGTATTTCAGGTCGCGCAGGGAGATCAATTGGCCGCGGACGTGTCGCAAGTTCGCCAGAGATTCGACAAACTCCTCGATGGATTGGTATCTGCGCCGGATGGCATGCGCCAAGGCATCACCCGCCGCGCGCGCCGTCGTGTCAAATTGCTTCTGGGTCGCCGCGCGAATACTCTGAACTTTATCGAACTCCGAAACCGCCGCCGTCGCTGCCTGTTTGACCTGGCCGATCACCGCCGCCAGGTCGAAGGCCGCTTCTTCTCTTAGCCAAGTATAGCCGTCCAGAATCTGTTGGGACTTGCGAACCAGGTCTAAGTATAAGTCGCTGTAGGTGTCGTCTTTTTCTAACAGGCCCAACAGCTCATGGCATTCGGCGATGGCGCGAACAACATCCCGGTTGCCAATCTTGAACAGGAGCGAATCCGAACGCGGAGAGGGTGACAATTGACTCGTAAAGGGAGTTTGCCAAATCTGAATGGCGTGGTGCCGCCGCGCCGATTCCTCTGCGCGGAATATGAGCAAGTGCCCGTTCTCGAACAGCGAGTACCCCTGGCAACGCACGGGCGCATCCATGCGCTGCTCGATGACATTGTAGCTGACGAGCAGATAGTCCCCCGAGGCAGGTTGATGAAAGATGAACAAATAATCCTCGCCGTTGGCCGACGCAATCCGCTTCTCGAAATAAAATGCCTCATCGCTGGAATCAAATGTTCGATAAGTTCCGAATTGCGTGTAAAAACCGCTGGCAAACACGATGCCGTGGTCTTCGGGCAGGAGCAAGCAAGAATGCTCCAGGGAGTCCTGCCGCAAGATGTGGTGGTTTTTGCGGTTGTAGATGAAATAGCGGAATTGTTGCTCGCGAAAGGGCCGTATTTTCAGCAGGACGAGATTACCGACCAAGGCATAGAAGATGTCCGCGTCGTCGAGCGTTTGATCGGGGTCATCAACGGGCTCGCGATAGATCCCTTGGCCGTCGTCCGTGTTGTCTTCGATCTTGATGGTCAGATCGCCGCCGATCGTTTCCACAAAGATAATGTTTTCCACCGAAATATGCGGATGCCGTCCGTGGCGATGCAAATCCCGATGCGTGCGTTTCCACAAGAACTCATGCTGTGGTGGGGAACGCACCTCGTGTTCGCTGCGATTGTCAACGTATTGCAATCGATCGCCAGCCAGGACCCACTTAAATACTTTTATGTCTTGCGGCGTCTTGCCGACTTGAAACACCATATACAGGTGCGGAAAGGCCAAATGAAACTTAACGAATTGTGTGGCCGTATAGTACTTGTAAAGTTGCTTGAACTCGAGGTGAAAGCGGGAGTCGTCCAACAATGCCAGGTCTTCTTCGTGGAAAGACTGATCGCGGAAACGATAAATGGCGAACACATCGTCCACGCCTGTCTCGGTTTTCAAACCCAGATGGACATTGAATCCGAACAGAAAGCGATCCCCAACCGGGACCAGGTCCCGCGCGATGCAGTGGTGATTGGTTGATACTTGCTCCGTCGTCAGCAGGGTCGTGGGAATCGTGCCAAAGACCTGGCGACGCGCCTGATTCAGCTGCTCTGTACGGCGACGTAGCTCGGCCCCTGCGGTTTGCAATCGATGGCGAATGATCTCGTAGGTCGATTGCTCAAGCTGCGGTGCCGCTGGAGCCCCAGTCGACAGTGCGTTTCTCTGTTTGCGTGCGGTTTTCGCCATGCGTCCCGTTCACTGAGCGAACAACTAGCTAGGATTTGCGCCCGGACTTGGCCCCGCTGAGCCTCAAGTGCGCCGCACTGTGGTCGGCTAACCCCAACTGTCGGACACCATCCAATAGTTGTTGTAACTGACTGCGACCGGATTCGTCGGTGCTGCGCATCATTTGCACAATCAGGGCCGCGATAGACAAGTTCTTCAGATCTTGGCTCGAAATTCCTAGCAGATCGACGTATTCTTGCAGCCGCGCTTTGATTTGATCCAAATCGCCAGCCACCAGCGATTCCTTGACATCCGACAAGACCTGGCTCCCTTGTACCAAACGGTCGATCTGTTTGCCGGCAGTGATGGACCGAACCAGGCTGTCGAAGAATTGATTATCGCCGCCGACAATATCGATCCGCGCCGACCGCAAGGCATCTCCTAGCATCGCCGCTTGCGCCTCGGCAATCGCCTTTTGGATGCCAATTGCCTCCAGCTCGACTTCCTTGTCCTTGTTGAGCTGTAACTTAAACTCTTCGTGTTCGCGGCCGACGCCATCGAACAACTTCATGGCCTCGGCCTTGTCGGTGATCCCTTTGGCCTCGGCGGCGAATTTCAATTCCGCAACGTGCGCTTCGGCTTGGCCCTGTTTCTCGATGGCTTGGGCCAAGGCCTCTTTGCCGCGCGCCTCAGCCTCGAAACGCTTTTGCAGCACTTCAGCTTCAGCCAGGCCCGGGGCTGCGGTCTCGACTCGAACGGCGTCAGCCAAGAGTTTCTTGGCTTCCATTTCGCGTTCGGCGGCCGTCTTTTGTGCTTCCGCTCGAATGACGATAGTCTCCGCGTGGTGAACCGCCGCCTGTTTCTCAGCTTCAGCGGCTTTGATCTCTTGGACCAACGCTTGCTGGGCTTGCTCTTCCGCTTCGGTAATCGCGACGCGTTTTTTTCGATCGGCGGTTGCGTACTCTCTGGTATCCTTGATCCGCTCTTCTTCTTCTACGACCGCGCGCTCGACGATGACTCGTTCGCGAATGACGTCTTGAATGTTCTTGCGTTCGACTTCGACCGCTTTGTCCTTCTCGATTTGCGCTAGAGTCACGATGCGTTCGCGTTCGGTCATCTCCAGGTCGCGGTCTTTCGCCACCCGTTCGGTCTCGACGGCATCGGTCCGCTCCTTATTCTTGGCGGCCACGATGATCGTGCGCAGGCGATTCTCCTCCGCCACGGCGATGGTGATCGTCTCGGCCATCGCGCTGTCCACCATGGTGTCCAACCACATCATCATGCCGGTCGCGCTGCGCCTGCCGTGGGTGAAGCTGGATGCCGGCGGGGATCTGCGCCGCTTCCTGCTGACCAGCCGTCGGATCTCGATCGGACTGATCCTGCTGCTCGGTTTCCTCGACTTCCGCTTCTCTGCGCAGTCGGCTGCGCTGGCGTCGATCGGGCTGATCTCGTTCGTCGGCGTGGCGCAGTTCCTGCCGCCGCTGGTCGCGGGGCTCTATTGGCGCCAGGCCAGCGTGCACGGCGCGATGGCCGGCGTGCTGTGCGGCTTCACCGTCTGGCTGTACACGCTGTTCCTGCCCAGC
>JACTND010000212.1 GCA_014584305.1 Planctomycetota bacterium | reverse complement strand
ATGAAAGAGGGCAACTTTTCTCAACTCGCCCATGCCATTTACGATCCCCTGACGACGGCGGGCACGGGCAGCGCCGCGACCAGGCAGCCATTCGCCGGGAACATCATCCCGAGGGCGCGCTGGAGCAATGTATCCACCAAAGTTGTTCCGCTGATACCGGACGCGAATGTTGCCGGCCTGGTAAGCAATTACCAGTTCACAAACACCCAAGTCATCGAGGATACCCACTGGAGTCTCAAGTTCGATCACGCGTTCACCGCGAACAACCGTCTCTCCTACTACATGAGCCGGCAAAACCAGGACATCGGAAACACCTTCACGTTCCCTGGTCCCCTCGGAACCGGCCTGGGATCTAACACGCAGAAACCGGAGAACTATCGCGTGAATCACGATCTCACCATCCGCCCGACGATCCTGCTGCATTCGACATACGGTTTTACGCGTCAGCAGCAAGGCTGGGATAATCCCGCCCATCAAGGTTTCGGGTCTGGCATCGGCCTTCCATTGACGGGACTCTCTGATGCATTTCCTGTGGTCCGGTTCACTGGAGCCGATAATCTCACCGCCTGGGGAGTGCAGGACGGAAAGGTATCGACCGGAACGCAGTTCAACTGGACGCACCATCTGAATCAAACGCTATCCGTCATCAGGGGCAAGCACGAGTTCAAGTTCGGATGGGACTTCCGGCGTCTGCGCACATTCTCCAATCCATTAGATCTGGCGGGAAGCAATGGCCGGTACGTGTTCGATCGCGCGCAGACCGATCAACCTCACCTGGGCTATGTTCGGCCCACCAACCAGGCCGGAGGACTGGAAGCCGGCATGACCAACGGCCAACCGATCATTGTTCGCGCTGCCAAGAAACCCATCAGCACGTTGCGGCAACCGCTGGAGTCGATCGACATGGAGACCAAAGAAACGCAGCGAGCCAGCTATGAACGGAGCGACATCTGCGCCGTTCCGGCAGCCAGCGTAATTGTCCAGCACGTAGTGGCTTTTGAAATCGCCGCGGCGCTGGTGGACAAATTTGGCGGCGACAGCGTAGCGGAAATGCGCGCCCGTTGGGAGCTGTTTCAAACCATGGCCCGCGCGAGATGATCGGCATGAAATACCCTCTCAGTGACGATGCGCGCCGGCGGATGTGCCGTTTAGCGTTTTTGCTCGTTTGTGTCGTTCCCACGACAGTCGTCCTCTATCACATCTTCCATCCCTCGACCCCGCGCGAATGGGCGCAGCAAATCCAGTCGCAGCTGGGATTGGATGTGTCGATTGAACGGGTCGAGACACCGCAACCAAGCATGTATCTGTTGCGCGGCGTAACCGTTCGCGATTCCGAGTACCGCGGCATGGCGCGGTTAAACGGTATTCGCATCGAATTAGGTTCCGTGCGGCGGGTGACCATCGATGAACCGGTAAATTTGACCTCCGCCGGACTATGTGAACTGTTGCGGCGGCTCCCCGATTACCTGTTGCGCCCCTCAGCCGACGAGGGAGTTTGGAAAGTCGAATGGCGTCAAGTGACGATCGATGACGCTCCGGATGGCGCCGTCCGGGATCATCGCACGTTGAGCCCCGTAGAGGTTCAGGTGCGGCGCGACTCGCAACAAATGGTCTGTTTGCTGCGCTGCCGGTTGCTGGGGCAAACGTCGCCGGGCGAACCGATCGAGGTGCTCGCCAGCCGGACACGCGTGGGTGAGTCGTGGCAAGAGTCCGTTCGACTTTCGACGGGCGCGGCGGCGCTCCCCACCTGGTTGGTGGCCGACCTGACGGAATTCCTTCCGGCGTTGGGCGACCGCTGCCATTTTCAAGGACAACTCGTCGCCCACCGCGCACCGCGCGGATGGAACGGTGAGTTGATTGGCGAGTTCACACAGATCGACGTGGATCGAGTCGCCCAGCGCGCCGGTTTGACGCTGGGCGGCACCGGTCGAGTCGCCGTGCATCGCTGCGACTTTCATGGTGACCAAATTGTTTCCTTGCAGGCAGCGCTGGAGAACCAATACGGTTGGATTGGCCCGGACGTGTGGCAGGGACTCGATCGGCTGATGGGTCTGCCTCGATTGGCATCGCCCGATGACCGAGTGGCCTATTCGTCGTTGGCATGCGGCGTTCGGTACATGAACGGCACGATAGAGATTAGCCAGCTCGACATCCGTGATCGGCAACACGTCGTGCTCGTGGGCAATGGCCAAGGGTTCTGTCGAGTCGGCATTGAGCAATTCGCCCGTACGTTGTGGGGGCAACACCATCCAACGTCGTCGATCACCGATTCGATGGTCGAGTTCTTGCACCGGTTTCAGATCTTGGCGTCTCCGCGTGCGGCGGAAATCCCGCGCGGCGAAGACAATTATCGTTGACGCGGACCGTAAGCGCCGAAGACGTTGCCCGGTTGTTGTGCTAGGGCTTGCCGGGCGGTTGTATGGTTTCTTTTTGGTGGATAATCATTCGCTCAGCCCAGATAAACTCGGTTGGGGCGAGGAACCGCTCCCCGCCGAGCTTGCTCGGTGGACGCAGTGATTACACACTAAACAACGAACATCACGGAACACAACCGCCCATCGAAACCTAAACCACCGAAGTTAGCGTTCACCTGATCCTTAGTGGCGAATTCCGAAAACCGCTCCACCTCTTCGCGCGCGTCTGAATCGTGCTCGCGAATGCCGCACGTTCCTTTCCTTCACGGACATGACGCATTCGCTTTCAGTAACGCCTATCTCGAAACTTCTCATCCCCAGCCCCTCTCCTTGAGCGGGGAGAAAGGTGCAAGGGGATGGGGATAGGTTCTTAGCTTTCATCAGCGTCCACCAGCGGTTCCTCTGTCTATGCCACCGTTCGACGAGGTGATTCGCGGTGCGGTTGGCGACTTTCCCGCTCTCACATTCAACTCTGCACGCCACGGTTGAATGACTAGTTCCCGTGGATTTACAATCAAATGATCCGACGCATTCGGATTTGGCCGCTTATTATCGATTACTATGTGGAAACCATGACGACGCAAACTTTCACTCGACCGGCCATCCGCGCGGCGCGCGGGACGCAATTGACCTGCAAGAGCTGGCTCACGGAAGCCCCGCTGCGGATGTTGATGAACAACCTCGACCCGGATGTCGCCGAGCGCCCTGATGAATTGGTTGTCTATGGCGGGATCGGACGCGCGGCCCGCAATTGGGAGTGCTACGACAGAATTGTCGAAACACTCAGACAGTTGGAAACGGATCAGACCCTCTTGATCCAATCCGGTAAACCGGTCGGCGTCTTTCGCACACACCGCGACGCCCCGCGCGTCTTGATCGCGAACAGTAACCTGGCCCCGCACTGGGCCAACTGGGAGCATTTCCACTATCTCGACCGCTTGGGTCTGATGATGTATGGACAGATGACGGCCGGTTCGTGGATTTACATCGGCAGCCAGGGAATTGTCCAGGGAACCTACGAGACGTTCGTGTCGCTGGGCAAAACGCATTATTCCGGAGACTTGCGCGGACGGTGGATTCTGACGGGCGGATTGGGAGGCATGGGGGGCGCGCAACCACTGGCGGCGGTGATGGCCGGCGCGTCGCTGTTGGCCATTGAATGCGATCCCACGCGCATCGACAAGCGTTTGCAGACCGGATATTTGGATCGCGCCACCGACGATCTGGACGAAGCGCTCCGCTGGATGGACGCGTCGCGCCGCAATGGCCAACCCGTGTCCGTCGGGCTGTTAGGAAACGCCGCCGAGGTCCTTCCCGAACTGGTGCGCCGCGGCGTCCAACCGGACGCGGTCACCGATCAAACGTCGGCCCACGATCCGCTCAACGGCTACTTGCCGATCGGTTGGACGCTTGAGGAAGCCTCTGCGCGGCGCCAGTCCGATCCCGAAGGGACGATTCAGGCGGCGAAGGAATCCATGGCGGTCCACGTCCGCGCGATGTTGGAGTTTCATCGGGCGGGAATTCCGACGTTCGACTACGGAAACAATATTCGGCAGATGGCGTTGGAAGCAGGCGTAGCCCACGCCTTCGATTTTCCCGGATTCGTGCCGGCCTATGTCCGTCCGTTGTTTTGTCGTGGGATCGGCCCCTTCCGTTGGGCCGCGCTGTCGGGCGATCCGCAAGACATCGCGCGGACCGATGCCAAGGTCAAAGAATTGATCCCCGACGATCCCCATTTGCATCGGTGGCTCGACATGGCTCACGAGCGAATCCAATTTCAAGGCTTGCCGGCCCGAATTTGCTGGGTGGGATTGGGCCAGCGGCATCGTTTGGGTTTGGCATTTAATGAGATGGTGCGGCGCGGCGAACTGGCCGCGCCGATCGTGATCGGACGGGACCACCTCGATTCCGGCTCCGTGGCCAGTCCCAATCGCGAAACCGAGGCGATGCGCGACGGTTCGGATGCCGTCAGCGATTGGCCACTGCTCAATGCGCTGCTCAACACCGCGAGCGGAGCGACGTGGGTCAGCCTTCATCATGGCGGTGGGGTCGGCATGGGATTCTCACAACATGCCGGCGTGGTGATTTGCTGTGACGGAACACGCGAAGCCGATGCGCGGATCGAGCGGGTCTTGTTCAACGACCCGGCGACCGGCGTGATGCGCCACGCCGACGCGGGCTACGAAGAAGCCATCGCCTGCGCCCGCGAAAATCAGCTATATCTACCGATGTTGCCCGAGCCGCACTGAAAGTATCCGGTGACCCGCCCGCCGCAGCCCGTCTCCATTCCAACCCGTTGGGTGTGTCCGTTAGCAGTTTTCCAATGATCCGATTGGGTCAATTATGACACCTGCGCGCAGCGCTGATTGGCTTTCCAGCCACCCGCACGCCATAATAAGACGTATGCTTTACTGTCGCCGAAAGGTCTTGGCGGCAAGCCCAGTGGCACCAAGCTCAAGAGGGTCGGACACATGTTATTTTGGTTGGTCTGGACACTGATCGTTTGCCAAGATCCTGTCGCGCACGATTGGGTCAAAGTCTCTTCCGAAGCGTCGCGGGCGACGTGCGAGATGCCCGGGGAGCCCGTGGCTTCTAGCCGCGTGATGTCCCCAGTCGCCGGTCAACGGATCGAAGTCCATTTGTTTGTCTTTCAAGACGATCGCGAAACGAATTTCGTATTCGGATACCACGATCACCAGGACGAACCAGCCGATAACCGCGAGATCAATCGGATTTTGGACGGCGGCATGCGTGGCGCCGTGGCCCGCACGTTGGGCGAATTGGAAACGGCACAGGCCATTCGCGTGGCCCGGCACCCAGCGCGGCGATTCACGTTCAAGTGCGTCCGAGGCGAAACGGCAGAGGAAGCGCAGCCTCTGCTATGCGCAGGACAATTGGTGTTGGTGGGCAAACGAATGTATCAACTGTTGTACCTCGCCCACGAGGATCGCTTTGACGCCCAGGAGGCGGAGCGTTTCTTCAAATCGTTCAAACTTACCGATGCCGAGCCGCGCCCCAATCGCGGGCGGCAACGAATCGACGACTGAGAGATTTCGAATCATCCACGGCGCGCTATATCCGTCCAATAGTTACAAGCAAAGGGTCGCAGCGCGGTTCAGACGACTATCCCCTCCCAACGGGATAGCCATTGGTGTGGCTGGAAGGGCGGAATCGGCAGCGGCTGCAGGAGCGGTGCCCGGTCGCGCCAAAAACTCGTGAATGGTTGCTTCTCACCAGTCCGGTAAAAATGCTCCAGGTACAGCCAGTCGCAGGCCGCAAAATCGCTGAGCCATTGATCGAGGTCGCGAATCCCCGCATCGTGAAACATCTGCAAACTATAACGACACGCTTCTACTTCGTATTCGCGCAGGCGGCGCAACCAATCGGCGGACGGGTTCTGGGGGCGCTCCCGGCCGATGCGGCGCGCTTCCTCCGACCTATTCCATTGCACGGTATGCCCAAACAAATGGGCGACCACAAAGACTGCTTCCTCGATTTCCAAGTCGTAGTCAACTTGAATCTCGGTACCGTCCAAATCGCCGGTAAATGGGTGCGGCACATCGGCGATGATAATCGGTATGCCGTACCGCATTTCGATGTGGCGCTCGATGATGTTAAATACCTGCCGGAATCGGTCTTCGGAAATGGATGTTGGCATATTTGCGGTCATTTGCCGGTTGCAGGACGAATAGGACTGCTCGCCCATTGACCGACGACGGTATTCCACAAGCGAACTTCCCAGGACGTGACCAAGCCGTTGCGCACGTACGGATCGTTGTGGGCGAATCGTTCGGCGGCCGACGGATCGTCGCCGCGAAACAGTAGCAGCGCCTGGTTCGCGGGGTCCGCCAAGGCCCCCCCCAACACCAAATCCCCCGCATCGTGTGCCGACCAAGCCAACGCCAAATGGGCGTCGCGAAATTCTCCCCGCCGCGTCAAATAGTCCCCGGCCAATTGATAAATCAACACATAGTGCTTCATGTTCGGCTCCTCGCCACTCAATGTGCAGCATTCTCCTCCCTTTGTCAGCCCCCGGGTGGCCGAATTCCATTGGATGTCGATGATGGTACACCTGCTGTCGGCGATGGCTCCTTGCTGGACTGCCGTATCCGTTGTTACCCTTGAGCAATTTTGTACAGTGGCCCCGGTCAAGAAGTGGGGAGTGCGACATCGGCCAAAACATCCCCTGTGGATGGGCCGGCGCCACTCACCTGGACGGTTCGACGGAAATTTGCACAAGGAGCACAGGCAGCCGTGCCGCGCAGAGACGATCTACACAAAATTATGCTCATCGGCTCGGGCCCGATTATCATCGGCCAGGCCTGCGAGTTCGACTACTCTGGCACGCAGGCCTGTAAGGCCCTGCGCGAAGAGGGATACGAAGTCGTCTTGGTCAATTCGAATCCGGCCACGATTATGACCGACCCGGAGACAGCCGCGCGGACTTATATCGAACCGCTGACCTGCGACATTTTGGAAAAAATCATTGCACGCGAGCGCCCGCAAGCATTGTTGCCGACGTTAGGTGGGCAAACCGGGTTGAATTTGGCAATGGAATTGGCCCGCCAAGGTATCCTCGACCGGTACGGCGTCGAGATGATCGGTGCCAAAGCCGACGTGATCGACAAGGCCGAAGATCGCCACAAGTTTCAAATGGCCATGCATCGCATCGGTCTGGAAACGTGCCGCGGCGAAACGGTTCGGACGATAGAACAAGCGCGGGGCGTGCTGGAGTGGGTCGGCTTGCCCTGTGTCGTGCGACCGAGTTTCACACTAGGCGGCAGCGGTTCCGCGATTGCTTACAACCGCGACGAATTCGATCTGCTGGTCAAACGGGGACTCGATCAGTCTCCCGTCCACGAAGTTCTGGTGGAAGAGTCCGTCATTGGCTGGAAAGAATACGAAATGGAGGTGATGCGCGACCTCGACGATAACGTCGTGATCATCTGCTCGATTGAAAATTTCGATCCGATGGGAGTGCACACTGGCGATTCGATCACGGTCGCACCGGCTCAAACCTTGACGGACAAAGAATACCAGCGGATGCGCGACGCGAGTATCGCTGTCATCCGCGAGATCGGGGTGGAGACCGGCGGCTCGAATATTCAATTCGCGATCGATCCCCAAACCGGCCGGATGATCGTCATCGAAATGAACCCGCGCGTCAGCCGCTCCAGCGCCTTGGCGTCCAAGGCCACCGGGTTTCCGATTGCCAAGATTGCCGCCAAGCTGGCAGTCGGTTTCCGGTTGTGGGAGTTGCCGAATGACATCACGCGCAAGACGAAAGCCTGCTTTGAGCCGACGATCGATTACGTCGTGACCAAAATTCCTCGCTTTGCGTTTGAAAAGTTTCCGGAGGCCGATCCGACCTTGATGACGCAAATGAAAAGCGTCGGCGAGACGATGGCCATCGGACGCTCGTTCAAGGAGTCGTTTCAAAAGGCGCTGCGCGGGCTGGAAGTCGGTAGTTTTGGCTTTGGTTGCGACAACAAAGACTTGTGGGGAACGGAACAACAACCGGACGCTGTCACGATTCGGGCCAAATTGTCAGTGCCCAACGCCGATCGACCTTGGTACTTGCGCTATGCCTTGAAAAGCGGCATGACGATCGACGAGATTTACGAGCTGACCTTCATCGACCGCTGGTTTCTGTACCAGTTGTGGGAACTCGTGCAACTGGAGGAACAGTTGCGGCGGACGACCTTTGACGAGTGCCCGGCGGAGCTGCTGCGGCAAGCGAAACGGAATGGTTTTTCCGACCGCCAATTGGAAAAAATCTGGTCGGTCAGCGATGTCGAGGTCCGCCGCCGCCGATTGGAATTGGGAATCCGGGCGACGTTCAAAGCGGTTGACACCTGCGCGGCCGAATTTGAAGCCTACACCCCCTACTTCTACAGCACGTACGAGGAAGAAGACGAAACGCCAGCCAAGTTGCCCGATCAGAAGCGGGTCATGATCCTGGGGGGTGGACCGAATCGGATTGGCCAAGGAATCGAGTTCGATTATTGTTGCTGCCACGCCAGTTTCGCCCTGCGCGACATCGGCATCCAATCGGTGATGGTCAATTCCAATCCCGAAACGGTCAGCACCGACTATGACACCAGCGATCTGCTGTTCTTTGAACCGTTGACCGTGGAAGATGTTTTGAACATCTGCGACCGAGTTCAACCGGATGGTGTGATCATCCAATTCGGCGGGCAAACACCGTTGAATTTGTCGCGGGCGTTGCTCAATCACGGAGTACCGATCATCGGCACACCGGTCGAAACGATTGAAGCGGCCGAAGATCGCGAGAAGTTTCAGAAGTTCCTCCAAGCGTTGGAGTTGAATCAACCCGCGAACGGAATCGCGGTGACCATGAACCAAGCGTTGGATGTCGTGTCGTCAGTCGGTTTCCCGTGCTTGGTGCGCCCCAGTTACGTTTTGGGGGGCCGGGCGATGGAGATTTGTTACGATCGCGCGCAGTTCGAACGGTTTGTGGCGGAAGCGTTTTTGGTCTCGTTGGGCCAACCGGTGTTGATCGATCGCTTTTTGGAGGACGCCATCGAGGTCGATGTCGATTGCATCGGCGACGGACAGCGGGTGGTGATTGCCGGCGTCATGGAACATATCGAGGAAGCCGGCGTCCATTCTGGCGATTCGGCTTGCTCCATTCCCACCCACAGCTTGCCCGCGGAGACTGTGGATGAGATTCGCCGGGCCACGACGGCAATGGCGGAGCGACTGAGCATTGTCGGATTGATGAACGTCCAATTCGCCGTCAAGAAAGAAGACGGCCGGCATGTCGTTTATGTTTTGGAAGTCAATCCGCGCGCCAGTCGGACGGTGCCGTTTGTTGCCAAGGCAACGGGCGTGCAAATTGCCAAACTGGCCGCCAAGGTGATGGTGGGATACCGTTTGGAGGATTTGGGATTGACGGCCGAACCGCGCCCGCGCTCTGTTTCCGTCAAAGAGAGTGTCTTCCCGTTTCGCAAATTCGTCGGCGTCGATATCGTGTTGGGCCCGGAAATGCGCAGCACCGGTGAAGTGATGGGGATCAGCGACACGTTCTCGATGGCATTTGCCAAGAGTCAGCTGGCGGCCGGAACCGTCTTGCCGATGTCGGGGCGAATCTTCTTGAGCGTCGGTCCCAGGCACAAAGACGCCGCGGTGCGCATTGCGCGGCGACTGCACCGGCTCGGATATGAAATCATCGCCACGGAAGGAACGGCGAAACGATTGGAGATGGACGGCATTCCCGTGCAACGCGTGAAGAAGATCATCGAAGGCCATCCCAACTTGCTGGACTTTCTGAAGAATGAGCAAGTTGATCTAATTCTCAATACGCCGGTCGGCAAAGGGGCCCGCACCGACGAAGGAAAAATCCGCGCTACGGCCGTGCAGTACGGAGTCCCCTGCATAACGACGATGCCTGCCGCCGAGGCCGCTGTGGAGGCGCTCGAAACGTTGCGGCAACAGGCGATGGAAGTCCAGGCGGTGCAAGATCGCTTCATCAGCGATGCACATCAGCCGAATGCTCCGGCTTTGCACACTGTCAGTTGACAATGGTCCCCGGCAGATTCAAGATAGGATCAAGCCCCCACGACCATGAACGAACGGCAAGATCATTCGACTCACGGAACATCGCACTCGGTTTTTGACGACGCGTGCCAGTGGACAACGGAATTCTTGTACCAGCAAACGGGAGTTCGCGTCTGGCTGGTCGCTGACATCGCGAACGAACCCGGTCGATTCACAAAGCTTTACCATCACGGCGGCGGGGAACCGGCAGAGTATGCCGCGCTGGCTGAGGAAGCACTGCAACGAATGACGCAGCAGGATAGTGCGTCGCTGGCGCCAGCGGGAGGCACACGGTTTTTGGCTTACCTCACCGACGAGCGCGGAAGCCGGATCGGCGTGTTATGCGGCCTCGACCTTTTGCCGCCGCATGGTGCATTGGACCAACCCTTGCGTTTTGTCGAGTTTGCAGCGAAGACCCTCGGAACTCTTTGGTCTCTTGAGCGCCGATGGCGCGAAGTCGAATTCCAACGGGAGCATGCGGTCGCATTGGCGTTGCTCGATGAGTTGACCGGGTTGCTCAACCGTCGCGGCTGGGAGCGATTGGCAACGCACGAAGTGGACCGCTGTCGCCGTCATTGCCGCTCCTGGACGGTTTTTAGTGTGGACATCGACGGTCTGAAACAAGTCAATGATCGTCGCGGACATGCCGCTGGCGATCATCTGTTGCGCGCGGCTGGTGCAGCGCTGAAATCGTCCTTGCGGCAACACGATTTGGCGGCGCGGATCGGTGGCGATGAGTTCGCCGTGTTGGCCGTGGAATGCGATGCCTCCTTCGCCCAGCAGATCGGTGACCGGATAGCTGCCTCCTTGCAGTCGCGGGGCGTCTTGGCCACGATAGGATTCGCTACCGGCAGCGGGGACGACACGTGGCAGGCAACTATGCAAGCAGCCGATCTAGCGATGATCGCCGCCAAACGACAACGGCGCGAACCGACGGTATGGCGCTGAGTGAGGTTCGCGCAGTTTTGCGATATCGCGAGATGTTGAATTCCCAGCGCTACTTGTGCGTCGAGAGCGGCTGGTGACGGTAATCGGCGGCATAACCATCGGAGGCAACGCTTTCATGGCGCGAGAATATCAGTCGCAATTTCCATTTCCTGGTCGAGTCGAATGGATAGGCGTGCGGCCTGGCCGAGGGAAACCGATGCAAGCCGTCAACTCGGTTGCGGCCACTGTGGCTGGCGCCTTGCAAGGTGATTTTTTTCAGGGCCCACCGTCGGCGCCGCGCCAAGTGACATTGATCCAGTCCGAACATTTGGCAGTCATCGGCGCGCTGTTGCAGCGTCCACCGGTGGACCCCGCCAGCTTGCGGCGCAATATCGTAGTTTCCGGGATCAATCTCAAGGCTCTCCTCGGCGCCAGATTTCGGATCGGCACGGCGGTGCTGCAGGCCACTGGCGATTGTGCGCCGTGCGGGCAAATGGAAGAGAATCTCGGTCCCGGGGGATACAACGCCATGCGCAACCATGGCGGTATCACTGCCAGCGTCATTCAAGATGGGGAGATTGCGGTGGGTGACTTAGTACAGCCCGGATCGTCGAAGTGACGTCGAGAACGGAAAACTTCGATTGTTGATTGGCTGCCACCCACGCCGTAATGCCTGGCCCTGGACGGTACATTTGGGCGCGGACGAAAGCTCATACCTTTGCCAGTAGATCGCGTAGGACATGGCCGTGGACGTCGGTCAAGCGGCGTTGCGCGCCGTTGTGATAGAACGTCAACCGTTCGTGGTCTAAACCCAACACGTGTAAAATCGTGGCGTGGAAGTCATAGACGGTCGTAACTCGTTCGACTGCCCGCCAACCGAACTCATCGGTGGCGCCGTAGGAGAGCGGCGCTCGTACACCGGCGCCAGCGAGCAAACAGGTGAACCCATCGGGATTGTGATCCCGTCCCGAAGCACCCGCTTGAAACGTCGGCATCCGCCCAAACTCAGTGCACAAGACAAACAGCGTATCGTCCAGCAATCCCCGCTGCTGCAAGTCCTGAAACAACGCGGCGGTCGGCTGATCGAAGATCTCGGCGTGCCCCGGATACTGCTCGGCGATCTGCTTATGGCCATCCCAATTACCAACCCCCTCGCCCATTGCGTAGGCCCCGTTAAAGACTTGAACAAACCGCACGCCGGCCTCGCATAACCGCCGCGCGAGAATACAGTTCCGTGCGTAGGCGGCCTTAACGGAATTGTTCGTCTGGTCGGCGCCATACGCGCGCAACACGGTCTCCGGTTCCTTGGAGAGGTCCATCAGATGTGGAATCGACCGTTGCATGCGCGCCGCGAGTTCATAGCTGGCGATCCGCGCGGCCAGATCACTATCGCCGGGAAACTGCGCCAGGTGCCGTTCATTGAGCCGTCGCAAGAAATCGGACGTGGCCTGATCCGCCGTCGCCGAGACACGCGCCGGCCGGTGGAGGTAACTTACCGGCCGGGCAGCCGTCATGGGAGTTCCCTGAAACATTGCGGGCAGGAACGCCGCGCCCCAATTGTTTCCCGCCGATTGGGGATTGCCGCGCGGATCGGGAATCGCCACAAACGCCGGCAGTTCTTCGTTCTCCGTTCCCAACGCGTAATTAACCCAAGCCCCCAGTGAGGGGAAACCATCCACCGTGAAGCAGGTGGACATGAAGTTTTCACCGGGACCGTGCGTGTTCGTGCGACTGGTCATCCCGTGCAAAAAACAAACATGGTCGGCCAGCGCGCCGAGGTGCGGCAGCAGATCACTGGTCATCTTCCCCGATTCGCCGCGCGGTACGAAATCGCGCAGCGGACGGGCCAAATTTCCTTGTGCCCCTTGGAATGTTTTCAACCCTTCGGCGCCAGGCAACGGTTGATCGTGCAAGCGGAACAACTCGGGCTTGAAGTCGAACGTATCGACCTGACTGAGCGCTCCTGTGCAATAAACCATCACCACTCGCCGCGCCCGCGCCGGAAAATGGGGTTCGCGAGGTGCAAACGGTCGCTGGCCGTCGAACCTCGGCGGGTCGTCGTCGGCGCACAGCAATCGATCGCGATGCAGCAAATCCACCAACGCAATCGAACCCAATCCCGTCATCGTATGCGATAAGAATCGACGGCGATCGAGCAACCAGTTTCCCGATGGAGTCAATGGTGTTCGCATGTCATTCGATCCACAAGAACTCGTTGGTGTTCAACAACGCGCGGCAGACCGATACCAGTCCATGCTCGCTCGCCAGCGCTTGCGCCCATTCCATCTCGCGATCGTCCGCATCGCGCAACAGGATGCGGCGGAACGCATCGGTGACGTTCTGTTCAGACGTCAGGCCCACCGCTTCGATTTGCGCGGCCAGCCGCTCGGCCTGATCGAGCACGAACTCGCTGTTGAACAGATTCAGTGCTTGCAGGGGAGTCGTCGATCGCGCGCGGCAAGGGCAAATCTGTCCGCCGTCCGGAATATCGAAAACGGAAAACACCGCGTCAGGCTCCATCCGCAATTTTTGGGCATAGATCATCCGGCGAAAATCGCTCGAGGTCATTTGTTGCTTGGCGACCCAATTGCGCGCGTAATTGCTGTTCGGTTCAAACAGTGAGAATCCGGGTCCACCGGTCGTCCAATCGAGCGCATCGCTAACAAACAGGAGCCGGTCGCGAATCGCTTCGCCCTCTAAACGCCTGGGGGGAAATCGCCACAACCATCGGCATTGGGCGTCCTGTTTGGCTGCCTCCTCGCGGGGTAAGCTGCTTTGCTGGAATGCGGCGCTGGTAACTAAGAGGCGGATGAGCTGTTTCATCGAGCCGCCGCGGGCCATCAACTCGCTCGCCAGCCAATCGAGCAATTCGGGGTGTGTCGGCGGGGCTCCCATCGCGCCAAAGTCGGACGGTGTTGCCACCAGACCGCGTCCAAAGACACCTTGCCACAACCGATTGGCCATCACGCGGGGAGGCAATGGATTGTGCGGATTCGCCAACCAATCGGCTAAGGCGACTCGGCGCTGCGCATCGGTCGCGTCAGATTTCAGCCCCCACGACGCAGTCAATTCGCGCAGCGCTGATAGACCCTCTGGCGGCACCTCTTCGCGCGGTTGCCGGTGATCTCCGCGGTGCAAGCGATACACGATGGGCGGCTGTTCAAACCGTCCGGCATAAACGTGCGGCCGATGGTGCCAGTCGCGCATTCCCTGTTCCAAATCAGCGACGATGTCCATCAGATCCCACATGGCAACAATTGTGGACGCTTCCGTTTCTTCCTCGGTCGTCAATGCGCGGCGCTGGCGGAAGGTCTGATCGCGCCGTCCCCGTGACGAAGCCAATAGCTCCCAGTGTTCGCCGTCGAGCGAGCCTTCGATCCGGTAGCTGATGGCCAAACGATCATCGAACACATGCTCCTGCCAACCCCGATCGCGGCTCCACACAATCCGATCGATTGTTTCCGGTTGCGGAAACTCGAGTTGGACCCAAGCATCTCGAGTTGTGCTGGCGATCCAACTATGCTCGTTGCCGTACAATCCGTCATTGATATGGGCCAGTTGATGAATCGCGGCGCCCTGATAATCGCCGGAGGACGTAACGCCAGTACCGTGCTCGGCCAGAGCCACATTGTGGCCATCGCTCTCGGCACGAAATACCTCCAGTTCGTCCAAACAGGGCTCGTACCGGCTGGCCTCCTCAATCGAGAAGCGAACCCACCGAACCAGTCGCGGAGAAAATTGCTCGACGTTTGCGCGCGGCGTGACCGGAGGACGGAAAGCCGCCAACTCGATCTGCCGAGCACTGAGGTCCCGCTCCAACGCAGCAATCTGCTCCTGCCGCTGTTCATTGGGGAACACCTGCATGTCGCGCTCGCCGTGGTGGACACCGGCCAGAGCGGCCTGCAATGCGTAGAAGTCCGTTTGGCTAATCGGATCAAATTTGTGGTTGTGGCATCGCGCACAGCCAACCGTGAGTCCCAAGAATGCCGTGGCCGTCGTGTTGACCATGTCGGCCAATTCATCCATGCGCTGCGTAATGTTTAGATCGGCGTCTTCTCCTTTGACGATGTCGTGGGCGCCGCCGACGAGAAATCCCGTCGCCGCATCGACGCCCCATTGGTCGCCGGCGATTTGATCGCGAATGAACTGGTGGATCGGTTGATCATCGTTGAAGGCCGCGATGACGTAATCGCGATAAGGCCAGGCGTTGGGGCGTTCGTGATTCGTTTCAAATCCATCACTTTCGGCGAACCGCGCCACGTCGAGCCAGTGCTGCGCCCAACGTTCGCCGAAACGCGGTGAAGCCAATAGCCGATCAACTAACCGCTCATAAGCTTGCGAATCGCAATCGGCGACAAACGCATCGACTTCGTCCCCGGTTGGCGGCAATCCGGTCAATACGAGCGACAGTCGCCGAATCAACGTCCGCCGATCGGCGGGAGGCGACAAGGATAATCCGGCGGCCGCCAACTGCGCGTAGATAAACCTATCGACCGGATTTGAGAGAACCGTAGCATTGGAGTCCAAGATCGATTCGCTGAGGCGCGGAATCGCTGGTCGCTGCAGAGGTTGCAACGACCAAAGCGGCTGTGCCGTGCCATCATCGCGGTCTGCCGTATCAGGCCAGACAGCACCTGCGTTAATCCATCCCTCGATAATCCGCAATTGTTTGCGGCTTAAACGCTCGCCGTCGGGGGGCATACTCAAGTCGGGATCAGCCCCCGATATTATTTGATAGAGCGGGCTGCCCTGCGCATTACCGGAGACGACCAGTTGCGGATAAAGATCTCCACCCCGCAGCGCAATCCGCCGCACATCAACCCGATAGCCGCTTTCCGCCGTCTCCGGTCCGTGACAATCCAAGCAGGACTCTGTCAGAATAGGCAACACGTCGCGTTCGAAGTCGATCGATTGCGCCGAGGCACAACTGGCGAAGAACCAGGTCCACATTGGCAGCCACCGCCATGGTCTCATTCTGCATTCCCCGTTCGATGCCTTTCCACATGTGCGCGGTCATTGTCCGCGACATCTCTGGATAGGTTAGATTGCCCGCCTGCCTCTCGGCAAGTTAGGTTTCTGATCACTACAGATTGTAATCGATGGCAATGGCGTTTACCGCGATGGCGAGCGCTGCGTGAATCAATGATTGGTTTCGTCGCGGTGCGAGGTTGTTGCCCTTTTGTCGAATATTGGAAATCAGTCCCCCCATCCAGTTATGGACGGAAGTGATCATAGCCATCGATTTATGCTGGGCCGCACCGGGAGCAATGTGGATGGTGAGCCTTCGTGGCAGTGGACAATCTGTTGCCGAGGCTCGCGCGAAACGTACTGAGCCAGGCAAGTTACCTAAACAACGTTGAACAGATCGTGCAACGTTCCCCTTAGTGCGCGTTCTCAAGGACACCCAATGAAAAACCCCATGAATCGCGCTGATTCATGGGGTTTCCTGAGCGAGGCCGACGGGGCTCGAACCCGCAACCACCGGATCGACAGTCCGGTACTCTAACCAATTGAGCTACGGCCCCTCACTTTGTGCTTTACGAACATCAAAAATTTAGCGGTAATTCGATCGGGTGGCAAGGCCCAGTGAAACCCCACCACAGTACTCCCTTAGACAACACCTGGGGTGGCAGAGTTCGCCACTTGAACCCTCATTTGCCAACCGAACGGCAGCGTGGTTTTTCGCCGCTATCGCTTGCGAAATGACCTCACCCGACTATTTGCGATGCCAACGCTTTCCGCCGGAACAAGTGGGCAGGATGCCCCACGCGCGCTTCAATGACGACACCCCGTTGGCGGGACGAATCCCATTCTGCATGGATCGCGGCGCGAGCGATCCGTCGCCATTCAAACGCGAACTGTTTGTATCAATCGTGCGGGTCTTGCGGACTGCGTACTTACCGCGGACTTCACCGCTATATAAAACCTACCGGAGAAATTTTTGCTTTGCTGGGTACAAGCTACATTTTTTAGAGACGTTACCGGTGGCGGAGCGCCAAGCGATCCGGCGCGTAAAACCGATTGGTGCCAGCCATTGCATCGGCACGTCTCTTCGAAATCGGAGAATTGCCATGAGCTACTATATCGACAGCATATTTCGTTATGCGCACCAGATTCTGGAATCGACATCCCGCTGGAGTATGCCCGTCTGGTGCGTCTTGGGAGTCATTTGTGTCGGTCTGGGATTTCTGTTGTTGCGCGGCAATATGTTGCGCGGTGCTTGATAAGGGAACGCAGCACGTTCTAAAGCCCAGCGGCGTTTCGAGTACGAGTACCGTTGCACTGAGTACGAGTACGATGATTCTAGCGAGTGTGCCGCGCTGCGTTCAATACAGCAGCACGTCGCGAGAAAAACCTAAGGCTTCGACCTTCTCCATTTCGGCCGCCGCCTCATCGTGCAGGCCAAACGCTTCCAGCATCTCTGCATGATGCGAATACAAGACGGCCAAAGAATGCCGTGATTGGGCGCGCGAAGTGGCGGCGTCAATCCCCATGGCGGTCGTGTTCTGCAAAGGAGTGTCGAACGAACGAACGAAGATTTCCAGCGCCCAAATAGCCACTTGCTGCTCGCGCAGCGCCTGGCCTAACTGCCGTTGGCCGTACAGGGTGTAGGCCAACGTGTCGAGCAAGCTCCCTCCTTGGGCGACAATTTCCAACAGCACGCGGTGCCCTGGCGACGCCGCCAGCCATCCATCGGCATCGATCCCCATCTCCTGAACTTCGCGGCGATCGCGTAGGCTTTCCTCCGCACGTCCCAAGCGGTCCAACAGGTAGGCTCGGGCGATCAAGAGCGCTGCCAAATCCGATCGCCCCTGCGCTTCGAACTGGCGCAAGCGGTCCAAGTCAGCGCGCGATTCGGTTCCCCAGGGTTCCGGATTTTCCAACTCTCGGTAAACCGACTGCAGCAGTTCGCGGCTCCGCGCGGCCGCAACATTGCGGGCGTCGTCTATCTCTGGAGCCAACACATGCAGCGCGCTTTCTCCTTGGCCCACGTCAAACGCCAGCAGAGCCCCGGCCGTGATAATCGTCGCGCGGTACGATAGGAATCGAGGAGCGCGCGTATTGAATTCGGTCCGCTTGCGGTAAATCAACCTGACCATATCTTCCTCGGCCACATCCAACTCCAATCGCGTCAGTGCGCGGTAGTAACTCAATTCGTTCGTCGAGGCTTCGCTTCCACGCATGGAACGCGGCAGCCGGGATTCGATCTGTTTGACAGTTTCGATGCTCCCTTGATCGTCGCCGCGCAACCAGAGGAGCGTTGCATAGTGACGGAGAATCTGGTAGGACGCCCAGTCGATGGGCCGCGTCGCTTGGACCACGTGTTCTGCCAAAGGCTCGATCAAGGCGGCAGCGTCCGAGATGCGGTTTTCTTTCAACAAGATCTCGCTGATGCGCAGCCGCAGTGCCATGTCGTTGGGGAGTTGCTGGGCGAGGGCTGCCAATTCCGCCAGAACTGTTCGGTCGCCGTCGCGCTCATAGGCCAGCAAAGCCGCCGCGGCGCGCCACCGCAATCGTTCTTGGGCCGGCCACAAGCCCAGCAGCGGTATCGCCACCAACGCCAAAAACACCACGATCATCGCCCGATCCAACCCGCGAGGGCGAGTCGGCGCCGTGTGGCGTACTGCTTCAGAGGACACATCATTCATGGTGAACTTCGCTCCCGTGGCTCCTCTTCGAGAAACGTGCGCGCCGTGGTGATCAAATGGCGGCGTATTGTGTTGAGCCGCGCGCGACTGCGAATCTTGCGGCCGCGGTCGTCGGTCACGTAAAACACATCCATCACTTGTCCGCCATAGGTCGAGACCCTCGCAAATCGGACATCGAGGCCCAATTCAAAAATCTGGCGGGCCACCGTGTATAAAAATCCCAGCTTGTTATAGGCGAAAATGTCGATGATCGTAGCCGACTCGACCGTCTGGTTGTCAATTTCAATGCGAATCTCCGGGCGACTGAGGCGCGCCGCTGGTCCCGGAGCCCGTTCCCAGCGCTGGGCGAATTTAGGTGGCGCGTTATCTTGGCCGCTGGCGATCGCTTCGGCCCGCCGCACGATTTCCGTCAAACGATTGGCCGGAGGCTCGGCGAACTCGATGTCCTCAAATTGAAACCAATACCAGATCAACGACTCGCCCAACGGCTTGATATCGGCGGCCTGGATCGACAACCCGCTGCTG
>JACTND010000017.1 GCA_014584305.1 Planctomycetota bacterium | reverse complement strand
CCTACCATTACCGCACCGAGATTCTCAGAGCCCTACATGACCGCCTGGGAAACGCGCTGTTTGACGGTGACCAAGAATGCACGGTGTTGGTGTTGGGGAGAAATCCGCGCCGCAATGAGCCAGATGCGCAGAACGACGCGGCGCTGGAAGCGACCAGCGGCACGCGAGTTGACCAGACAATATTGTTTACGCAGACGTTGTCTGACCTCTTGGAGAACCGCGGTTTTCGACGGGGCCGCGCTAAACGCGTGCAATGGGTGGACCCCTCATTGATGGAACAGAAAGACGAATTCTTCAAGTCCGATGCGTGGATCGAAACGCTCAAGAACGTCGATCTGGTTGTGTTGGTTGAAAATTCGAATTATTGGAATGAAACGCAGGTCCGCCAAACAGCGGTTCGCATGATCGATGCGCGGCAGCATCGGTTTTCGTTGAATCCGCGGACTCCGTTCGCGTATCAGGACACAGCCGTCGAACGCAAATTGAGCGGAGAGCCACTGGTGGTCACGGCCACGTACACGGGCATTGTACCCATTGTCTATAAAGCCCAACGGGCGCTCCTGACAAGTTTGATCCAAAGCATCATGCTCTCGTTCGGCATGATCTCCGTGGTGATGATGTTGTTGTTGCGCGATTGGAAACAACGCTGGACCTGGCGCAACACGTTGAATGTACCAGCGGCGTTGATCGTGATGCTCCCCAATGTCTTCCCAATTGTTCTGGTTTTCGGAGCCATGGGTTATTGGGGAATCTCGGTCGATATCGGCTCCATGATGACCGCCAGCGTGGCGATGGGGATCGCCGTCGATGACACAATCCATTTTTTGAATTGGTATCGACATGGTTTACAAGAAGGCCACGCGCGCTTGGCGGCCATTCGGCAGGCATATCGACGGTGTGGTATGGCGATGACCCAGACCACATTGATCGCGGGACTTGGTTTATCCGTGTTCGCCCTCAGCACCTTCGCGCCTACGCAACGCTTTGGCGTGCTAATGTTGGTCCTGTTGCTGGCTGCTTTGATAGGCGATTTGGTTCTGCTGCCAGCGATCTTAGCCAGCCCCTTGGGCAAGCTGTTCGGCAAGTCCGATCAGCCCAAACGCGCGGCCGGAGCAGCGTCGGATGCCACGGCCGAGATCGATGCGGAGCCTGGCCCCGGTGTGGTCAGTTTTCGAGTCGTCAAGGCCGAAGAGGTATCGAACGAAGGGACGGCATCGATAACTTCTCCTGATCCAAACGAGCGCACGCGCAGGAAACGCAAAGGCTGACGACGAACGCGAACGTACCCCCACCGTTTTCATGAGGTTCCCCTGCTCCGCCTCCGAACGGAAATACGAGGCATTGTGCTGGAGACTATACAACCTATAACTGAGGCGGCTGATAATCCGCGTTGCCGCAGTGCGTGGACTGCGGTTGACGCCCGAGTGGAGGGAATCGCCGCAAGCAGCCCGCCCGATGTTTGCGCATCACACGTCAGCAATTGTTCCGCCGGCGTCAGATCCGCCGCATACGCGACCCAATCCGCCAAGAACTTGTGGTTGGCGTGCGTTCCCCCCGGAGCGATGCCGCCGTCAACATACTGCCGTGCTGCGGAAATCACGGGCACCTCGTTCAACCAGATCTCGGCGCCGACGTCGCTGGCAACAAGCAAGTTGCGCAGGTGGCCCAGCAATCCAAAACCAGTGACGTCGGTCATAGCGTGAACTCCGTGGGCCAATAAAACTTCGGCTGCCACATCATTCAATGTGGACATCACGGATATGGCTTCCACAATTGCCCCTAAACGGTCTTCGTCATTCTTGGCAGCGGTCGAAACAATCCCCAAGCCAATCGGTTTCGTCAGAATCAGTACGTCGCCAACTTGCGCAGTCTGATTGGTGACAACGTTTTGCGGATGGATAGTACCCACGACGGCCAATCCAAAAATCGGCTCCTCGGCCTTGATCGTATGACCCCCGACGATCGCAATACCAGCCTGTCGCGCCTTGTCGCTAGCGCCGCGCAGAATCGTCGCCAACACGGTTGCCGGTAGTACATTGTCAGGAAACCCGACGATGCTCAACGCCGTCAAAGGTCGCCCCCCCATGGCGTAGATGTCACTCAAGGCGTTGGCGGCGGCGATAGCGCCAAAATCGTAAGGATCATCCACTATGGGAGTGAAAAAGTCCGTGGTTAGGACAAGTGCGACATCGTCGGAAAGTCGGTAAATGGCGGCATCATCGGCGGTAGCGCTCCCCACCAGTACATTGGGGTCTACGATCGGGGGTAACCCGGCGAGCAACGGTAGTAAATATCCCGGCGGTTGTTTGGCCGCACAGCCGGCCCGCTTCGCCGTTTTTGTCAGCCGGATCGGCGCTCCACTGTTGTCATTGGCCACTTTTCGCACCCTAAGCGATGATTAAACGTAATCGGCCAGCAACCTATCTTCTGACGTAGAAAACTGAAGCACGCCCTACGCTTCACTCAGATTCGAATGCCAAACCAGCACCCATGATAACATGTGGGCTTCCGGTGTTCATCGGCAGGCGTTCGCCTTGATCGCGCCCACCGATTTTGCTCCGAACGATTGGCACGCGAGGAACACCCCCGAGTGAACGGCAGCCCCAACCGGTCCGCCGCGCGCCCAACCAGTTGCTGCGGCAGTAGCCGAACCCGCCAGCTTTCCCACAATGCGCGCCCAATGGGGCCTGTGCGTGAGCCCCACACACGCCGACTCCACGGCCACTTGAACGACGTCGGCAACAACTCCGGGTGTCAGCGATTTCAATAAGCCGCGACGCCAAAGCCAAGTCTTGGTGATGATAGCTATTGCCTGACGTGCGCCCGTTTGTACCAAGTGCGATTGCAGGCTCAAGCGGTTCCCATTCCGGCACCAATGTACGAAATGCTCACAATTATTGTCCCACAAGTCGTAATTCCCTTGCCCAACACACTCCATAGCGCGTTGGACAACTTCGTTACGCGAAAAGCAAATCGGCGAAGTACCTTTTCGAATGGTCCCTCCATCGGCAAATTCTTGGCGGCTGACGACCTCCACCTTGGCATTCGGTAGGTCGTAGATTCCTCGGCCGAAATGCACCACGCGTCCATCTCCGAGATCGATTCCGTGATGAACGTACCACCTGTGATACACGATCAAATGCTCACCTGCCTCCATCGTTTCCCCTTTCAGATCCATTATTACATCTTTACCCCCAATAAATGGTTATTAGTTATTAGGACAGGCATTTTGGTTACCTTGAATTATTAGGACAGGCATTTTGGTTGCCTTGAAACTCGGCACGCTAGCGTAAGTTGGGGGGTTAGCTAGGGATTTCAGTGCCGGAGTCCCTAGCGACATTCGAGAACCCCCAAATGCCGATGTAAATCTGGAAAGTGCGATCCATCAGTCTGACCAGATGCCAGAATACGAACAACAAATGGCTTCAGCCCGCCAACAAGCTGAATTGGCGATTTGCAGTGCTGCGCAACAAGCCAGAATCGAGGGTACTGTTGTTTTGCAACAGTCATTTTTGATCCGCGAGGGCGTCTTGGCAGGAGTCAGGTTCAAATGGGGTTCGTTTACTGCAGAATGGCTTTTCGGCGAGCCGTCCCTTCACCT
>JACTND010000044.1 GCA_014584305.1 Planctomycetota bacterium | reverse complement strand
CGCCATCGCGCCCGATGGATCCGGCGAATCGCCATTCGCGGCCCGACGGATACTGTCCATCAACTGTTCGGACGGCGCATTCTTGGAGACGAAGTCGTATGCCCCGGCCACGGCAGCGCGCCCGATCCAACACCAGTCCTGTTCGCGCGAGAAGACAATGAGCGGTGGCCGGTGTTTGATGGGCAGCATCGCCGATGTCCAATAGTCCAGAAGGTTCTCGCCTGCCAAAAGAACTTCTCCCACAACAACGCAGGGAGAGATCGACTGCAGCGACTCCTTCAACTGCGGGAGGGAGTAAACTTGCAACACGAACATCGGGTCTGCTCGCTCGCGCAACAGCGCAATCAGCGCATCACCCACAATGGGATGTTCATCCGCTAATAACAACGATCTGGTTTGAATCACAAAGTTGTTCTCGTAGGCCCGCACATGACCGGCAGACGTCGCGGTTGCGCTGAATATCCACAACACATCAATCGTGCCGGCAGTAACTATTTTAACTGACCGAAAGTCAGCTGGCGCGAATTGCTCCGAACAATTGCAAATTGCCCGATGCACCGTGGGCAGGCAATTCCCTGAGTTCCCACACCGTGAGTTGTCGGATGCCCTTAATCGAGAAAGCATCCCACTTTCTCGAAAAATGACGGCTTTTTCCGATATTCCCACGAGCACATTTGCCTTTGATCGGCGATCAAGTGAGACCCGGCACAATGTTACTTTTTTGACCGCGGCCCTGCCATAACCTAGTTTTTCATCAACTCGACGGAAAATTCTGCGTTGTTTTCCCCATGGAAGTGTTGCCAAAATGAAGCGCGTCAAAACCGAAATGTTGCCCAAACTCCTTCTGGTGGACGATGATCAGCACCTCTTGCAATCGATGGGGCCGTGGTTAGCGTCTCAGGGATTCCAGCTCCAATTGGCGGTCGATCGCGCTTCCGCGGAACGGCTGCTGCGCGAGCAAGCCATCGATGTTGCACTGATCGATATTCGTTTGGGCGCAGAAGATGGATTCGATGTCCTCCGATTTGCCCGGTTGCACAGCCCGCAGACCGTGGTCTTGATGATCACTGGTTACGCCACGCCCGACACGCTTCGAGAAGCGGTTGCGGCTGGTGCCGTCGATGTATTGACGAAGCCGATCATCGACGAGGAATTGCTCCTCGCACTCGATCGAGCGCTGACGCAACAACGCGTACTCAGCGAGAACGAACAACTCAAGGCTCAACTCGATGAGCGATTCGGCTGGCATCAAATCATCGGGGATGATCCTCGGATGCGGCGCATCTACGAGATCATAGACAGCATTGCCGACACGCGGGCCACGGTTTTGATCACGGGAGAAAGCGGTACCGGCAAATCGATGATCGCCCGCGCACTCCACCGCCGATCCAGTCGCCGACAGGGACCTTTTGTTGAAGTCGCCTGCGGAGCGCTGCCGGAGAATCTCCTCGAAAGCGAATTGTTTGGCCATGTGGCGGGCGCGTTCACTGGCGCCGTCGGAAACAAGGTCGGCAAGTTCCAATTGGCCGATGGAGGCACGATTTTCTTGGATGAAATCGGGACGGCTTCACCCAGTATGCAAGTGCGTCTGTTGCGCGTTCTACAGGAATTAGAATTTGAACAAGTCGGCGGCACCAAGACCTTCAAAGTCGATACGCGTGTCGTGCTGGCGACAAACGAAGACTTGTCGCGCGCGGTTGCGGCCGGGCGGTTTCGACAAGATTTGTTCTACCGAATCAATGTCATCAATTTGCAATTACCCCGTTTGGCAGATCGTCCGCAAGATATTCCCAAACTGGCGGCGCATTTCCTGGCCAATTTCTGCACCGAAACCGGTCGTCAATTTGACGGGATCGAGTGCGCGGCGCTGGACGCCATGCAACAGTATGATTGGCCAGGTAACGTGCGCGAATTGCAGAATGTGCTCGAACGGGCGGTATTGCTCGGCAAGGGGCCGCGCGTTCGCCTCGATGATTTGCCGGCCAACATCGCCGCCGGCAGGGCCAACGTGCGCAGTGGTTTCGCGTCTGAACAAGTCGCCGCGCCGCGATCGCTGAAAGAATCGCTTGCGGCCCCCGAACGAGAGATCATTCTCCAAACGCTCATTCAAAACGATTGGAATCGAAATGCCACGGCCGACCAATTGGGAATTAACCGGACAACGCTCTACAAAAAAATGCGACGCCTCGGTCTCGATCGACCAGGCGTCACTATGCAAGATCAATGAGTCCTGTGAAAGCGCAATCCCTGGTAGGACTGGAATTCGTTGTTCCGATCGAGTCTGTTCGTGGAGATCTGATTGCTCAACGAACGGCGAGTATCCACAAGAACCTGTCGTCCCCTACTTCGCGAACGACAAAGTCGTAACGAACTACTAGGACGGTCAAAGCCGTGACTCATCCGCGTATGCGAATGGCTCCGGCATCATCCGTCGAGGATTCCCGTTGTCAACCGCGAACCGTTGGTGTGCCTTCAGTAGCCGGACATAACTAGGTCCGAATGGAAAAACGGATTGACAACGCGTTGGACATCGCCAATCGTTGACGCGTTTCTGACGCGAACTCGCCGCTCTTTTGAGTCGGCTGGTTCTGATTGCTGTTCCGCGTCCGTCCGTGCGGGGACCGCTTCGACCGGATCCGGAACATAAAACGGATTCTTGATTACTGCCGGAGCTACTGGAGCGGGCATCGTCATTTCGATCGGCAGAATACCTGGCGGAGCCGCATAGGGACTAACTCCGTAGGGGCGGGGAACGATACCACTGTAATGAACCGGTGGGAACTTGGCGAAATAAGGCAGGTCCTCTCGCGGCGGTGAGATCACCACGCCACCGAACGGCGCGACGCCGCATAGTCCTGGATGACAGCGTTGCTGAGGAATGCCATACGCCGATCCGTAGCCGATTCCTAAACCGAATCCATAGCCGTTTTGAACATTCAGTGGCCCCTGCGCTCGCGACGTGTTCGATGGAATCAATACAATGCTCAGGGCACATGCCGTGGCGGTTAACAGGATCGTTTTCATGGCGCGGACTCACATTGATACGTGTTTTGATGCGGCGCAGAATACATGTTTTTACGCCGGGTCAATTATTCAGACTAATTGGAGTCGAGCAGTTGACAAGTACCGCGAACGCGGAGCAGGCTGACAACCTAGATGCATGAATCGCGATGAAGGCCGCAGAATTGACACAGGCGTTAAAAGCGGAAGCGGCCCAACTGGGGTTCCAACTCGCCGGGGTTTGCCCCGCCATCGCGCCGCCAGGCTTCCGACAATTCGCAGACTGGCTGGATGCCGACTTTAGTGGCGAGATGAGCTTCTTGCCCAAGCGGCGAAACGCCTATCGGCACCCCGAGTCTGTTTTGGACGAGGTCAAGTATATTTTGATGCTCGGCATGGACTACAGTCCCCAGCTTGCGCCCACGCAACCGTCCGGTACCGGGCGCGTGGCCCGATATGCCGTCGGCGGCAGCGACTATCATGACCTGATCCATCAGCGGCTAAAGCGATTAGGGCGGCAACTTACCACGTGGCAACCGGATGTGCGCTGGCGCGGGGTCGTTGATACAGCACCCCTCTTGGAACGTGAATTCGCCCAACTCGCGGGACTGGGATGGCAAGGCAAGAACACGATGTTAATCAGTCCGCACCGCGGAAGCTGGTTTGTTCTCGCGGCCCTGCTGGTCGATTGCGAGTTGGTCTCGGATGAGCCGCTGCAGGTCGATCATTGCGGTACCTGCCGCATGTGCCTGGACGCTTGCCCCACACAAGCATTCGTCGCGCCTCGCGTGCTCGATGCGCGACGGTGCATCTCATACTTGACGATTGAGCATCGCTCGTCCATACCTGATTCTTTGCGCGAGTTTATTGGAAGCTGGGTCTTCGGCTGTGACGTCTGTCAAGAAGTCTGTCCCTGGAACCGGTTCGCCTCGGAACCAAGCGACCCGGTCTTGCAGCCGCGTCCGGAACTGAATCCGATCGATTTGCCGGCCCTTTTTTCCCTCACAGAACAAGAGTTTCGCGAACGCTTTCGCGCGACGCCCTTGTGGCGTGCCAAGCGCCGAGGCCTGTTGCGAAACGCGGCCATTGTCTTGGGCAACCAACGCGATCCCATCGCCATTCCCGCCCTAACCAGGGGTCTCAATGACATCGAACCACTCGTCCGCGGCGCCAGCGCTTGGGCACTCCGTCAAATGCCGTGCCCCACCGTCGATGTCGCCCTAACCATGCGCAAGGCCATCGAATCCGACCCCCTAGTCCTCCTCGAACTTCCCTAACCAATAAGAACCAATAAGGACAGGCATAATTATGGCGCCGCCGGTCGAGCAGGTTTGATTTCACGAAAATCGGCGAAAATCGCGGAATGTGGCAATCCACAGGAGCCCGGCGAAGCAAGTCATGCCCTGCTATGGGCCAGCGTCCGCCTATACCGCCGGAAGAAAACTTTGCCTCCATGTACGTGCGGAACCACTCCATTGAGGATTCTTAAGGAACGAGGTGTGCGAATACGCACGCCTGGGGTGGTCAGTCAATAATAATGCCTGTCCTTTTTGTCCTTTTTGTGGAAGGTCAGGAGGAGGAGATGATTTGGCCGCCGTTGGGGCCGGCGCCGGGGCCCATTTCGATGATCGAGCCGGCGGCTGCTAATAGCGACGGGCGGTTGTCGATAACCAGCAGGGAATGACCCACCGACAACATGCCTTCGAAACAGTGAATCAAGTGTTCCACGTCTAGGTCATGCAAGCCCGCCGTGGGCTCATCCATAACAAACAACGTAGGGTCGCGGCGGGTCTCGGCAATGTAACTTGCCAGTTTCAGCCGTTGTGATTCACCCGCGCTGAGACTCGATGTCGATTGGCCCATACGAATATATTCCAACCCGACATCGAGTAACGGTTTGAGTCGGTACTGTACGGCGCGTGCATCGCGAAAGAACCCGAACGCGTCGCGAGCAGTCATTTGTAGCACGTCGTGGATATTGTGGTCGCGAAAGCGGATTTGAAGTATCTCGCGACGATATCGCGTGCCACCGCATTCGTCACACGTCACATGCGCGTCAGCCAAAAAATGCATGTCGACTTGGAGGTGTCCGGTACCGCGGCATTTGCCGCATTGACCGGCCTGAGAGTTAAAACTGAAACTCGCAGCAGTCAGTCCCCGCTGGGCGGCATCGCGCGTCTGCGCAAATGCGCGGCGAATTTCGTCAAAAACGCCGACGTATGTTGCTGGATTGCTCCGCGAAGACTTCATAATTGGATCCGCGTCGATCCACAGAGCCTGTGTGAGTTGACCAACTCCTAGCAATTCGGCGTAAGGCAATGGAGGCTCGGCAGTTTGACCCAACTGCTTTGCCACGGCGCGATACAAGGTTCTTTCGACAAGTGTGCTCTTTCCAGCGCCACTGGGACCACACACTACGGTCAATGACTGCAACGGGACGTTCACATCGACACTTTTGAGATTTCCGCCGTTTGCGCCACGGAGGACCAAAAAACGCTGGGAAACATCAGCCGTCCGGACCTTAGCGAGCCGAAGTCGGCAGAGCGCATCGTTCAAGTTTTCCCGTGGGTGAAGGACGCAGGGATTTTCGTCGGCGACAATTTTCCCTCCGGCACTACCGGCTTTGGGCCCTAGCGTCAGAATGCGTTCCGCGCAGTTCAAAATACGCCAGTCATGGTCGATGATGATGACTGTATTTCCTCGGCGATGCAACATTTGAATAGCCTGCGCGACGCGTTGTATGTCCGAGTGGTGCAGGCTTAGCGAGGGTTCCTCGAGTACATACAACAAGTTGACAAGATCCGAGCTAAGCATGGTTGCCAATAGTACGCGGCGGGCTTCACCTCGGCTCAACATGGACATCGGCCGATCGAGCGTTAAGTAATCGAGGCCGACATCACACAAATATTGCAGTTTTCGTCGAAGCGGCGAGGTTACCGAGGGCAGGGCTTCTCCGTCGGCATCATGGGCCGCATGCAACAGCATCTGTAACTCATGAATCGGAAGCCCCTCGAGTTGTCCAATAGTGTATCCCGCTGATTGAAATGCGTCGGCCGTTTCATTGCGTCGTTTCCCCTGACAAACGTCGCAAATACGGTAACTTTGCCAACGGGCGGCAAATACGCGCAGGTGCATTTTGTACTTTCGCCGTTCCAGCCATCGAAAGAACGCGTTCAATCCCCCGAAGTGCTTGTCGGGACTACCCTGCCAAACGATGTCCCGGTGCGCCGGTGTGAGTTCGGAGAAGGGAACATCGACTGGAAGGTCAGTAGATTCGGCTGCAGCCAGCAACTCCTCAAGTTGGTGCCGATAGCTGGGAGTATTCCAGGGTGCGATGGCCCCTTGGCGAATGGACTTTCGTTTGTCGGGGACAATCTTGTCCAAATCGTAGTAAGCGACATTGCCATAGCCTTCACACCCATGACAAACTCCGGTCCCGAACGCATCGCTAAAAAGGTTCCGTTCGGGCAAAGGAAAATCGCGTCGACACGGAACGCATCGAAGCGCTCGCGTAAAGCTGTATTCATGCCAATGGCGCCCATCGATTTCCCGAACATGGCCTTGGTTGGCGACGACCTCTGACTCCGACCAGAGATATAATGTTCCGCGTCCAAACTCAAATGCCGACTCCAAGGAATCACTTAACCGCACGATATCGACCTGTTTGGATTGAAAACGGTCAACAATAATGAAATCATCTTCCTGGAACGGTGCGTCCTGGCGAGCTTCTGTCGCGACCTCGCAGAGCCGATTGCCGCGCAAGCCCCGGGAGAATCCCAAGCGGCGCACGGATGACCAGTTCCCTCCGGCGTCCCAATCCAGAAGTCGAAAACCGATTTGACAGCGGTGCCCGGGATCGATTTGCGTCAAGCTGCGTACGATGGCGTCAACATTGCTGCGGCGAATTACGCGTTGACAGGAGGGGCAAACGGGCGAGGCCGTTTGCGCGAACCACAGCCGGAGATAATCATTGATCTCTGTGACTGAGCCTACGCGCGCGCGGCGGCCGTATCGGGAGTGCGTACCCCGCAAAACCACGCTGGGTGGGATGCCGTGGAGCTCCTCTGCGGGGGGGCGATCCAGACGTGCCAAGAACTGGCGCGCATAGGGCGAGAAGCAATCGACATAACGACGTTGACCTTCGGAGAATAGGGTTTCGATCGCCAAACTGGACTTGCCGGCTCCGCTCACACCGCAAATTGCCAAGAGTTGGCCATGCGGAATTTCAAGATCGATATTTTGCAGATTGTTCGTTCGCGCACCAACTACGCGGATCGATCGCGCCACCTGCTCACCCCCGGGCTCGCGGTCGGGCCCCAGATTGGCGAGGTATCACAAGCTGATGATCGATGACCTGCACGATCAATCGGGCCAGTTGTGTTTTGGAGCCTGTTTTTTCGGCGACTAGATCTCCCGCGGGATTGACGATTTCTATGCGCGTGGAGGTCGCATTGATAGCGCTGGCATCATTGACAACCACGAGATCGCAACATTTGCGTTGCAATTTAGCCAACGCGCGAAATCGCGCGTCGTTTGTTTCCAATGCAAAGCCCACTGTCCATTGTCGTGGCTTTTTGTGCTTTCCCAAGGTAGCTACGATATCCGGCGCTTCGACTAAGCGGAGAGTTAACGGTCGCCCGTTTTTGGCAATTTTCTCGGGCGCCACGCGTTGTGGGCGATAGTCACAGGGTGCGGCGACACCTATTAAGCCGTCGCAATGCGCGAATTCGCGTTGACAGACATGCAGCATTTGTTCCGTCGTCTCTACCCATTCTACGCGGGCGGCTGGCGGATATTTTACGCCTACCGGGCCTGAGACGACGATCACCTCATGCCCGGAGCGCAATGCCGCGCGGGCGATCGCCTGCCCCATGCGGCCGCTGGAGGCGTTGCTGATAAAGCGCACCGGATCCAGATATTGCCGCGTGGGTCCGGATGTGATGAGTACGCGCGCCATCGTAAATTTACACGAGATCCTGTTGTGGCGACTGTTTGTTTCGGTCCGTTCCAACGAGGGCCACAATCGCTGCCAAAATATGCTCTGGTTCCGCCATCCGGCCCACGCCGCGCACCCGGCAGCTCAACCAGCCTTCGACGGGGTCAATGATTTGCGCGCCATCTGCGCGCAATTGTCGCACATTGCGTTGAACGGCGGCTTTTTCCCACATTTCGCAGTTCATCGCCGGCGCGATCATGACCGGGCCCTGAAAACTCAGGTATAAGGAACTCAACAAATCGTCGGCCAGCCCCTGGGCCGCCTTGGCCAAAAAGTTTGCAGTTGCCGGCGCCACGCACAGGATATCGCTCGCCCGGGCCAGCTCAATATGTGCCCCTAAGGGAAACTGCGGATCAAACACATCGGTAGCGGTCGGTCGCCCCGTCAAGGCCGCAAATGTCGCCTCGCCGACAAACTGCCGTGCCGACGCGGTCAATACCACGCGTACACCGAATCCTTGTTGAACCAAATTGCTGACCAACACCGC
Organism: Planctomycetota bacterium; assembly: GCA_014584305.1. Classification (GTDB taxonomy): domain Bacteria; phylum Planctomycetota; class Planctomycetia; order Pirellulales; family Pirellulaceae; genus BJ22. The sequence continues at coordinate 10,654 of JACTND010000044.1, read as the reverse complement.
CGACTTGTAAGCCGCAATGCCTCCGCAGACTCCAATGACTATTTCTGTTTCGCGCATTCGTCCCTCATCGTCATCTACCCGCGCCATCCATCGACGCAACGTCTGTTGCCGCTGTTCTAGGCTAACGTATGGGCCGCCACAAGTCGGCGACCCGTATGGATTAATTGCATCCTCCGAAATTGTGCACCATTCAGACCAATCGGCAAAGGCGTAATATCTGGTGTAAATCGGCGGCCGGTTCGTAGGAAATGCAATGTCGGTGCAGCGTTAGTGACAATCTATGGTTGGGAAGGGCCGGCATTGCCACATGGTGCGAATTGATAACCTACAGTTAACACGCGGGGTTTATGTGCAACCAAATCGCAACACGTTCCACATTAGACAACTTCCCAAATCATGTTGACCACAACGGCGACGATCGTGACCCAGGACGACAGATTGGTCGTTCAGCCTTCTGGTTCACCGTCGGAGACCATTTCGACGGATCGTGTCTCGGCGCGCCCCGCAGCGCGTCACGCCAAGATTCTGATTGTGGACGATGAATCGTTGGTGGTCCGAGTGGTCCGCCGTTTATTGGAAGAACAGGGTTATCAGCGGTTGGAAACTGTTACCGACCCGACACAAGTTATTTCCACGATGTTGTCGTTCCAACCTGACTTGGTATTGCTCGATATCGTGATGCCCGGCATGTCCGGCATCGACATTTTACGTGAGCGCCAAGAATTTGCCGCATTGCAGTTGATACCGATCATCATCCTCAGCGCCAGCAATGACTCCGCTACCCGTCGCGATGCGCTCAAGTTAGGCTGTGCCGATTTCCTGGGTAAACCGGTGGATGCTGCGGAGCTGATTTTGCGCGTCCATAATGTCTTGACGGTCAAGACGTATCAGGATCGGCTCCGCAATGAAGCCGACGAGTTGGAGCGCCAGGTTAGGTTGCGTACGCGCGAGCTGGAAAACTCCCGGCAACAAGTCATTCAGTGCTTAGCCAAGGCCGCTGAGTTTCGCGACAACGATACGGGGCAACACGTCCTGCGCGTCGGCAAGTACTCCGCGATATTGGGCGAACAGTTGGGATTTGATCGCCACTATTGCGAACAATTGGAACTGGCCGCCCAATTGCATGACGTCGGCAAGATTGGAATCCCAGACTCGATTTTGCTGAACCCCGGCAAATTGACGCCGGATGAGTTCTCGGTGATGCAAAACCATTGTCTGATTGGATGCCGGATCATCGAACCGCTCGTAGCCAAACAGTTTGCGGCTGCCGCGAGCTTGCAGGTCCCGGACGGGGATGACTCGTCGGATAAGATCGCGCCCATCCTGAGACTAGCAGCCCGCATCGCGTTGACACATCACGAACGGTGGGACGGCAAGGGTTACCCGTTGGGTCTCAAAGGCGAAGAAATTCCCATCGAAGGACGGATCGTGGCCGTAGCTGATGTGTATGACGCGCTGCAAAGTCCACGGCCATACAAACCGGCGTTTGAAACTGACAAATGCCTGCAGATCATCATCGAGGAAACGGGCACCCATTTCGATCCGCAAGTTGTGCAAGGGCTGTTCGAGAGCTTCCCCAGAATCGAACGCGTGCGGCAACAGTACCGCGACGACTAGATATGTATCTAATCAACAAGATAGTAGTGATAAAACTCGGATTGCTCGCTCTGTGCCTGGGGCCGGCATTGCCCACCTCCCTGGCCTGCGCGCACGCCGACGAGGATTGGCCTCACGCACGATTGCCTGTAATGGACGGAGTCGATTGGAAGGATTGTCTCTGTCTGTTATCAGGTTCCGAAGAACTGCCGCTGGTTTATCATTGTCCTGGCACGAATCGAAGTTTCTTCCACTACCCAGCGCAACGATCGAGTTGCCAAATCGAGCTTGACGCTCAAAACTCGAAGATGTCGGATACACCGAGCGATGCGCCTACGAACAAACCCCAGGAAACCATCGAACCCTCCCTTTCGTCGGGGAGTTCAGAAAAATTGCCCAGTCCACCGATGGTTTCGGTTCAGGACATCGCAGAAATCCCAGCGGGGGAGATTGCGGCGATGGTCAAGCGGGAACCGTCGGAAAACCATCAGCAAGAATCCTGCTGCTCGGGTAAACAGAGTGCTATGACACCGGATCCGTATGAACGACTTGAATTCGCCGCGCCGGCGTTCTTTCCGCTCGGCGATTATGACACCTATGGAGCAGCATACGCAAAACCTGGTCTGGTTATTCTCGAAGGCATGACGCTCACGTTTATACCCGGTCAATCGCAATACGAGTTGACTTTCGACTACGAGCCTCCGGTGGCACCAGTCGAGCTGCGCATGCAACTGTTCGTGCGGCCGGCAGTGCCTGACGATTGCGTGAATGGCCAGCAAGTTCCAAGTGCTCGCCACGCATGGTTTACGATCACAGTGCCATTGATACTTTTGGAAAAAGCCGCGCCGTTCACATCCGGTACGAAACAAGCGCGTGTTGCGGGATATTCCTCGGCCTTGAAACATCTTTTCTTTGACCCACAATCTCATGCGCCCACGTCGCCGATGCATCTCGATATTCGCCGCTCAGGTGTCGCGCGATTCGGCCACGGTTTTGATCGCGTCGATGGCTTTGGCGGTCGCTAGCCACGCGGCCAACGAGTTCACCGAATAGCGTCAAGTTCTTCACGTTGTCGTATGGATTAACGGTCAGTCGCAGGGGATGGCCGTAGGGACGCGAGGTCACATTACTTTGTTTCGACGGGAGGCCCCATCGACGCCGTCCAACGTCGGGATCTGGCAGTGCTCCCAGCTAGCGCCAAAGAGCTTTCAATCGTCAGCCGCCATGCCGGATTGGTGAACGTAGTTTTGGTTGACGGGCACACGGCATCGATCACTGAGTCGATTGACGCGGCTACGTGGAGCGCTATGGGCACCCAAACGTCGGCAGACTTCTTGACTCAAAATATTTAGGTTCCGAGAAGCGGAATCACCAGTTCCATTATCTGACCCCTTTTCCGGAGATCGCATTGACGATTGCATCGTGTGTGCATGTTGAACACGTGCGGCACTCGTCACTCATCCCCAGCGCGAAGCCAGGGCGTCAAGGTCAGCGCGAAGGGGTGTATCTCATTGGCCCGGAAGTAGAGATCGATTTCCCGCGAAGCCGCTTCCGGGCCATCCGACGCATGTACCAGATTCATTTGGCGGCTGCTGCTAAAGTCGCCGCGGATCGTACCCGGCGACGCCTGCAAACCATTGGTCTTGCCCAGCATCTCGCGAACCACCCGGATTGCTTCCAGCCCTTCCAGCACCATGGCCACCACCGGCGACGCGGTAATGAACGCTTCCAAGCCCGGGTAAAACGGCTTATTGACGTGTTCCGCGTAATGCCGACGCGACAATTCTGGTGTCACTTGCATCATTTTCATCCCGATGATATTGAGGCCCTTTTCTTCGAATCGGGCGATGATGCGGCCCATCAGTCGGCGATGAATGCAATCGGGTTTCAAGAGAATTAGCGTGCGTTCCATGACGGATTACTTTCCAGTTCGAGTTGGACTTCGATTCTATTTTTCCGGGGGATTCTACTGACTTTTCCCCCTTTCGGAAACGGGTTAGCTGTGCCAAACTAACATCTGTGTGCGAACAGAAACGACGCACCGGCGGACTACAATTGAATGCAGCCGTCGAACGGAAACAACTAATGAGGCGAGCTTTCCTCGAACGAATTGGCGATGTCCACCACTGTGAATGATGTCACGCAATCGAAATCAAGCCGTCATATTGAAAAGGTCACCGATATTGTGGTTCGCTTGGCCGGCGACTCGGGCGACGGCATGCAGTTGGCGGGGACGCAACTGACGAACACGTCCGCGTTGGTCGGCAACGATATCGCGACGTTCCCCGATTTTCCTGCCGAGATTCGCGCCCCGCGGGGAACCCGCGCCGGCGTCAGCGGCTTTCAACTCCATTTCGCATCGTCCGAGATTTTTACTCCCGGCGATGGTTTGGACGCGCTCGTGGCGATGAATCCGGCGGCCTTGGTAACCAACGTCGGCGATTTGAAGCCTCAAGGAATTTTGATTCTCAATTCGGACAGTTTTGAACCCAAGGAGTTCAAGCTGGCCAAGATCGATCAAGATCCGCGAACGACCGGCGCGTTGGACGGTTATCGCGTCATCGAAGTCCCGATGACCACGTTGACGCGAACCGCTGTGGCGGAAACGGGAGTCTCGCAGAAGCTGGCCGATCAATGCAAGAACTTTTTTGCGATGGGTCTGCTGTACTGGCTTTTCGGTCGCGACATGAGCGCGACGTTGCGGTTCATCGAATCGAAGTTCGCTCATAAACCCGAAATTGCTGAAGCCAATCGCAAAGCCCTCTGGGCCGGATGGAATTATGGTGAAACAACCGAGGAGTTTGCGTCCACCTACGAGGTTGCCCCGGCCAAGTTGGAGCCCGGCACCTATCGGAACATCATGGGGAACCAGGCATTGGCCTGGGGCTTGATGACCGCCGCCCACTTGAGCGGCAAGGAGTTGTTTCTGGGCTCGTACCCGATCACACCGGCCAGCGATGTGCTACACGAGTTGAGTCGCTATAAGCATTTTGGCGTGCGCACGTTCCAAGCTGAGGACGAAATCGCGGCGATTTGCTCCGTGATCGGAGCGGCGTTCGGCGGGTCGATGGCCGTCACCACCAGCAGTGGGCCCGGCATCGTGCTGAAACAAGAAGGCATCGGGTTGGCGGTGATGTTGGAACTCCCGTTGTTGGTAATCAACATCCAACGCGGCGGGCCCAGCACGGGATTGCCGACGAAAACCGAACAGGCCGACCTGCTCATGGTTCTCTTCGGCCGCAACGGCGAATGCCCGATTCCAGTAATTGCCGCGCGCAGCCCGGGCGATTGTTTTGACACCGCCATCGAAGCGTGGCGCATCGCCACGCAATTTATGACCCCCGTCTTTGTCTTGTCCGATGGTTATGTTGCCAACGGCGCGGAGCCTTGGCGGATTCCCGATGTCAAAACGCTAGCGCCAATTGCGGTGACGCACCCGGCGGGCGCGGAGAACGGCACCCCTTACCGGCCCTACCAGCGCGATGAAAAACTGGCCCGCCCCTGGGCCTTGCCGGGAACACCCGGATTGATGCATCGCATTGGCGGTTTGGAAAAAGAAGACGTGACGGGCAACGTCAATTACGAACCGGGCAACCATCAACATATGGTGCGGACCCGCGCGCAAAAAGTCGAAAACGTGGCCAGCGCCATCGAGCCGATCACAGTCGATGGACCGGAGAGCGGATTGTTGGTACTCAGTTGGGGGGGCACCTATGGCGCTTGCCGCACGGCGGTCGTGGAATCCCGTCGCGCCGGAAAACAAGTGGCCCACGCCCATCTGCGCTGGCTCAATCCGTTTCCGGCGAATCTCGGAGAGGTGCTGCATCGATACCAACAGGTGTTGATTCCCGAACTCAACTTGGGACAATTGCGCATGCTGGTCAATGCCCGCTTTGGAATTCAGGCCGTCGGCGCCAACAAGGTGCAAGGGAAACCGTTTAAAGTCAGCGAATTGATCCAGTCCATCCTAGGGCTGGCGGAATAGGGAGTCCATCCATGTCCACGGAACTACAAGTATTGAAGCCGGGTGACTTTGCTTCGGATCAAGACGTACGTTGGTGTCCAGGTTGCGGCGATTATTCTATTTTAGCGCAAATGCGCAAGGTGTTGCCGACGTTGGGCGTGCCGCCGGAGAAGACGGTTTTCATCTCGGGCATCGGTTGTTCCAGCCGATTTCCGTACTACATGAACACGTACGGCTTGCACAGCATTCACGGGCGGGCGCCTGGTTTTGCCACGGGTCTAAAAACAACTCGGCCCGATCTCAGCGTGTGGGTCATTACTGGCGACGGCGATGCGCTCAGTATCGGCGGCAATCACTTTCTGCATGTGATGCGGCGCAACATTGACCTCAATGTGATCCTGTTCAACAACAGCATTTACGGTTTGACCAAGGGGCAATACTCCCCAACGTCACCCATGGGGCACGTAACCAAGAGTACACCCCGCGGCTCGATCGATTACCCGCTCAATCCGATTTCGGTAGCCTTGGCTGCCGAGGCGACCTTTGTCGCGCGTTCGATCGACAGCAACATCCAACATCTGGGCATGGTGTTGACTCGCGCTGCCCAACATCGCGGCACTTCGTTCGTCGAAGTTTACCAAAACTGCAATGTCTTCAATGACGGCGCTTGGGAATATGCGCAGGATCGCAATGTCCGCGAGAACAACACCGTGGAGTTGGAACACGGCAAGCCGTTGATCTACGCCAAAGGAACCAAAGGTATTCGACTCCATGGTTTTTCTCCGGAAGTAGTCGAGTTAGGCGATCGCGTGGCGGTTGACGATCTGTTGTTCCACGATGAACGGGCCGAGACGCCAACGCTGGCCTATATTCTGAGTCGCATGAGGCATCCGCAATTCCCGGAACCGATCGGTGTGTTTCGCGCGGTTGAGCGTCCGACGTACAACGACCTGCTCAACGACCAGATTGCTCAAGCGAAATCGGAACGTGGACTGGGCGATTTGACGAAATTGTTTACGAGTGGTGACACCTGGACCGTAGCCGGATAGCCTAACGATGGAACAGCCACACATCGCCGCACGTACTCCAGCCCCCATTCAATTGGAAAGCGGTAAACGCTATGCGTTTTGCACCTGTGGGCAATCGGCCAACCAGCCGTTTTGCGACGGCAAGCACAAAGGAACGCGTTTTGTGCCACTGGTCTTCACGGCCGAAAAATCGGAGGAAGTCTGGATGTGTCGGTGCAAGCGAACCGGCACCGCGCCGCGTTGCGACGGATCGCACAACAAGCTTCCGAACGAATAATCCCGCGCTCGGGATCGATCACCGTCGTCACCCAAGTGCCACGAATCGTATATTCGGCTACGGTCGCTTGTGTCATCTCGTCCTTACGTGCAAGGCGCTAGTGCCGCTTAGCGCACATTCGGTTACCGATGATTTCGTCGTATTGGCCTGAACCGCCAAGCGCTAGCCGCGGGCTTGACGCAATCCATGCGCTTTAGTCCATTTCGGAAACTCGATTATGGGTAACGGGAGATTCCATTTGCGGCCCAAGCCGCCTTCGGCGAACCGGCAGAACCATTTGTTCCTCCGGACGGGGCCTAGACAGCTCAACTGGATTTGGTACCATTTCAGCGCGGGGTGGAGCAGCCCGGTAGCTCGCGAGGCTCATAACCTCGAGGTCGTAGGTTCAAATCCTGCCCCCGCAACTGAATCAAAGGCTTCAAACTTTGTTTGACCCTGCGGTTATACCAACAGGCCGACGCCTCAAAACGTCGGCCTGTTCGCGTTTCTGGCCCTTGTTTTCCCGGCATTTCGCCAAACTCTCGCCTCTCAAAATCTCCCATTTCCGACCTCATTCCGACGACCGGCGCGAGTCCTTTGGGGAGACTTCCCGGCCGTTCTCGGCGTAAGTCTCGGCACTCTCTAAGTCTCTCGTGATAAGGGTTATAGCTAAGTTGCGACCGCTAATTCGAAATTTTCAGGTAAATCGACATTCTGACGGACTTCGCTAGGATACCGAGATAACCGACACAATCATAACAACCCTCACGAATGGCTGACTGCCTCAATCCTTCCCGACGATAAAGCCGATACTTCGTGTCGTACCGTCGCAATCCAAAACTCGGGAAGAATTGTCAGGATGAAATAAACATGAAGATTTCTGGAGTATTCGTGGCGGCGGCGTTGGCGATTGTGGCAACCGGTTGTCGGTCGACCAGCCGCACGGTAATCGAGCAGGAGTCTCGGTCGCGGCAAAGTCAAATCTCTGCCCGACCCCAAACTCAGGTTTCGGCAGTCATATCCCAAGCGGCTTACGATGAGTTGGATAACTCAAGAGACTTTTCGGGCACACAATCAGCCGAACCGCCCTCCGAACTGGAATTGAATCCCATCGGTGCTCAATTTCAAGAATCGCAAAGCTTGATGTCGTTGACTCACTTCCAATCGTTGGCGATCGAAAACAATCCCACCATTCAGGCGTTGGCAGCCACCACGCAAAAAGCTGCCGGATACCGAACTCAGGTCGGATTGCGGCCCAATCCGATTGTTGGCTATCAGGCAGTTCAGCTCGCCGATCAAGGCACTGACCAGCATACGATGTTCTTCGAACGACAGTTTGTTCGGGGTGGCAAGTTGGAGCTGAACCAAAGCGTGCTCAACGAAGCATTGCGAGCACAAAGATTCGAGTACGATGCCCAGCAAATTCGAGTATTGACCGACATCGAGATTAAATTCTTTGAAGTACTGGCCGCACAACGCAGAGTGGAATTAGTCTCTGAGTTTGAAGGTGTTGTCGAAAAGGGGTTAGAGCTTTCCGAAACTCGAATGAAGGCTCAGGAAGGCACCAAAGTCGATGTATTGCAAGCAAAAATTCAAAAAAACGAAATCAATCTGTCACGCCAGCAGGCGGAAATTGCCCTCGCTACAGCTTGGCAAGAGTTAGTCGCGATTGCGGGAGTACCCGACCTGCCAATGACGCAAGTCATGGGTGAATTGCCGCAGCAGGCGGAGCTCTTGGACTGGCGGGCGTTTGCGTCAGCCGTCGTTGAAACCAGCCCTGAAATGGAAGCTGCCCGTGCGAGAATCGCGAGGGCTCGTGCCAATTTGAATCGGCAAGGAGTCCAAGCCATTCCGAATATCACCGCTCAACTTGCCGCTGGCATAGATAACGATTCGAATTCTGGCTTGATCAACTTGCAAGTCGGTGTACCGATTCCAACGAACAACCGCAACCAGGGCAATATCTCGGCCGCTCAAGCGGAGTTGTGTCGGGCAATCAAGGATGCCGAACGAGTCGAATTGTCCATCAAGTCGAGGTTTGCAGTCATCGCCCGCGAATATGACTCCGCACTGGCAGCCGTTGAGCAATACACTCGGGAAATTCTGCCCAGTGCGGTCGAGTCGCTCCAATTAGCGGATGAATCCTATAAAGCGGGCGAATCGAGTTTTGTGCAGGTGTTAGTCGCGAGAAAGACGTTCTTCGATTCCAATATCAGTTTCTTGGAGGCTCAAGCTCAGTTGGCTCAGGCGCAAGCGAAAATGAAAGGCAACGCCTTGACCGGAGCTCTTGATCCGACCACCGACGAAAGCGGTGACGACGGCCTACGCGGTGAGTCGCTGGATCAGCAGTAGATCAACTTTGTCGCAAATGGTTACTGGCTCGGGAATCGAGCTTGCTGGCGAGTGTTCGAATTCATTGGCATCGAACCATGCCAATTGCGACTCTGGGCATGCAGCATTTCTTCGTCAGCTGCTTTTCACCATTTTTCCATGTGCGTGAAATTCAGTGATTTGGGGATATTTTTTTCGCTGCCGTGAAGGAAATCCATCCGGTTGGCATCCAACCTTGCAAATGCTCGTGTGCGTCTGCATCGGGCTTGAGCGGCATTCATTATCCGCAATCGGCTTTTGAAGGTCGAACGGATTTTAAACACCGTCGTGGTAGAAGGGTGCGAACTGGATGAGTATGCCGAAGGATTGGACTGATTCCGCCCCCTAATGACCAGAAGTTTCTTGAATTTCGAACACTATTGGAGATTAACGATGAGACATTTTGTGTCCCTTTTTATGCTTGCCCTGTTTGCGAATCTGGCTGCTGCACAGTCGACGACTCCGTTGCAACTCTCCCCTTCCGACCTGTTGCTAGCGAAAGTCCAAGGAATCTGTCCGGTAATGGGCGAGAAGCTCGGTTCGATGGGAGACCTGATCAAGGTTCAAATCGAAGGCGAAACGGCGTTTCTCTGCTGCGAAAGCTGCAAGGATCAAGCCATTAACGCGGATTACTGGAAGACCATACAAGCCAATATGGCCAAGGCTCAAGGGATCTGCCCCGTGATGGAAGAAGAGTTGCCTAAAAATGCTTCATCGACCGTTGTAAACGGCCGCCGGATTTTTGTCTGCTGTCCGCCATGCTCGAAGAAAATCGCCGTCGACCCGACGACATATACAGCAATGGTCGACGAAAAATACGCGGCGTATGTCGCTGGAGCCGCTGAAAAAGAAAAGGTTCATCGTCGCATAGTAGCCCAGAAAATCTGCCCTGTTTCAGGCGAAGAGCTGGGATCGATGGCCGAGCCGGTTTGGGTAAAGACGTCCGAAGGCGAAGAGTTTTTTCTGTGCTGCAAGGGCTGCGAAGGGAAAGCAGCAAATGCCAACCATAGCGCATCCATTGAGGCCAACCTACGAGCTGCCCAAGGGAAATGCCCCGTGATGGACAAAGCATTGCCTGGAAACGCCAAGTCAGTATTGGTCAATGGCCGCCGCGTCTTTATCTGCTGCCCCGGCTGCGAAAAGAAGTTGGCTGCCGATCCGACTACCTATCTGGCGATGGTTGACCAGCTTTATGCAACAAACTTGAAATCAAACCATCAAGCGGATGCATGTACTTTTTTTAGTTGATGCTACTCCTGCTGAATTGGCATTTCAGGTTGCTTTTCAAAATCTCACTCAAGAAAATATAAGCGAAGTAGTAGGTCATATAGTTCGATTAGGCAATGAGCTATTAAAAACTTATGGAGAAAAAGAAGTAAACACTTCAACCATTGAAAAGTCGGGAGAAAAATATCGCTGGAAAGTTTTGCTTTTAGATGA
>JACTND010000020.1 GCA_014584305.1 Planctomycetota bacterium | reverse complement strand
CAATTGGGGCCGGAAATCCGCGCCCGGCAGTTGGCGCTCGATTTCGATCTCGATGATGTCCCGATCCGCGGACAGGCCTTTCCGATGACTACCGCCATTCAGTGCCTGTTGTCGTTTGCCATCGAGCAAAGCCCCAACCGCAGCGAATTGTCCATTACTTTGATTGATTGCGGCGACCATTGGGAACTCGAGCTAGCAGGGCCATTCGACGATCTCATCGCAAACCGTGAATCGGATGGACCGACTCCCAACGTCGTCCGCTTGGCATCCGTGGTTTGTCGGGATGAGCGATTACAACGCGCCGAGATGATCGCAATTGCCTGCGGTGGCGACATTGAAGTGTGGCAATGCCCTCAAGGAGGACTGGCGCTTGTGCTGCATGTCCCGCAACGCCGCGCCATGGAAACCGTACCGCGAGCCGCTTAACGGGAGCCAACTATGGAATCAACCACTTGGTATCGTCGCGTTTGGACTGCTTGGCAAACGTTGTCTCGCGCCGGAAAGGTTGCCGCCGTTGTTTGCTTATCCGTGATCGTGGCGATCGCCATCTGGCATTGGCACCAGGCGCAACAGATCGTGCTCGTCCCGCTCCTCGAAGGGAACGAAGTGACCGCGGTGGAAGCCCAACGGATGCGAATGGCCTTTGCCAAAGCTAACCTGAGTGATTTCACGACGCGCGACCAGGTTATTTTGGTCCCGCAACATCGTTGGGCGGCGTACTCTCAAGCCTTGCTGGAACATGACGCCGTCCCCGATAAATTGCGGATCGGCGCCCCGCCAGCGCCCACGATCAATATACTGGCCACGAAGCGCCAACAGGAACTGTTGGAGTTGCACCAGCGCAAACAGAACCTGCGCGATTTGATCATTCGACTCCCGTTTGTCGAGTCCGTACTCGTCGATTTGGATGTCATCGAAACAACCAGTCCTTACCAACCGCGACAATATTCCTGCATCATTTCCATTCAGCCCCCGGCGGGGCAGGTTCTGCACGACGATGAAGTCGACTCGATTCGGCGTATCGTATTGGGAGCTGTGGCCGGCGCCGCACCCGATCGCATCTATGTGACCGATTTGAATTGTGGTCTGACGCATGATCCCTTGTGGACGAGTGCCCACATGACTGAGGAGCCGGTCCGCTGGCGGCAGATGCAGGCCAAACACGAATTGCAAGAGAAGATCCAACACCAGCTGGCGGCGTATGGCCCGATCGACTTGTTCGTGCGCATCGTTCCGGATCGCGTTCTGGTCAATCCTCCGATGATTTCCGATCCATTGGCCGCCGCGCCGTTAGCGCCACCGGAAACTGGGAATGGGCAGGCGTCGAGTATGCCCGTCGTCGGCTCCAATGGCCAAGCTTCGGTCAAAGGACAGGTACCTACAACCGCCCACTTGCGTGCGGATGCTCCCGATGTGCCGGCGCGCGCTGCAGCCTATTCCCCGCCGAGCAAACCAGCGCCCGAATTCAGCGTTTCGTTGACGATTCCCGAATCGACTGTCCGAACCTATTGGGAGTCGTCGCGCGGCGCGAGCGACCGCGAGGCCGCCGAGTGGAATGCGGAAGAAGCACGCCTGGCGTTCGATAAGCTCCGCCTGGAACTCGCGCAGAAAATCCGGCCCTTGTTGCCGAACAGTCACTTGTCTGCGATGGACAATACCATTGAATTCGCGTTCGCCGCGGAACCAAAAATGGCCGGCAAATCTGCCGCCGCCTGGCCTGCTTGGCTACATCGCATCGGTTTTCGTGGTTCGGGGGCCGCGGTCGCCATCATCTCCAGCTTGATGTTAGCTGCCTTTCTGTATGTAACCACGGCGCGGCGCAATCGACGTCGAGCGACGGACAAACAAGCGGAGCGCTTGGATGGCGCCGCAAACAGTCCAAGAATGACGGAGATTCGCCAGCAGATCGATCAACTCATCCAGAACGATCCCGACACGGCGGCGCGCGTCATTCAACAGTGGATTCGCCAATCTCACTGAAACTGGGTTGGTAGGGTGTGGACGCCAGTGGCCAACTTCAACGGCAAACTTTTCCTAGTTTGCCCGGCAAACGAATTCTTGCCGGGTTTGGCAATTTGCGCAATTCGGGCAAAGGAAACGGTTTTGGCGGTGAATCAGTTAATTCCGGTCCTAGGGTTAGCCGATTCCACCAGTGTTGACTGAACGAAGCCGCCGGTTGACGTTCCGGCTTTGCGGCACGCGCACCACACAGGAGGGGAGAAACTCCATGATTCGTCGTACGGTTCTGGCTGCACTTGTTGCGGCCGCCATCGCTTGGTCCAGCCAGGCGAGCTCAGCCACAGCCCAAGACCAAGCGTACGGCGCGGTATGGGGCGGGCAAAGCTCCATGCGAAACATGGAGCGGTTCTACCACTATCCGTATATCTATTACCCGCAGAACTACTGGGGGAACGACTATTATCGCAGTGCGGAGTCCATGTACTTCCGCTATCCGCCCGAAATGCGGATTCCCGTGTACAACAAACAATGGCAAAACTATTATCCCACGCCGCGCCGTTACCACTGGGGACATCATTTTATTCTCGATGTTTTCTAAGGGCGAAAGATCCCACTCGGCCCGCCACTCGCACGACCTCACCCTACTGAGCCGCTGTTCCCAACAGCGGCTCGGTTTTTTTCGGCCGCGACAAGCCGCACGGGCCGCTGATTCCGTACAGCGCGCTCCCTTTCACGCGAGAGTCGCAATCCGAAACGCTAATGAGGGGAGCGTTCGTCCTCGCTGCCGCGATTGTCGGAGTGCATTTCCACTCGCCGGGGAAGGAAATGTCGTTGATGAGAGTTTTTCGTGTTCGCGCTCGTTCTCGAAACGCACTTGTCGAGTACGAGTACCATTTCATTGAGAACGAGTACGATTCTTGACCGGATTGCCGCAACGGCAAAACAGACGTGTCGGCTACTGCGAACCGTTCGTCCTGTCCGTCATACAACAATCTCAACCGTATGCCTGAATGACGAGTCCTTCAGCGTACCATTCGCGTCAGCGGCGTTTTGTTTCAATACGGCGCGCGGCCAAGGCATGTTGGCTGGGCAAATGAACGTTCCAGGCCAATCGGCAGGCTTGCATTAAGCGGATAATCCACCAACTCAAGTCAAACTGATACCAGTACAGTCCGTGCCGCGCCGACGACGGGAACGCGTGATGGTTGTTGTGCCAGCCCTCGCCCATGCTCAGCAGCGCACACCAGAAGTTGTTGGTCGATTCATCATCTGACTCGAAGTGCTTTTTGCCGAACAAATGGCAAACGGAATTGATTGACCAGGTGACGTGATGGGTCCATAGAATGCGCACCAGGCCTCCCCACAAAAATCCGAGAAACGCGCCAAACCACGGAGACCGAGTTCCGTCCCCCAACCAAAGTTCCACACCGTATCCCAGCGCGGCCGGAATCGCGAGACTGGCCAGCACAAACAGATAATAAAATCGATTGACCCAAACCAACAGGCGGTCCTTCATCAGGTCGGGCACGTATTTTCCCAATTCCGGGCGGGTCCAATAACCAGTAAACAACCACCCGACCTGGCTGTGCCAAAACCCTTTGATCGCGCCCCACCAACCGGGGCCGCTTAAATGCGGGGAATGCGGATCGCCCGCTTGATCGCTGTGCCCATG
>JACTND010000168.1 GCA_014584305.1 Planctomycetota bacterium | reverse complement strand
AATACGGACGCTGGCCGGTGTATTCGAAATTCTTCGACAACATGGGTCCGATCCCGCACCATATGCATCAATCGGACGCCGACGCCCGGTTGGTTGGCTGTGAAGGGAAGCCCGAAGCGTACTACTTCCCTCCCCAATACAATAATTGCGACAACCACTTCCCGTACACGTTCATGGGATTGGAGCCGGGAACGACGCGTGGCCAACTCCGGCGCTGCTTGGAGAACTGGTATCGCGTTGACAACCGCATCCTCGATCTGTCGAAGGCATACTCCTTGACCAAGGGGACAGGTTGGTTAATCCCTCCCGGCGTTTTGCACGCGCCCGGATCGTTGTGCACGTATGAACCCCAATGGGGGAGTGACGTGTTCGCCATGTTTCAAAATGTGGTTGAAGGCCGATTCGTGCCGCGCAGTTTGCTGACCAAGGATATGCCTGCCGACCGGCACGAGGACCTCGACTTTATTATCGGGCAACTCGATTGGGAGAAGAACGTCGATCCGCACTTCAAGCGAAACAACTATCTCGAGCCGATCGTGGCCGAACGGGGAGACGGTTGGATCGATCGCTGGGTGGTCTATGGGCTGGTGAACGGTCGCCAACTGTTCAGCGCGCGTGAATTGACAATCGACCCTGGCGCGCGGATGACGCTGCGCGATCCGGCCGCCAGCGGCTGGCTGACGGTTCAAGGTTGCGGGCGGATCGGTCCGTTCTTTACTCAGGCACCGATTATGATTCGTTTCGGACAATCCACGGACGACGAGTTTTTCCTGTCGTTCGATGCGGCGCGGCGCGGCGTTGAGATCGTCAATTCCGGTGTCGAACCGCTGGTCGGGTTGCGCTATTTCGGCCCCGACGCGTTCGGCGAGATTCCGAACGTCGGGGACCATCTGCAGGGACATCAGGGATAAGGCAATGACGAAACTCAAACTGCACAATGCGATGTGGCCGGGCTTGGTGGGCAAGGGACCGGGGGCCGAAGAGCCGGCGATCGACCTGGACACCATGTTGCAATTGACTGCGCAAACGGAAGTTGCCGGAACGCGATTCGACGGCGTTGATATCTTCCTCTACGAGCCGCATACTCCCATCGATGTGGATGACGCAGGACTTCGTCAGTTGGCCGATCGGGTTGCTCAACACGGTTTGGTCGTAGGGAGCGTCGTCGCGCCGGTTTGGTTTGACGCCAGCGCGATGGGGCCGGCCGACAAGCGACAGCGATTCTTGACGGCGGTGGAGAAAGCCTGTGCGATCGCCCGCCGGTTGAGTGATCTGGGAGTTCGCCCCTACGGCGTGGTCCGGATTGATTCCGCGTGCAGCCCCAACGATTGGTCTCAAGACCCGACGGTCAATCAACGACACATTGCTGAGACGTTCCAGCGCGCTGGTCAGATTGCGCGCCAGTACGGGCAGCGTTTGGCGGCCGAAGGGGAAATTTGTTGGGGCGGGATGCACAGTTGGCGCGACATGTTGCGTTTGTTGGAAATGGTCGCCATGCCGGAGGTCGTCGGCTTCCAAGCCGATTTGGCGCACACGTATTTGTACTTGCTCGGTTACAATGCGGCCGAGCACGCGTTGTTGTCTCCCGGTTACACGGAAGCCGAGTTTTGGGCTGCCTACCAAATCATGACCGACGCGCTCCGACCGTGGACGATCGACTTTCATGTGGCGCAGAACGACGGGTCGGTCCATGGCAGCGGCGCACACGACAAGACGGGGCGGCATTGCCCGGCGGACGACCCGCAAGGCAAGCTGGATGTGGTCCGTTGTTCGACGTACTGGTTGCGCGACGCCGCACAGCGCGGTATCCAGCACATTTGTTGGGATGGCTGTATGTTTGCCAATGCCAAGCTGCTCGACCCACAAACATGGGTTCGCGTCTTGGAATTGATGATTCGCGTGCGCGATGCACAGCCGTGAGATCCAGGCCGTCCGCAGGTGACAGATCGTATCAGGAGTTTGTATGCCCTCACAAGAATTGCGAATTGGTTTGATCGGTTATGGATTCATGGGCCGCGCCCACTCCAACGCCTACTGCCAAGTCAACCATTTTTTCGATCTCGCCTATCGGCCCGTATTGCAAGCCGCGTGTGGGCGCGATGCGGCCGCCATCCACAAATTCGCCGACCAATGGGGATATCGGTCGGTCGAAACGGATTGGCGGAAGTTGGTGGAGCGATCGGACATCGACGCGATTGATATCTGTGTGCCGAATAACCTCCATGCAGAGATCGCAGAGGTGGCGGCTGCGCGCGGCAAAATGATTTTCTGCGAGAAACCCCTGGCGGTGGATGTGCACCAAGGGGAACGAATGTGCCAGGCGGTTGAACGGGCCGGCGTCCGCAACATGGTCTGGTACAACTATCGTCGCGTCCCCGCCGTGACGCTGGCCAAACACCTCGTTGCGTCGGGCCGACTAGGAAAAATCTACCACTATCGAGCCAATTTTTTGCAGGACTGGACCATCTCCGAGGATTTACCTCAGGGCGGGACCGGACTTTGGCGTTTAGACATCGCCGCCGCCGGCTCGGGTGTGACGGGAGACCTGCTGGCGCACTGCATCGACACGGCGTTGTGGATCAACGGTCCGATTGCCGACGTGTCGGCGATGACCGAAACCTTTATTAAACAGCGCAAGCACAATCTGACGGGGCGCGTGGAGCCCGTCGGCATCGACGATGCCTGCGCCTTCCTGTGCCATTTTGCCAACGGTTCGTTAGGGCTGTTCGAATCCACCCGGTATGCCCGAGGACACAAGGCGCTGTACACGTTTGAAATCAACGGACAACACGCATCGATCCGCTGGGATTTGCACAATTTGCATCGCTTGGAATACTTCGACCATCGCGATGAAAGCGCCGTGCGCGGTTGGCGCGATGTTCATGTCACCGATGCGGGAGGCGACCATCCCTATATGAACCACTGGTGGGTTCCCGGTTTGCAAATCGGGTATGAGCACAGCTTTATCCATCAAGTCGCCGACTTTTTGGAATCCCTGGCGGACAATCGCGAGGCCGGCCCCACGTTCCGCGAGGCGCTCGAAACGCAGAAGGTCTGCGAAGCCGTCCTCCGCAGTGCTGCCCAACGGCAATGGGTCAACGTATGAAACAGTATTTGCAACTGGTGCAACACATTCTCGAGCACGGAGTCGAGAAATCCGATCGAACGGGGACAGGAACTCTCAGTATCTTCGGCTATCAAATGCGATTCGATCTGGCGGAGGGTTTTCCCTGCGTGACCACCAAGCAACTCCATTTGCGATCGATCATTCACGAGTTGTTGTGGTTTTTGCGTGGGGAAACCAACGTCCGTTCCTTGCAGGAGCAGGGCGTGACGATCTGGAATGAATGGGCCAACGAGTCTGGCGACTTAGGGCCGGTGTATGGCGCGCAGTGGCGCCGTTGGCAGACGTCCGACGGGCGTTCGATCGACCAGATCGAGCGGGTGATCGACGAGATTCGGCGCAATCCAGATTCGCGGCGATTGATCGTCAGCGCCTGGAATGTCGGGCAGATCGATCAGATGCGTCTGCCCCCGTGCCACTTGCTGTTTCAATTTTATGTCGCGCAAGGCCGGCTCTCCTGCCAACTCTATCAGCGCAGCGCGGACGTGTTTTTAGGCGTGCCGTTCAACATAGCTTCGTATGCCTTATTGACTCTGATGA
>JACTND010000171.1 GCA_014584305.1 Planctomycetota bacterium | reverse complement strand
GTGGCGTCTGTGCCGTCCATTGCCGCTACTGTTTTCGCCGGCATTTCCCCTACGAGTCGATCCCCAAATCCCGATCGGATTGGATGTTGGCGTTGAACGAAATTGCCGCGGATTCCAGTTGCCGCGAGTTGATCTTCAGCGGCGGAGATCCATTGACCATCGTCGATGAACATTTGGAGGAGTTGATCCACCGTGCGGTTCAAATTCCGCACCTGCAGCGGCTACGGATTCATACCCGGTTGCCCACGGTGATTCCGCAGCGCGTGACGGAGGCGTTGTGCGCGGTCTTGTCGCGTGCCAAGTTGCCGATCGCATTTGTATGGCACATCAACCATCCACTAGAGATCGATGACGCCGTCCGGGCGGCAGCGGCGCGCCTGAAGCGAATAGACAACGTCACGCAGTTCAATCAATCCGTGCTGTTGCGCGGCGTCAATGACCAAACGGCGACGTTGGTCGACCTGAGCGAACGGCTGTTTGACGCGGGCGTGATTCCCTATTACTTGCACCAATTGGATCGCGTGCATGGGGCTGCGCATTTTGAAGTGCCGATCGCCGCCGGAATCGAGATCGTCCGGGCTATGCGGTCGGCCCTTCCCGGTTATCTCGTGCCGCGCTATGTCGCCGAGTATCCAGGGGAGCCTTCGAAGACGGTGTTGGCCTGACACAATCGTGCAATTTTCGGAAATCGCACCCGGCGCGGACAAGATTTCCCATTGTTCCCCGAATGTTCCCTGAAAACGGGACCGGCAGTAACCGTCGGGAGCGAAACGGTTAAAATAGTCAGGAGGTCAAAATCCAATGTCAAACGAACCTGCAGTCGATTCCCGCGTCGGGACGCGCGTCACGTTTCTGGACCAAACAGGTGCCAAAAGCGTCGAGGCCGTCGTCGCGCATACCATCACGGTCAAACGCATATTGCCCAGCATCATAACGAAAATGAACCTGCCCGTGATCGGCCCTGACGGGCAGCCGATGAGTTACAGCCTCGACCACAAGGAAGGGGGGCGGCGATTGCTCGAGCAGGAAACGTTGGTCGAAGCCCGCGTGCAGGACGGCGACCATTTGATCATTTACCCCGAGATCGTGGCCGGCAGCGGGTGACACGGATAAGACGGGAACAACGACCTATGCTTTCACCGCGCGAGAAACGCCTCCAAGCCGATTTTGAAGAAATGCGGCAACTCGTCCGCGATTCGTCGATTCTGCAAGTCGACTCCCGCGGCCAGCCGCCGCAACTCTATCGCGTTCGTTTTCATGGCTGGGGGCTGCGCTTGGGATCCGGCGGGCAAATCGAGCCGGCCAACGAGCACGAAGCAACGATTGAGTTGGGCGCCGGATATCCCCGCATGATGCCGACGATCATTTGGCGCACCAGTATCTTTCATCCCAATATCTCCCCGCACGGTGTCGTTTGTTTAGGAGGGTTCGCAACCCATTGGGTTCCGAGTGTGACTTTGGGACGGTTGTGTCATATGCTGTGGGATATGGTCCGTTACCGGAATTTTGATCCCGAAAGTCCTTACAATCGCGAGGCGGCGGTGTGGGTGAAATCGCAAGCCGGGATGCAACTCCCAATCGATCCGCGGCCTTTGCGCGATCGCGTGGCGATGGGTGACCTGCCGGCCACTCGTCGGTCGCCATGGTTGGTTGAGGAAGCCGTGCAGCCGGCGGCGGCCGAAATTGTGTTCCTCTAGCGCCTCGATTCGGCCCCCAAGGATCCATCATGACCGACTCGCAACATGACGTGTCGGACGATACGCGGAACTCACCGGACCCAACGTGGGAAATCGGTCTCGAAGACCGTTATGATCGGCTTCGGTTGATCGGATGGTGGGACCAAGCGCGGCTGGCCAGCGCCAAAGTCTTAGTCGTTGGCGCGGGGGCTTTGGGAAACGAAGCCCTGAAAAACTTGGCGCTCGTCGGAGTCGGTCAAATCCTGGTGATCGACTTCGATCGCGTGGAAATCAGTAATCTGTCGCGCGCCGTTCTGTTTCGCGCTGAGCATCAAGGGCGCAGCAAAGCCGAGGTGGCCGCTGACATGGCCCGGCAATTGAATGCCGATTGCCGCATTGTCGGTTGGCAAGCCGACGTGCTGTGCGATATCGGCCTGGGATTGATCCGCGATGCTGATGTCGTTATCGGTTGTGTCGATAACCGCGAAGCCCGGTTGTGGATCAATCGCTTGTGTTGGAAAGCGGGGACGCCTTGGATCGACGGCGGCATTCAAGAGATCAACGGCGTTTGCAAAGTCTTCGTCCCCGGCGAAGGAGGATGTTACGAATGCGCGATGACGGAGAACGATTATCGCTTGATCCAATTGCGCTATAGCTGCCCGTTGTTGTCGCGGGAAGATATGCAGCAAGGCAAAGTACCGACCGCGCCGACCATTGCGTCGATCATCGGCGGCTTGCAAGTTCAAGAGGCTCTCAAGGTGTTGCATTGCAGACCGGTTACCAGCGGCGCAGCGCTAGTTTTCAATGGCGACAGCAATCGTTGTTACCAAACGGCGTTTCCTGTCCGCCCCGACTGCCTGTCGCATGAGCGCTATGAACCGATCGTGGATTCGCCCTTGAGTTCACAGGCGACGGTTGCCGAGTTGTTCGATTCGCTGTGTCCATCCGACGAGGGGGGAGAGCCGCGGTTAGAACTGGATCGCGACTGGCTGATCGACTTGGCGTGTGGGCGCTGCGATACGCGCGTCACCGTTCGCCGACCGCTGGGGCGCGTCACCCAGCGAATGGGCATTTGCGAAATGTGTGGCGAAGCGATGCAGCCACACATCATGCACAATGTTGTCCGGGGAGACGAATGGCAAACGTGGCGATTGGGTGACCTAGGAATTCCGCCCGACGACATCGTCAAAGTGCGGAATGGGAACCGAGTTTATTTTGTCAGGCTCGTGGGAGACCAGAGTGAACACGGAAATCGACTTTGGAATTAGCCGGCAACGCCAGCCTTCGCGCGGACCGCGTCCGGACACGAGTCCTCTGTTGGCCGTGCGGCGCGTTTCGGCAGCGCCCGACGGCGAACTCGATGTGTATATCGACATCGACGTGTGGCGCGACGTTTGGGAACATGCGTCCAGCAATCAGGCGGTCGAACTCGGAGGTGTGTTGGTTGGACAGGCATTCGTGGACAACGCCGGTGGCAAATTCGTGGTTGTCCAAGGAATTATCCGCGCCGCGCATTACGAAGCGACCCGCGGCAGCTTTACGTTCACCCACGAAAGTTGGCGCGAAATCGCCCGGCAACAACAGCTGCTCCCGCCGGAAATGGTTGTGGTCGGCTGGTATCACACCCATCCGGGATTCGGCATTTTCCTGTCCGGCCAAGACACGTTTATTTGCAACCATTTTTTTGACGGTGACCATGATCTGGCGTTGGTTCTCGATCCGTGCGCCGGGCTGCACGGCTGGTTCGTCCGCAATGGTAGCGGTGAGTTGCATCAGGCGCCAGGGTTTTTTCTCACAGCGTATCGACAGCGCGCGGATGAATTGGAGGCGGAATGCCGCGGGGTTGTACCCGCCGGCGAGCCGATCGATGAGGAATTGCCCGCGCGCGACGATGAGACAGATGACGCTGGAGAAACTGAGATCGGCGAGTCCCTGCCGAACTACCGCGCGACGTGGATGAACAGCGGCCAGGCGCTGTTGCTGATCGGTTTGCAATCGCTGGCGATCGTGGTCTTGTCGATTGCGCTTTGGCAGG
>JACTND010000264.1 GCA_014584305.1 Planctomycetota bacterium | reverse complement strand
AACTCGGGATGGCGCCGCACCGCGCAACCGATTCGATTTGCGAATGCGCACACCGACGTGACATCATCGTCATCCACGGCGCCGCGTCATGAACTTGAGTTCGTTTCTTCCCGACCGAGTGCATTGCAGAACTCTGCGTCGCCGCTACCCAATATGCGGGACGCAGCAACAGCGCCGATCACTCCCTCCATCGATCAACCGTTGACCGACCGCTTGCGCGAGCTCGACATCCAATTGGGAATGGAGATCGTCAAGCCTGCGGAGCATTGGAACTTGCAGCCCTTTGCCGACGGCTTGCGTCAGTTTCAGGCCACCGCCGGAGACCAGGAGTTGCGGCAGATCGCAACGCTGCAGAACAAGCTGGAACGATTGCGGGAGACGCAGCAGAATCTCGTCCGAGCAATGCGTTTACCTGTCGCCTTGCCGTCCGTAGGTACCGGCCCTATCGGCGCGGGAGTCGCGTCGCCCACGTCGGTAACGCAGGACATGCAGTATGACGCCGTGGGCTGGTTGAACGAGTTGGTCCAGAATCACGGCGGCAGCCAATCGACCTATGTATTGCAAGACGACCAAGGCCGCATCACGCACCACATCTCGCCTTCGCCCGGATTGAACTTGCATCGCTATTTGAAAACAAAAATTGGGGTGAAGGGCGTTCGCGGTTTCCATCAACGGTACAATGTGGAACACATTACGGCCGATCGGATCGTCGTTCTCGAACGGTCGTCGGCGATTACGCGCTGAACCGATGCGCGGTATTGTTTCCTCCGACTTCAAATACAAGCTTTTCTCTGTGCATGACAATCGTACTGCGCCGCGTCGAAATCAAGATATCGTGATGTGGGCCGCAATACATCGCGCGGATGCGACTGGCTGACAGACTTCCAGCGATTGATTACGATTGACTGTCGCGACGAGGTAGCCTGCGTTGCGTACAATGGATCGTAATCCGAAGCGCAAATTGTGGAATTGTGCCGATTTACTCGAAAGGCACGAAGAATTCCCGGCTAGGGGTTTCTTGTACGGGTATGCGTACTCAAAGACTACCGGTCGATTACGAGTCCGAGTACTATTTCGTTGAGTCCGAGTATGATTCCGAACCAGAAACGGGCAATATCATTTAGCGTTGACGAGGGAAAATGTGCATGGTCCCTCATTTACATTTCGGGTTGCCATTGACAATTTGACTTCGACGTGGCTGTCATGTGCGGAATGCGAATGAGCGGGTTGGCAGTCGCACACATGTGTTAGCTTTTGGAATCTCAATGATATGGCGATCGCTCGACCTGGCGGCGATTGTTGGAGTTGGTTTGCCAGCAACAGCACCATTTCGACGTAGAGCAATTGTTGGCGCAATTGCCACAGCGTGGCCAAGCGGGCTACGTCAGTCGGCCGACCGTGTATCGCACACTGGGAGAATTCGTTGACGCCGGACTACTTCGGACATTTGAATTGGGTGGACGCAGCGTCTATGAACACGATTACGGATACCCACCCCACGATCATTTGCACTGTCAACAATGCGGCAAGCTGTTCGAGTTCCAGGAAGAACAGCTCGCTCCGTTGGTTGCGAAAATTTCACGGGACAAGAATTTCGCCCAGCTCAGCCACCGCTTGATTATCCAAGGAACCTGCGCGGAATGTCGCCAACAACAACGGCGGCAGCGGAAACGAGTCGATTTGATTTGATGGGAGGCTTGCACCGTGGCCGGAGCGCCGGAAACCATCGAATTTGTCACGGCGAAGCAAGCGCGACGCATCGACCAAACCGCCCAAGAACGCTGGGGTATTCCCAGTCTGGTGCTCATGGAAAACGCCGCGCGCGGATGCGCGGAATGGATCGTGCTGCATCTGTCGCCGCAGCGCGTAGCGATTGCAGTCGGACCGGGAAACAACGGTGGCGATGGGTTGGCCATCGCGCGGCACTTATCGATCGCTGGTGTCAAGGTCCACGTGGTGTTGGCTGTGGCGCCGACCAGGTTGCGCGGTGACGCGCGGATCAATTGGGAGATCAACCTGCGACTGGGTTTGCCGTGGATGGAATTGCCAGCGGGAGAATCCGCAGCAGAAGTTGCCTGTATTGCGGAATTCGATCGCTGGGCTCCCGACATCGTCGTCGACGCCTTGCTGGGAACGGGGGCCGACCAACCACCGCGCGGAACCGTGGCCGGTGCGATTCGCGCGCTGCTGGCTTGTCGTCGTCCGGTAGTCGCTGTCGATGTACCGTCGGGATGGAATGCGCAAACGGGCGTTCCCATGACACCCTGTGTCCGCGCCGCCCATACGTTGACGATGGTGACTCCGAAGAACGGGTTTCAGATGCACGAATGTCGCGCCTGTGTCGGTCAATGGCATGTGATTGCGATTGGGTTTCCCGTCGCGCTGATGCCGTTGGCCTTGGCGGACAACGAAATTGTTCCAGATTTATCCAATCAGGTTGCAGCGCGGGGCGCCGCCGCCGACAAACCTTAGCAATACGTCCAGGAGCAATCGACTAGATGATTGGCCAGTCTCCAGTTGGAGAGATGTTTGGTGAACTCTCGATCCGCATCGTGTTGTGGATAGTGTTGGCGACGTTTCTCTGCGGTGCGTTGTGGTACATGACGGCACAGCGGTGGTTGTTATACTGTGCTCTCGGTTGGGTGGCGGTATTGGTGGGGTTGGTGTCGATCGATCGCGTGGTGGTGACCGACCGCGAACAACTGCGCCGCGATGTGCGGCGGATGGCCGCGGCGGTCCAAGCGAATGATGCGGCTGCGCTGATTCCGTTTGTTAGCGATCGCCGGGCGGACATTCAGCACCGCGTGGTACGCGAACTACAACGCTCGACATTTCGGACCTGCCGATTGGTCGCCGAGCATGCGATCGTGTTCGATTACCAAATGGATCCACCACGAGCACAAATGGATATAAACGTCTATGCGGACGTGCAGGCCACTGCCAGTTATGGCTACGATGGATCGGGAACCGGCGGCGTCGTGTTGACGTTCGAGAAGGAGCCAAAGGTGGGTTGGCGTTTAGTCGATTACGAGGTTTACAATCCTCGACAACGTTGACCGGCTCCTTTATATTCTGAAGTAAGCCAGTTGGAACGAGCGCCGGCGCTTCCACGGGAATAGCGTTGCAGTTCTTCGCGGGGACTGTCAGGGGTGGGTTGATTTAAGAACGGTTGATCGGGTGCGCCGGGGGCAAGCCGTGATGCGCCGGCACAAGGTGAACGTGAATTGCCAACAACATTTAGAGAGATATCATGCCCGATGGTTTGACGGCCTTTATTCGCGATATTCCCGATTTTCCCAAGCCGGGGATTCTGTTCAAAGACATTACGCCGCTGTTGGCGGACTACGGAGCATTTCGCGCAGCGATCGATCAAATGGCAGCGCATTTTCGGGGGCGGTCGATCGACGTCGTGACGGCTGCGGAAGCGCGCGGGTTCTTGTTCGCTGCCCCGTTGGCATTGGAACTGCACGTCGGTTTCGTTCCCATCCGCAAGCCAGGTAAGCTCCCCTATCACAAGCGCTCGTACAGCTACGAGTTGGAGTACGGTACCGATACCTTGGAGATGCACATTGATGGAATTGAAGCGGGTCAGCGTGTCTTGATCGTCGATGATCTGTTGGCAACGGGTGGCACGATGGAAGCTTGTTGCCGTATGATCGAGGAATGCGGTGCGGAAATCGTCAGTTGTGCGTTTTTGATCGAGTTGGCTTTTTTGAAGGGCGCCGAGCGATTAAAACCGCACCCGGTATTTAGTTTGATTCAATATAACTGATACGCAGTCGTTCTCCGATTGGTTAGAGTCGAGGTGGATCGCATGGCAGCGGTAGCGAGCAAGCTAAACACGTTGGATTTTGTGTTGAACGGGTTGATGCGGCGCTACCGCGAGCGCGTCCCAGACGTCCAACGCGTCATACAATGCATGATCGCGGATGGCCTGATTGCGTCGGCCGAGGAAATTGAGAACGATCATATTGCTTTTCGCACGATGGGCGTCCCGCACTTGGGCATTCGCTCGCTGGAAAAAGTGTTTCTCCACTTCGGTTACGAACGGCGGGATGGTTACCATTTCACCAACAAACGACTGGACGCATTCTGGTATTCTCCGCCAACCAGCAAACATCCGCGCATCTTCATTTCTGAATTGCGGGTCAAGGACTTGTCACGCGAGGCCCAAGCGATCATTCATTCCTACACCGATGAAGTCGCATGTGATCCCGTGGATGCTTTGGATTTGGACAACGGCCGGCGCGTGGATGCGTTTCTGCATAGTCCGCTGTGGCGCACGCCGACCTGGGACGATTACCAACGATTGGCCGACGAGAGCGAGTATGCCTCGTGGGTGATATACAATCGCTACTACTTGAATCATTTCACCGTCAGCGTTCATAACTTGCCTCGTGGCTACAACACGATTGACGAGTTCAACGCGTATTTGCTTGGCCATGGCATCCGCTTGAATGACTCAGGTGGCACAGCCAAAAAAAGCCCTGATGGTTTGCTGATCCAGAGTTCAACCGTGGCCGAAATGGTTGTGGCCGAGTTTGCTGACGGCCAGGGTGGGACGATTCGACAACAGATTTCGGGGTCGTATGTCGAGTTTGCCGAACGCCGACCGTTGCCGCAGTTTGCGCATCTGCCAGCAAACGAATTGCGGCGCGAGCATCGCCGCGATGGATTCGAAACGGGCAACGCCGACAAGATTTTCGAAAGCACGTACCGCGAGCAGACAGCGCGGCAGAGCTAAACACCGATTCGGGGTGACATACAGTATCTTCAATCGATTGACAGGCAGTAGTGAAAAGTCCGATTCGGATCAAGATTTGCGGCATTGTGCACAGCGCAGACGCCCAGAATGCCGTGGCGGCAGGTGCGGATGCCCTGGGATTCAATTTCTATCCCCGCAGCTTGCGCTCGATTGCGCCCGCCGACGCTGCCGCGATCATTCAGGAGTTGCCTGCCACCGTTTGTTCCGTGGGTGTTTTCGTCAATTCTCCAGTTTCCGAAATCGTGGCGGTGGCGCAACAATGCCGGTTGCACGCTATCCAATTTCATGGCGACGAAACGCCCGAATGGTGCCGACAATTGCGCGATCGAGTGGTTCTGCGCGCGATTCGTTTGAGTCCGGAAACGACGTTGGAAGCGGCCCTCGAAGAAATCGACCAATGGGCTTCGCAAGGAGTTGCGGCCGTCCTCCTGGACGCTGCTGTTGGCGACCGTCAGTATGGGGGAAGCGGCCAAACCATCGATTGGGAACTCGCCCGAGATATTCGCCAGTCGGCAGCGCTGCCAATAATTCTGGCCGGTGGATTGAATCCTGAGAATGTCGGTGCCGCGATCGAACGCGTCTGTCCGGCGGGAGTCGATGTGGCCAGTGGCGTGGAGTCGTTTCCCGGCAAGAAGTCACCGGAGCTGGTGCAAGCATTTATCTCCCGCGCACTGGACACCTATTCGCAAATCGTTCAATAGATTGCGACAGGTGCACTACGGTTGACGGTGCGCTTTGCGTCCGCCCCGGGGCACGGAGGTGCAGCCAGCGCCGGCCGCCACCAATTGCGCGGCTGCTGCCAAACAGCGGTCGGCCAGGGCCTTGGTCCCCTCGTGCAATTCGCGGCTTTCCTGGACTTGGGCCACATTGTTCTCCATATCTTCCGCTGACCAGCCGCGACTGTGCGCGACAAATGGGAATTGGGGGAATTGGAAGCCGAGTTCGCCGAAGAACAGCATCATTTGACCGGCAACCGCTTGGACGTTGTCTTGCCCTCCCGTGATGATGAATCCGGCCACTTTGTTGCGAATCAACACGTTGTCGTGAATGGTGATTTGGTTTTGAATGCAATTCATGCGCTCGATCATTTTGAAATAGAGTGCGCTCGGTGCGCCCCAGCGAATGGATGTGGCAATCAAAACGACATCCGCCCAGAATACGATGGCCTCGTACACCTGGTCCAACTGATCAGAGGGATCCATTTGCGTAATGGTGCAGGGCCACGTGCACGCCTGGGCACTTTTGGAGTAATAGCCTTCGCAATGTTTGAAGGACAGGTCGTTCAAGCGAATCAATTTCGAAATGGCAGCGCGTTCCTTCGCGTGATCGAGGGCCAACTGAAGCATGGCCTCGGACGTCGAGTAACGAGGAAACTGACGGGACATAGCCGAGGTGGCGATACCGACCACGCGCAGCGGTCCCGGTTCGCGCTGGATTGGTCGGCTTAGCGCGTGCGCGGGGTGCGGCGCATGAACCCGCTTCGTGGCTGGTGTCAAATCGACCCATAACGACCCGTCCTCGATTTTCACCTCATGGCGCGGCACGGCAGCGGGAATTCCCGGACGCGCTTCGCCCGTGAGCCGATGAAACTGCCAACTATGCCAGGGGCAAACAACAAAGCCATCGTCGCTCAAGGTACCATTACCAAGTGGTCCGCCCACGTGATTGCAACGTCCCGAGATGGCGGCGAACGTTCCGTCGCGGTACGTCAATGCAATGGCCAAATTACCGATTTCGATTTGGCGTAAGGATCGACCAACGAACTGCTCCACGGGTCCCAAGCGATGCCATTTTGCTTCCGCCATTTTCGGCCCTTTCCCATTGGATCATGTAATCGCTCATCCGCACGGCTTTCTTCCCTTGCTGGGAGACAAAACCTGCGGTTCGCTTGCATTCTCTCTGAAAGTGGTTTTCAGTGGTAGAAGACCATCGGACTCAAGCGGCGAAGCAAAAAGAGGCTCGTGGCAGCGTCGAATGTGGTCGTCGATTCTACCGCGCGACTTCCGTTGAAGACATCGTTTGCGCGTTATTTGGAACGCTTCACCATCTCGGTTACCCAGACCGGCACATAGGGAATGATACACCCCTTGGAAACCGGCCAGTCCTTATACAGGCCGATTTTCTCGCCGATGGCGATGGCCCGCTTGCGAAGTTTCGGGTGGTGGATGCCAATCGCGCCCAGCGTGTTGTTCATCGTCCATTGCACTTCCGGTGGGGCCTTGGGCATTTCCTTTTCGATTCGGTCGAGCAGGGCGACTAGATCCAATCCTTCGGCATCTTTGTTGACGCGGCTTGCCGTGAAATGCCAGCCGGCACGAGCCGTCCAGCGTTCTTTCGACTTCATCCATTTCGCGCGCAGCGCTTCCTTGTCGGGATGCTGGGCGACGATATAAGAGTTCAGCCAATCGGCGACTTGCGCGCAGGTTGTGCTGCGCGTCATTTGGTCGAGATCCGCTGCGGACAGGGATTTAGGCGTCATGATCAGTGTGGCGACTAGTTGGGCTTCGACGTTTCCCGTCTCCCACAGTGCTCGGCCCAATTTGTCGTCGGTTTTAATCTTTTTGGCCAGGATGCGGATATCGCCAAGTTTCACGCCGAACTGGTTGTCCGGCGCGCCGGCCTTGATATTGTGTTTGCGGCGCGCATCGTCGCCGAGTTTTTGAAGCTGCGCTAGAATTTCTTTGACGTTCATCGTGAAGATTGTACACCGCGGGTAGCAAAGTTCAACGAGGACGGCAACGGCGCATTTGCCACGGTTAGATCGGCAGCAACAAAAACGGTACGAACAATCCCAGATATACGGAAAGACAAAAAAACAACCATCGTGGGCCAATACGGCACACGTGGTTGTTTGCATGGACGTCGTTAATTTTCGACAGGATATCGATTAGTACCGGCCACCGCCGCCGCGACCTCCACGACCACCTGACGGACGGGAATCGGTCTTGGGACGCGCTTCATTCACAGTGATGTTGCGACCACCCAACGGCTGCAGATTTAATCCTTCGATTGCCTGTTTCGCTTCGTCGGCGTTGGGCATTTCGACAAATGCGAACCCCCGCGAACGTCCGGTCTCGCGATCCTTGACAATCTTCACCATCGATACTTGGCCATAACCCTCAAACGCTTGGCGCAACTCTTCTTCGGACATCTTGAACGAAAGATTGCCCACATAGATATTGGTCATCAACAACGTCTCCAAACTCTCCATATCCATGGCTTGGCATCACATTCTGACTGCTGGCTGGCAATTCGACTTGGAGGGCAATCACGACGGCAAAATTCAAACTCGGGATCAGCCGTTTTGAACATTCAATCAGTGGAAGGCCGCAGCAAGCATCCGCTCAACGCCACAGGCAGTTCCCCGAGTCGTAAAGCTACATTCCTTACAATTCACCCGGAAAACCAGCATGGAACTGGTGACAGCATGGCAGATTCGACCAATCCCGTCAACTGGTTTCCATCCCAAAAATCGCTAAATTCCGCAACTTTGTTTGTTTGACCTGGCGGCCGTTGGCTGCCCAATCCAAGTTTGGCTGGAATTGTTGACCGTTGACATATGGAAACGTAGGTTTTTCACACCTGCCTTTATCGAACCTCGACGATTACCGTGTGGCGTCCCATGAAGTCATCCTCGCGAACAAACACCGAACCGCCAACCGTGGCGGGTACGGATGCGGCGGAGCAGAGGCTGGAAGCCCTGTTGGAACGCATCCATCAGTTAAATGGAGGGTCGGCGACCAAGGGCCGCACCGCTGGCGAACAAAAAAGCAATCAACCTGCGTTTCCGACGGCAAGCCAACAGCCGACAAAGGGGCAAGCTCCTCGGCTTAGATCGCTGCCCAACCGGCCCCAACCATCCGCCGATACGGAATTCAAGCCCAAAGCGCCGACGACGTTTGAAGAAGCCAAAGTTCCAGAGCCATTGGTGGAGGAACTGATTTACAAATACCTGTTGGCCCGCGGTGAGGCGACCATTCGCGAAATCGCCCACCAGATACGCATGCCGTTCCACCTCAGTGAGCACATTGTGAAACGGATGAAAAACGAACAAATGCTTGGCTACCATGCGCAAGTCGCGGTTGCCGATTATCGTTGTCGATTGACAGATCAAGGGCGCGAACGGGCGAAACGTTTTTCAGAAATATGTGCCTACTTTGGGGCGACACCCGTTTCGTTTTATGACTACGTCGATTCGGTCAAAGCCCAGACGATCACCAAACAACATCCCAGCGAAAACGATCTGCGCGACGCGTTCCATGATCTCTTAATCTCACCCGACTTGTTTCGCAAACTTGGGCCAGCGATTAACAGCGGCCGCGGCATGTTTTTGTATGGCTACCCCGGCAACGGCAAAACCAGTATCGCCGAACGCATCACAGCCGCCTTTGGAAAGTACATCTGGGTACCCCGGGCAATGATTGTGGAACGCGACATCATTCGCGTTTACGATCCGACCAACCATGAGTTGGCACCTGAGGAGAGAAACGATAGCCTGTTGGCGGACGATGAGATCGACCACCGATGGGTCAAGATCAAACGGCCCACGATTGTGGTCGGTGGCGAATTGCGTTTGGAACACCTCGAAATTCAATACAATTCCGGTTCGGGCACGAGCGAAGCCCCCGTGCAGATGAAAAGCAATTGCGGCGTGCTTGTGATCGACGACTTCGGCCGTCAACAGATTACAGTCGCTGAATTACTCAATCGCTGGATTGTTCCGTTGGAGAAGCGATACGATTATCTGAATACCACATCGGGGAAGAAGATTCAGGTACCGTTTGACCAATTGGTGATCTTTTCGACGAACTTGGAGCCCCGCGACCTGGTGGACGATGCGTTCTTGCGGCGCATACCGTACAAAATTGAGATCCCCAATCCGCCACGAGCGGACTTTGTAAGACTGTTCGAGATTATGTGCGGAGTATTGGGATGCGAGTTCAAGCATGATTTGGTCGAGTATCTGATTGAGACACATTACGTCCCCACGAATCGGCCATTTCGCAATTGCCATCCCCGCGATCTCTTGATGCAGGTCAAGAACCTGGCGAGCTACCACAAACAACCATTTGTGTTGACGCGTGAAGCGTTGGATTTCGCGGTCGAAAACTATTTCTCGATTATGTAACCGCGCTAGACTCGGCGCCAT
Source organism: Planctomycetota bacterium (assembly GCA_014584305.1). Taxonomy (GTDB): domain Bacteria; phylum Planctomycetota; class Planctomycetia; order Pirellulales; family Pirellulaceae; genus BJ22. The sequence goes on along the minus strand of JACTND010000264.1, from coordinate 18,120 downwards.
TCAGCCGGGTAAGCCAAGCCTAATCGAATGATGCGACGCAACAGCGCACGGTAGTCTAAACCGGCTTGCCGCGCGGACTCGGCAAAGTCCTCGCCGCGCGACAAATTGGGGTTCGGATTGGCTTCCAAAACAAAGACCTCTCCCTGTTCGCTTAATCGCATGTCCACTCGGGCATAACCATTGAGGCTCAGGGCCCGATAGACACGCTTGCATATGTTATGAATCTTGGCCGTCAACTCGTCGCTCAGGTTCTTAGCAGCTTCCGTTTTCACGCCCAGTTCCTGCTGGTAGGCATGGTCCCATTTAACACGGGCGGTGGCAATTTGGGGACGGCCTTCCGGGGCTTTGGTAAACCGCATCTCCCAAATGGGGAACGTCGTCAGCCGTCGATTGCCACAAATTCCCAAGTAAAATTCGCGGCCAGGAATGTACGCCTCCACGATCGCATCGGTTCGTAGCTCCTCATGCACGGCGGTGACGCGCTTGGCCAATGCCGCGTCATCCGCCACGATCGACGCATCAGTGATACCCAAGGACGCTTCTTCTGAGACGCTTTTGACCAGCAACGGAAACTGAATCGACTTCGGGCGCCGCGTCACGCGACCCATGGGAACGACAAAAAAACGCGGTGTATGGATGCGATGGTACGTTAAAATTTTCTTGGCCAACGATTTGTCATGCGCCAACAACAACCCGCGCGGGTTGCAACCGGTGTACGGCTGCCGCATCAGCTCCAAAAAGCTTACCACGTGGTGATCGTAAACACCAACTCCGTGAAACTCTTCCAGTAGATTAAAGGCGATTGCCGGCTGCCATTCGACGATGGCGCGACGGATGGGGGACAGCTCGTCGCTGACTCCCAACGGCAAGACGTCATGCCCCATCCTTTTCAGGGCCTGCACAACGTCATATTCGGACTTGAAATCGAGGATTTGCGACTCGGTATATCCGTCCAGGGAGTCAGGCGGCACGAGCGCTTCGTGCATCAAGACCAACACCCGGAGTTTGTTCATAGCGCAACTCGGTATGGATGCCCGCGCAAATGGCTCATCGTAATTGCAGTCAACATGGCCACCAACCGTTGCCGTAATGCTTCCTCGTCACCCAGTGCGGTTAGCCCCAGCACTTTGCACCGCGCAATCATTTGTGCCAAAACCTGGTCAATGTTGTACTGGTATTCACCCGTCCATTGGGCCACAATGCCGCGAACGGTCGGGCGGTGATCGATCAAAAACGCGACGGCCGACCCCCCGCGCCGCGGATTTCGACTCTTGGCGAACAGCTTAACTAAATGGTTGTCCAGCGTGGAGTCGGAAACGACGACGCGATATTTCTCATGCAATTGCCGATAGTGCTCGCGCAAAGTCGAACGCATCCCGCGGAGCGGCTCGATCTGACGCCGCTTGCGAACGACCGGCTGCTGGCCTTGCACCGTTCGCACCAAATCGTCAACCAATTCGATTTTTTCCAACGCCTTCCATCCAGAATATTCCACGCGCCAATTGCTCTGAGGTTGCAACCAAACCGCAAACGTCTCGGCAAAATCCTCCGCTGGGTGACTCTGCGCATACCAGGGCTCCAAATGAAGCACAAAACTCTTACTCCCCGGACGCGGGCGATAATACTCTGGATAGGGCTCAAAGTAATTTCCAAATACTTCCCGATAGCGCCGCCGCCGATGCAGGCGATAAGCCGTGTCGATGGCGTGGCCAGCCTCGTGCCGCAAAATCCTCATGCACCAATCGTGGGTCCCGCCTTCGACATCCAGCATCTGCTTGCGCTCCATACGCATCAGCCGTGGATGAGCCAAATAAAACGGTATCGCGATTCCAGGAATTCCGTCGGGACTGAACCAGTCACCACTCAACCAGCAGCGCGGGCGGAAGCGAATTCCTTTGTTCGATAGTTCGTCATACAACGTCTCTACCCGCGATTGAAGCGGCGAGTCCTCAATGCGTACCGGCAGGTCACACAATCTGGTGTCTAGCAATTCTTGCTCCGTCATCGAATCGATCGATGAGGTTCGCAAACGAGCTTGTTTTCTCGCGGTTGGCACGGGTTTCCTCTATTTAAAAGCGAACGGCAAGGGAAATCCCGGTGCCGCTCGAATATGTTTGATTCTCATCTAGCCAGCGGCTAGCCCTAATCTTCGCTTGCCGCTCGCATGAGCATCCGCGTGACGAGTTGTGAAAGCCAGCGTCAACGCATGCGCTGATACCAAATGGACCACAACTCAAAATGACCGTTGCCACATGCGCTGGCTGGTTCCGCCCAAGCACGATCGTAGAAGGCTGTGCCAACAGCACGATCAACGACGTACGCAGATCTCATGCGCGTGATACGCCGACACTCGCTGTATCGCGCTACGTTAAGATCGCGCTGACGCCGCTGGCTTGATGTTGCATAACATGCCGCAAAACGTCACGGCGGCTGATAATACCGACCGGAAACCAGTTTTCCAAGACGGGCAAATAATGAACCCGATGTAACAAAATGGCCTCGGCGGCTTCGGCCACCGTCGCTCGAACATCAAGACTGACAAATTGGCGCTGCATATGCAAACTGACCGGGTCGTTTCGCACCATGGGATCAAAAGCGGCCACTAACAGCGGCAGCTCGTTTACTAAGCCGACCATCCGCCCCCCGGCATCGACGACGATTAACGTCGCGACGTCCTGTTCCAACATGAGGTCGATCACCCGCCCCATCGTCCAATCCGACTGGGCGGTGACCGGTTTCCGTGTAATCACGTTTTTCAACATCATGGCAGCTAATCGTTCTTGTATAGGCGAAACCCGCTGTACAAGCATATTTTGTTGCCCGCATTTCGGCCACTATTTTTACGAGAACTGCCCGCCATTTCGCACAAAACCTAAAAGGACAGGCATTAATAATTGCTCATAATTTGAGCAGGAGTTCAGGTCGTGAGCATATTCTTCTGGTTCAGAAAAGAGTTCAGGACGGTAGTTGCCGACTCCTTAGGCAATGACCTTTCCCGTGGCGGGAACTGAGCAAAATTCCCAAAAAATGCAGCAAATCACCGTTCAGACAATAATGCCTGTCCTTTTAAATGCCTGTCCTTTTAAAATTTTTGGGTTAGGGGGTGACGGTGTTTAGGGCGATGAGTTTGTCCCAGAGGGTTTGAAGGTCGCGTTCTGCGATTTGCCCGGTGCCTTGACCGAAGACCAGGCGACAGTAGGCCTCACTCAGTCGAATCGAATCCGGATGGAGCTGGCGGACGTTTCCCGCCAAGCGAACGGCAAATTCGTTGGGTGTTTCATCATCTCGGCGAGGGTGTCCCAATTCCCGGCCCAAGGCCTCCAATGCGGCGAAGGTGTAGATAACGATTTGTTTAGCATCCAACCCTAAATTCGAACGGAATGGATGCCGGAAGTCAGCGAACGGCTTCTTCTTTCGTTCGAATTCTTGATTGACGGGTATTGGATGGTCTTCAGCCCGCTTCTTAAGTCGCCGTTTCCCGCCGAGTAGCTCCATAATGAGGGCCCAACATTCTCGAACGGCGGCCACGATCTCCTTTCGAAAAACGATGGCTGCAGCGAACAAGGCGAGGATGCCGATCCAGCGAACCAACTTTCCTCCCCATTCGCTCAATTTGGCAATCTTAGGTGGCGACACCTCCCCTCCGCTAGATTCATTACGACCGTAGGAACCCCATTCGTAGGATTGGCTCCCAGTCTTCTGTTGCGGAGCGCCGTTGTTTCGATTGTCCGATTTCTCACGCTCCTGCTCTTTGTCGGATGAATTCTCAGGCGATTTGTCGCGGTTGTCATCGGATTGCTCGTTATCGTTTGGGCGATTTCCTTCACGCGCGCCGGACTCAGATTGCTGCTGTTGCTGACCGGCATTTCCTGAACTGTCTCTTGGACGTTGCGATTGGTTGCCCGCTTGTCCAGTTTGGCCGGATTGTTGTCCGGCGTATTCTGTCCCCTGGGATCCCTTGGTCCCACCAGATTGTTTTCCTCCGGCACCGTCGCTCTGAGGATTTTCCGACTCGACAGTTGAATTGCCCTTACTTTTTTGTTCCTTGCCATCGCTGCCAACTGCACCGCGGTCACTGGGGCGTTCTCGCGCCGTCAGCCAGTTCAACGAACCCTGGAACCGGGATTGTGCGCGGACTTGTGGAGTCACCCAGACCAACACCATGATAACTGCGACGATTCCAATCCCAGCAATGATCCAAGTCCGGGCGACGTCTCCCGGCAATCCAATCCGCCTCCGGATGAGATAGCGCTGCAGGCCCAACAAGCTGGTGGTCATCATGAGCCCTAAGCCGGCTGCCAAATGGACGGCAAACAACCATTTCGCAAACCCAAAGCCTCCCGGATAATCGGCCGGGACTAACCATTGACCGATCGCAAACGCTGGCAGGGTGACCAGAGCCGTATAGATCACCCATAATCCGGGAGTGTTGGCCCGGTTGCTTGGGCTCCAAAGAAATTTCAAGAGATTGCCGGCTCGTGCGTCGCTGGCGGTTGAACGATCCGGTTCGATTACTGTGTCCGATTGGCGGGGGGGCTTTCGGTTTCCCAGCCAACTTGGCCGGAGAACCTGGAGCAGGCCTTGCGCCGAGGCATCGCGACTAGCATCGATCACTGTCGTATCCCATGTTAATCGATCGGCCAGCCAAAGCATGACGGCGATTGCCGCCGCCACTCCCAGAATGCCGACGAACGGCGAATTCTCAAAGGTAACAAGCGAGGAGGTTGTGAACAGCGTGGCCGCTGCCAGGGGCCACAGGTACAAGGTCGCCCGTTCGCGCCCCAATTCGATGCCGATGCGACTGACTAAGACCGCCGAGGCGATGAACAATCCCAAGATCCATTGCAGCCGTCCGGTGTGGGGGCCCCAATAGAACACCAACACCAGCATAAAGGCAAAACTGCCTAAGAACAGAATCAACAATGCCGGCCCAATCGCCTGAATTAACCAATCGGTCATTGGTCGCGGTTGAGGCTGTGGCGCGTGCCGGCTCATTGCTCGTCAGCCGCTTATTGGACGGCTGCCAACTCGGCGGTTTCTCCGCCCCATAGAGCCTCGCTGGAGCGCGTTCCGGCAGCCACTTCAAGCAACACGTTCAACCGCTGACTCATTTCGTAAACGATCTGATCGCGACTCTGTTCGACAAACATGCTGGCGTGTGTGGCGATCGAGACCGAGTTGTCGTAGCCCGACTGGAGCAAGTGGCTAAGCACACGGAAAGCAAACGAATCAGGGCGGTTGCCGGGAAACTCGATCTGCTGCGGTTTGGCCTTTAACGGATCGACGCCAGCCGGAAAGTCCGCTAATCGAACTTCGGTTACCAAAGCCAGATTCAAATCTTCGACTTGTTTCCACGAGCCACCGCAGGCCTGCCAGTTCCACGTATCGATAAGCAGGCCGACGTTTTTGTGCCCAACTAAGCGAACCAAGGTCAACAGCTCATCGACCGTGCGTAGGAACTGATAGGTCTTCGTCGATTGGGCAGCGCCGTGTTGCAACGTCAAGCCCACGCGGATTCCCGATTCTTGCAATTTCTGGCCAATTTCCTGCAATCGGCGGCGGTGTGTCTCGAAGTTCTCTTGAAAATTCGCGGAGTCGCTCCCAGCTTCAACTTCGATATAGCAACGCGAACATTTCAGCTCTCGTGCGAGTTCGATCACCACATCCAACTTGGCGAAATCTCGTTGGAAAACGGCCTCATCGGCTCCACAAGCGATTGGCAACTTAAACGTGCCCACTTTGGTCTTGGCACTTTGCAGGAATTGCAGGGCAAATCGCCTTCCCATCGCGGCATCGCGGCCCAACAAATCGGTCATGTCGATTTCCACGGCGTCGAAACGATGGGTCAACGCCATTTCGATCAATTCATTTTGGCGTCCGGCCGTTCCCAGACCTCGCAAATTAAGTATTTTTTCCATTATTCGCTTCCCTCTTAATTAATGGTGATTCGATTTTTCGGTCGGCCTAACGCAAACCCTTTTCGAAGCGCGGCAAATCGCTTCCATGGGCCGACCCGTACAAGCCACGCAGGAATCCATGTCCCCCCGCGTTGAATGGAACTAGAATGCGGGAATTATCGCAGAATCCGAATGAATTTTCAACGCCCACCTAGACGCCAGTGGGCGAAGAAACGAAAATGCGGCGCCATTGCGCCGAAGTGTCGTGCGGTGCCGCGCGGATGTCGTGCCGGTTCGTAGTGATGAGGCGGGAGATGGGCTCGATGAGGTTACGGAAGACAGCCTGACGAGAAGTTGTTTCTGTACGACATTAACCATGCGGCCACAGGCCGCACATGCACATATTTTAACTAGGGACCTGACGGCATGGGAGCGATTTTGCCGGCGACAATGCCTGCGTTGCGGAAACTGCAGGATGCACCTGGACTGACGTTCTGCCCGGAGATCGAGGTGCCGCGCCGGTTGGGGCCGCGCGAGGTCTTAATTCGAGTGACGCACGCTGGAATCTGCGGCACCGATCGGCACATCTACGAATGGGATGCGTGGAGCCGCAGCCGCGTCAAGCTTGGAATCACCACCGGCCACGAGTTTTGCGGACGTGTGGTCGCCCTGGGTGACGCCGTCCACCGGTGCACTTTGGGCGCGCGGGTGAGCGCTGAAGGTCATATCGGTTGCGGCGTCTGCCGACAATGTCGCACCGGGAATGCGCATATTTGCCGCGATGTACGCATATTGGGAATCGATTGCGACGGCTGTTTTGCCACCTATTTGACTGTTCCAGAAGAAAATGTCTGGCCGATTGAAGCTAAAGTCCCGGATCATGTCGCCGCCGTGTTCGATCCTTTGGGAAATGCCGTCCATACGGTAATGGCAGCGGGCGTCAGCGGACGATGTGTTTTGATAACGGGCGTGGGGATCATCGGGCTGATGGCAGTGACCGTTGCACGGGCGGCTGGAGCAGCGAGGATATTCGTAACCGATGTGGACCACCGCAGACTGGAACTCGCCCGGCAATTGGGGGCCGATGAGGTCTTCGACGCGCGAACACCTTGGGTGGCCGATGTTCGCCAGTCCACTGGCGGAAATGGTGCCGAGGTACTGCTGGAAATGAGCGGCCACCAATCGGCCATCGCGGATGGTTTTGCCGCGTTGCAAAACGGTGGAACAGCCGCTCTGCTGGGTTTGCCGGGCGGCAATATTTCCATTGATTGGTCTAATGCCATAATTTTCAAAGGGGCGACGGTTTTGGGTATCAACGGCCGCCGCATGTTTGAAACGTGGTTTCAAATGCAAGACTTCGTCTTGTCGGGGAGGTTGCAACTCGACCCAATAATTACTCACGTTTTGAACATGTCCGAATTCGAGACAGGTTTCCGTCACATGCAATCTGGTGAAGCCATCAAGGTGGTTTTGCGCATTCCCCCAGTGGACTGAGAAGGAACGCAATCATGAAGTCCAGCTTACAATTCGGTTGCGCTCGGGTGTTGATTTGTTTGATTGCGTGGATGGCAGTTTCCGGGTGTTCCAATCCTCCAGCGAACCCTGTCGCAATAGCGCCTGGCAAACCGCGCGTGGTGGCCACGAATTTACCGTTGAGATACTTTGCGGAGCGGATCGGTGGCGATCGCATCGGGATCGACTTCCTGGTTCCGGCCGATGAAGATCCCGCCTATTGGCTGCCGCCGGCCGAAGACGTCTTGCAAATGCAAACGGCGGACTTGGTCCTGTTGAATGGAGCACAGTACGAAAAGTGGTTAACGACGGTCACGTTAAACGATGCGAGAACGGTGGACACATCGTCGGCATTTGCCGCCGAGTTCATTCCGATGAAAAATGTCATTACGCATAGCCACGGCCCTACCGGCGAACACACGCATGGCGGTCTCGCGAAGACGACTTGGATCGATTTCCAACAGGCCCGTGTGCAAGCCCAGGCGGTAGCTGCCGCGTTTTCCAGCCGCTGGCCAGAGTATCGGGACGAGTTTGCCGCCAACGCGCAGGTTTTGGATGACGATCTGCAACAACTCGATCGCGCCATGAGCGCCGCTGCCCAGAAACTTGGCTCAACGCCGGTGATTGTTTCCCATCCGGAGTATGATTATTGGGCGCGTCGCTATCAAATCAATATCGAGTCGGTGCATTGGGAGGCGGGCGATGATTTGGACGAAAACGCGCTCCTAGAGCTGGGACCGTTGCTGGCGAGACATCCCGCGCCGTATGTGATTTGGGAAGACGATCCGCATGAATTGGCCGTGGCCAAACTGGAGGCGCTGGGCTTGGAAAGCGTGGTGTTCGCTCCGCGCGGCAATTATGAAGGCGACACCGATTGGTTGACTCTGATGCGCGAGAATGTCGCCAACATCGAACGTATTGCTGGCCTGCGCAATGGCGCAGGGCAATAGACGATCATGACCGGCACCGCGACTACTGCCGAAACCCTAAAACAGCGGCAAGCCGAATTGAAAGCGACCTACGCCGATGATACCGCATTGGCGCGCCAAACACTGTCGGCACGGATCATCGTCGATTTGCCGACCTTGTCGGTCCAAGTAATTCAACCGACTCGGCTCAATCCTGTGGGTTTGCATCAAGGTACCGGTGGGGATGGCAGTTATGTGTGTCCGGTCGAGTTATTCCTGGCCGGCCTGGGTTCGTGTGCCGGAGTTACTTTGGCGGCAGTCGCCCACGCGATGCGCTTGGATCTCCACCATGCGGCACTGACCGTGGAGGGCGATGTGGACTTTCGCGGCACCTTGGCTGTCGATCGCACAGCACCAGTCGGTTTGACGGCCGTTCGTTTAAACTTTGAGTTGGAGTCGGACCATCCTCCTGAGAGCATCTGCAAACTCCTAGAGCTGACCCATCGCTACTGCGTCGTCCACCGCACCTTGGACCAACCTCCGGTAATCGCGGCCACAGTCAATGGGAAACCTTTGTAGAAATTGTCACGTGAATGGTGCGACGAGAGAGCATTAGAAATGCGAGTCCATCTCGATTTCAAAGGATATGACCCGGCTTATGACGCGCGATGAACTGGATTCCGAACCGTCCGCCGATGAACCGGCGGACGTCAAAGACGATTATATTGATGATCTGGAGTTTTCACTGGACCGACTCGGCCAGGCGTATGCGCAGATCATGCGCGATTCGGACGACCTGTCGGTTCCACCAGCGGAAGAAGCCCTGGATCCTCCCACACCGGCCGACCTGAATGGCCCCGATCCGCTTAGTGACCAGCTCGATAATGCGCCCTGTCCGGTTACAGAGGTCAGCGTATTAGAAGCGATTCTGTTCGTCGGTGCGCCGCCAGGCGTAAAACTGACCGCGAAAAAGCTAGCTAGCATGGTGCGCGATGTGAGCCCCAAGGAAATCAAACACATTGTGGAGCGCCTCAATACGCGTTTTCGGGACGAGCGTTCGATGCTGCGGATCGTTAGCGACCAGGGAGGATATCGCCTGGAATTGACCGAGGAATCAAGTCGGTGGCACGAGAAGTTTCAGGGCGAAATCCGCGACGCCAATCTCAATCAACAGGTGGTCGATGTCTTGGCCATTATCGCTTATCAACAACCGATTGGACGGCGGCAGATCGATGCGGTACGCCAACGTTCGAGCGGAGCAGCGATTCATCAACTTCTACATCGACGGCTGATCGAAGTGGACGAAGCAGTTAGCCAACCGCGCAATCCGGCCTATCGTACAGCGCCGAGATTTTTGGAACTGTTTGGGCTTCAAGAAATCGACGATTTGCCGCAAGCGCGCGAAGCGGATGCGATCGATGAGTTTTTGGATTGAATGCTGATATGCGTACGACATAAGCCCATTATGATTGGGAATACCGGGTCTAATCGGACGAGCCACCATGAAGAGCGAGTTTGCAATGGGCTCCAAGGCATTCGTGTGCTCCTCAGGATTTCAGGGTGTAGTCTTTCTCGTGCTCGAACTCAGCGTTGCGGTACTCGTGCTTGATGGAATTCTGTGTAACGAACTCGGTTCATTGGATCCTCCGGGCGAGCATCGACACGATCCGCATCAGAATTGATTCTCCATCGCGGCTGGCGTTGCCGGCAAGCGAGCCGCGACGAGTTCCTGGTCGAAAGTTGGTTCTGCCATCACGCTCCTTTCGCGTACGAGTACGAGTACCGTTGCACTGAGTACGAGTACGATTGTCATTAGGAACAACTTTATTGGTCTCATGCAAGCCGTGTCGCGTTAAAATCGCGTGACTTGTCCGCGGGTTTACCCCCATTTAGCGGTTGCGGCACTAGGCACGCTTTACCTGCCTTCCCTGTCACTGCGACCGTATACAGCGGATACCCGCCGTCTGGAAGGCGAGTGCTGAACGGAGTACACTATCTAACTTGTCGCCAAACGGGGCCACTCGAACTTGGGCCCACGGGTATGCGGCACAGATAATTGGGAAGGCAGAATTACCAGCGGAGAATGAGGCAATGTTTCCGGTGATTGGTCAGTTTTGGTGTGGTGTATTGTCGATTGTTGTTGCTGCCGCGCCGGGCGCGGGCAATGACGAACTGAAACCGTTGGCCGTGCGCGACAATAGTGTCGCGCTAACACCGGATTCGACGCGTATCGAGTTTGTGGGCACACATGTCGGACCCACACCCGATCCCAATGCGAGGCTCGGGCATTTCGGCAACTTTCAGGGGCGAATTGGCGTCGATGTCGCACAGGGGACGATTACCGATGTGGAATTGGAAATTGTTGTAGAATCGCTGGCGACATTCAATCCCAACCTGACCAACCACTTGTTATCGCCCGATTTCTTTGACAGCAAAACGCATGCGTTGATCAAATTCAAAAGTACGGAGATTCGTCCCGGCGATGACTCTGGTACCGCGGTTGTCGTTGGCCGACTCGAAATGCTTGGAACGAATGAACCTCTGGAAATAGCAGTGAAATACTCAGTTGCTCCGGCGGGTTTAACGTTGGCTGGCGAAATGACATTGCGCCGCAGCCAGCACGGGATGTCCAAAATGTTGGAGCGCGTCAACGACAATGTGATCGTCCGCGTCTATGTGGGGCGCCCCACGGACAATCCCAATGAAAAAAAATGACCCGGGGCGTTGCCAGGCAAGTCAATAAACGCTTCAGTTTAGGGAATGACACAATGGCCAGTCGAATGCGTGCGCTCTGGTTGTTTCTAGGTCTGATCATGTTGCTGGCGGCAACCAGCGTTCAGTCCGGATGTTCAGGAGCAACGCCAAGATTTGCGTTGATTCATCACTCATTGCCTGGTTCGTCATCAGATTCCGAGGCCACCGACTCTGGTGTACGGGCGATTGCTAGCCCAAGCACTCCGTAGAAGATGGTCATCAGCGGGCTGATCCAACAGAAGAAACAATAGGGAGCGAACGCCAAGACATCGACGTTGAGTACACCCTGTTGCGTTGCACCACAAGTGTTCCACGGGACCAGCACACTCGTGACCGTTCCGGAGTCTTCCAATGTGCGGCTCAGATTCTGCGGTGCGAGTCGCCGTTGCGCAAAGGCTTTTTTGAACATCCGGCCAGGCACGACAATGGCCAAGTACTGGTCCGAGGCAGTTACGTTGACAAACAAACATGTTCCCGCCGTCGTGGTGATCAGCGAACCGGTGGACTTGGCGCGTCGGATGAGCGGCGCAGTAATGCTCGACAGTAAACCCGTGGCCTCCATGGCTCCGCCAAAACACATTGCCGACAAGATCAACCAGATTGTGTTCAGCATTCCGACCATGCCCTTGGATACGAACAAGTCTTGCGCATCCTGGTCATCCACTGGTACTTCCGATCGGACGCTGATGGCGTTACAACCCACGACATAGGCGCGTTTAGCGTAAGAGCTATTCTCATCCAGCAATCGCCGGTGACCGACCGGCTTGGTCGATTCCTGCTCCACAATCGCGTCGGCCACGCGGTTGATGACCCCCGGCTGAAACGCCACAGCCACGATGGCGCCAGCTAACATCGCCACGAACAATGCCACGATGGCATTGGCCCGCAGGATCACCAGCACAATCACCAACGCCGGTAGAGCGAACAGCCATGGCGAAATATTGAAGTGGGTATCAATCAACGCGGGCAAGGTTTGCGATTCCGCGCCCAATTGTCCGACATCGACCCGCGCTCCTAGCATCCAAAATATGGTCAAGGTAATGACCAATGTCGGCGTGGTGGTCCACAACATGTACCGGATGTGCGTAAACAACTCGACGCCAGCCACGGCGGACGCCAAATTCGTCGTGTCCGAAAGCGGCGAGATTTTATCACCGAAGTAGGCTCCCGAGATGATCGCACCGGCAATCATGGCATCCGGCAAGCCCAGCGCCTTTCCGATTCCCAGTAGAGCAATTCCCACAGTGGCGACTGTGGTCCAACTGCTGCCTGTTGCTAAGGAGACAATCGCAGAAATGATGACCGCGGCCACCAGGAACGTACTGGGGGAAAGTACTTGCAATCCGTAATAAATCATCGCCGGCACAACACCGCTGAGAAGCCAGGTGCCCGTCAGTCCTCCAATCAACAGCAGAATCAACATCGCGTTGACGGCCGATGAAATGCTGCGGACCATGCCCCGATTGGTTTCGGCAAAGGGAACACCAAAACAACGACCGATGATGGCAGCCGCTGCAGCCGCCAACAACAACACGATTTGATTGGGGCCGGACGAGGCTTCATCCCCATACATTCTCACGTTCAGCCACAACAGGGCGATCAGCAGAACGATGGGCACCAATGCCAATAGAATGGGGATCGATCGCGCGGGTTGGGATTCCGAGTTCGAGTTCAAACGCATCGCCTCCGTCAAGTTGAATCGGCCATACAACGAGCAAGTCGTCTTAGCATTGCCCGCCGGGTAAACCCACCGTAGGTTGGGGCTTATGATAAGCCCAAGATCTGTCGCGCGCCTACTGCAGTCCACGCGCGGCCGATCTCGATGGCATTCGCGATAGGCTCGCACCCTCAGCCGCCTGCTAAACGTGGAATAGGAACCGAGGCGTGCGGATCAATGATCGAGCGTTGTCGGCTCTGGCCGGGTACAGGTGACTTCCGGCCCGTGAGAAAAGGTGAATCCTAAGCAATCCCAATTCGCAAGAAATCGTCGGCCGGGGCAGGAGCCACTTTGCTTTGTCGGGCGTCCCTGCCCTTTCCAATCCGCACAGCACGCCCGGCAGGACTCGAACCTGCAACCCTCAGTTCCGAAGACTGATGCTCTATCCATTGAGCTACGGACGCATCGATCGGTCGCTGTCGCCGCGCGACTTGGCGCCAACCGCATACTTTGACAATCCGCATAATAAGTTTGTTCACGGGAAATGACAACGGGAATCTGCGCAGACCCGCGACAAAATGAGGCAAAGGGAGTAAACTGGTATTAAACTGAACAGAATAGCGTCGAAAATCCACGATCATCGGGCGACTGAGGGTGAGACTTGTCACACTTGATACCTATCACACTTCGCGTAGTCGAAGGGGCCGATCGGGGACGCGTGTACGAAAATGTGGTACCTCCGGTTTCCGTCGGCCGCGAAGAAGGTAATACCGTTCAGCTCAACGACGATCGCGTCAGCCGCTTTCATCTGAAGATTCATTGGGACCAGGACAATTTGGTCTTGGCAGATTTGGAAAGTACAAACGGGACGAAAGTCAACGGTGAAGACACCCAATTGCGGATCATCCGCAGTGGGGATTTGATCACGATCGGCCGCAGTACGATGGTAGTGGGCTCGCGCGATCAAATCAACAAACGAATCGGACGACTCAGCCGTCCGGAACTGGATAAACAGTTGGCCGCCGCCGTGAGCGGTGAATCGAGCGGATTGCTTCCTTGGGAAAGCGATCCCGACTACGCATTGGCCTTGCTCAATCTCGATCCGCCCCGATTGCCCAACCGTTTGAGCCCGGGACAAGCTGCCCAACTGGCTGAAATCCTAGAATTCATACATTTCCAGTTGCGGCGAGTCTTGGCAGACGCGGAAATCAAGCAAGGCAGCAATGTAGTGGAAATCAACAACCGACATTGGCAACAACTCATTGACATCCAAGCGCGCATTGCCGAATATCTACGTCAAATCGCACGTCCTATTTAGTTTCTTGGGAAAGCCGTTTATGAGTTGGCAACCAGAAAACAAATCCAAGCCGTCATCATTCCAGGCATTTACTTCGCAACATTGGGTGAGCCCGCCCGGCTACGTGCAACACGTGCAACCCGGCTCGATGAAATGGCCGGGATTGACGTCGCTACTGATCGGTGTTTTATGTGGCTTTGCACTAGCTGCTGGGACAGTGGTGGCTACGTTTTATGTCATCGAATATGGCGAAGACGTGGAATCGTTTCCACAGGAAGCGATGCCGGGAATTATGGCGGCTGGTTGCTCGATAATATTTGGTATTATGGGAGCATTCGTCGGTTTGATCTTCGGAATTGTGGGCTTGGCGATTGCGAACAGCAATCGCATCTTGGCGGCCGTGGGCCTGGCCATAAACGCGCTCCTGTTGTTGGGCATTGGAGGCCTGATGCTGATGGGCATGATGCGATGAACTCACGGCCATTCGGCACGGCGGTACCGCGCGCCATGCCAACGTCTATCGAGTGCGTGAGTCCCGTGAATCGGCTTGCTCAGCGGACATAACCCTCCGACGTCAACCACTGCCAACCATCCTCAATCGCCATTTGTAATGAGCCTATCGTATAAGCCAATTCCCGTTGGGCCTTGCCGCTGTCGTAATAGTGCAAACATTGTCCCATCCGGGCACTGGCCGAGTTGACGATACCCTCCACACCGCGCACATAGGCGATCCCATCGGCGATCCTACCACCCGTTATGGCCAGCCAATCGGGTAACCGCCATCGAGGCCCGCGCTGACCTTGGGTTCGGGCAATCATTTGAAACAACTCCAAATAGGTCACGTTGTGGCCGGCCAGGATATAGTGCTCTCCCGTTCGCCCTTTCTCCAGTGATTGCACAACTCCGCGCGCCACATCGCGCACATCGACCGCTGAACAACCTCCTCCCGGGGCAAAGGGCATGTGCGGCCGCCGATTGATTTCCAACATCATCAAACCGGAACTGGGTTTCCAATCGAAGGGACCAATCATAAAACCCGGGTGCAGTACGATTGCGTCCAATCCCCGCCCGATCAACTCGTCGATCACGGCATCGCCTTCGCGCTTGCTGACGACATATGCGGATTGCGGATTATCGGCCCCGCGGCGTTCTTCCGTGATCGGGATTCCGTCCACCGCAAATCCCAGCGTATCGACCGTACTGATGTGAATTAGGCGTTTCCCGCGGACGCGACAACAGTCGGCCAGCCACTGAGTGGCTAAGACGTTTACCTGCCGGGATTCCTCCAGCCGCCGCCATCCCAAATGGATGATCGCCGCGCAGTGAATCAAGACATCGAAATCAGGCACCGCCGAATAATCAAGACTTTCGGAATTCGCCAAATCGCCGTAAACTAGCGTGGCATTGAGTCCGGATAAGGACCGCGGCGGTGCATGCGTGCGCAGCAAGCACGATACGCTATGGCCGGCGGACAGCAAGGCGCGCAGGATGTTGTTGCCGAGTAAACCGGTCGCTCCTGTCAACAAGATGTTCATGGAAATGAGTACAGAATGTCCGATCAGTCCGTGGTTATCCAGGCCGTTACGTCCCGCAAACAACAAGGCCAGTTTATCAAATTCGCCTGGGACCTGTACCGCGGTGACCCCTGTTGGATTCCGCCACTCCGCACCAACCAACGGGAGTTGTTGAACTTCGCGCCTCACCCGTTTTATCGGACGGCGGAGGGGCAAGCCTTCATCGCGCTTCGCGGCGGACGCGTCGTCGGTCGGATTCATGCCATCGTCGATCACGCCCACAACAAAACGCATAACGAACGGCGCGGCATGTTCGGGTTCTTTGAATGCATCGAGGACCAAGCCGTGGCGCAGTCATTATTCGATGCCGCTAAGTCGTGGCATGCGGCGCGCGGTTGTGAACGACTGCGCGGCCCACTGAACCCGGCGATGAACTACGAATGCGGATTGCTGGTGGATGGATTTGATTCTCCGCCCACGTTCATGATGACGTACAACAAACCCTATTATGAACGGTTGATTACCGCCAATGGCTTTGTCAAATCCCACGATTTGTACGCCTATTGGGGCCATATCGACATGCTGCAATCGCTCGATCGCAAACTGCAGTTCATTGCGGAGGAGGCCAAGAAACGGTTTAATCTGAATGTCCGACCGCTCGATCGGAAACATTTCCGTCGAGATGTCGCCAGTTTTTTGTACATCTATAACCAAGCGCTCCCCGGCACCTGGGGTTTTGTCCCCATGAGCGACTCGGAACTCGAACATGCGGCCAACGGATTGCGGCAATTGATCATTCCGGAATTGACCCGGATTGCCGAGTTCGAAGGCCGACCGGTGGGAGTCGTGTTTGCGCTTTTGGATTACAATCCGCTCATCAAGGAAATCGATGGCCGCCTGTTCCCGTTTGGCTTTGTGAAACTTCTGTGGAAGCGACGAAAGATTAAGCGTGTGCGGTTGATCAGCACCAATGTGTTGCCGGAGTTTCAACGCTGGGGCCTGGGTGTGGTGCTACTCAATGAGTTGTTACCGGCGGTGTTGAATTGGGGAATCGAAGAAGGCGAGTTCAGCTGGGTGTTGGAATCCAACCACTTGTCGCGCGGCAGCCTCGAACGCGGCGGTGCGAAACGTGTCAAGACCTATCGAGTTTTCGACTTTCCAGCGACATAATAGCACGGCCGCAGAACCTTGGGAAATCCGTAATCAACTGTTGATGCCGATGCCAGCTGACATCCTCATCACGGGCCTGGGCGTCGTCACTCCCCTGGGACTAGACGCCGAAACGTTTTTCGACGCGCTCGCGGAAATGAAGGTGGCGACTGGAATTCGCCCCGAGTTTCGTGGTAGCGATCAACCCTATGCGCTGGGAGCCGTCATCGATGATTTTGACGGCAAACACTTCATCAAACCCCGCAAAGCGATTAAGGTCATGTGTCGGCCCATTCAGTTTGGTTTTGCCGTCGGCTGGATGGCTGCCGAACAAGCGGGTTTGTTCCACACGCCTGTAGCGCCGGATCGATTGGGTGTTGTATTCGGTGCGGAGACATTTTATGCGGATCCATTAGAGATGATCTCTGCCTTCTCCCATTGCATTACCAATGGAGAGTTTGATTTTCGGCGCTGGGGGGAGCGCGGCATCGGTGAGATACCTCCCTTGTGGATGCTCCAGTACCTGGCAAATATGATCGCCTCCCACCTCTCGATTGCCGTCGATGCCCGTGGCCCCAGCAATACGATCTGCCAAGGTGATGTCTCCAGCAGCCTGGCGATCATTGAAGCGGCGGAGCTGTTGGCCCGCGGTTGGGCGGAGGCAGTGATTGCCGGGGGCGCGAGTTCACAAACCATGACGACTGGTATGGTCTATCGCGGGGCGCATCGCTTGAGCCGGCGCTTGAACGATCCCGAACGGGCCAGCCGACCGTTCGACGCGCAGCGCGATGGCGTTGTCCTTGGAGAAGGAGGCGGGGCCATCGTGATCGAAACTTCTCAATCAGCGACGAACCGCAAGGCACAACCCCTGGCTCATCTGTCTGGTTGGGCACAAGGTTTTGCCTTCGGTTCACCGACGAAGCGGTCCCAACGCATCGCCGAGGTCATTGCCCTGGCGCTGCAACGCGCGGGCGTGACAGCCAGCCAATTGAGCCATGTGAATGCCACGGGGTACAGTACTGTTGAGGACGATCGGATCGAAGCCCAAGCGATCCAGCAAGCGGTGGGCGATGTCCCGGTGATCGGCTTGAAAGGAAATCTCGGGCACCTGGGCCCGGGCGCGGATGTCGTTGAACTGGTGGCGTCCATTCTCTCGCTTGGCCGCAATAAATTGCCCGGCGCTCCCAACTATGAAACTGCCGATCCCGCCTGTCCCGTCAACGTCAATCGCTGGACCCGCTCGGAATCTGGCGCGCACGCGCTCAAACTATCGATCAATAACACCGGCCAAATCGCCGCCCTCGTCCTTTCGACTCCATAAATCCACAAGAAACAAAAGGGCACCAAATAGACAGGCATAATCAAGTGGACGAACAATCCGCGTTTGCTGGGGAGTCGCGGGCCGAGTGGGCGGTTTCGCGCAAGATGCTGA
>JACTND010000145.1 GCA_014584305.1 Planctomycetota bacterium | reverse complement strand
GAAGGTATCGTCACGGCTGAAGAAACTCATCCTGATCCGCCGGAGTCCACTCAAAGGGTTGGCTCACCTAACGAAAGGCGTCCAGTAAGTTTTTGGCTCATCCGACGGAGTAACGGCGTAGCTCCTTGTCTCGTATCGCTCCTGGTTCTCAATAGTTCTATCGGAGTTCCTTGTCCAAGCTCTCGCCCGCCAAAGAACCGTCGATCTCAATTTTCAAAATCGTTGTCACGCTCTGTCCAATCAAAGCGCAGGAAGCTCCAAGCGGTGTGCAGAGGATTTCCGGTGTGGGTGCTCGATCGCCTTGGGATGATCCCTTGGTGATCGTCACAGACTTCGCTAAGTCGCGGAATCTCCTCGAAGTGTACTTGGCTGAAAGTCGGCTTCAGTTCGTCGTAAAGCTCAAAACGTGACAACGGGTATTTCATTGCTGGGCTCTTATCCTCCGATGAATCGATTCAGGTCGAACGCTCGGTCGTGGCGCAGCATGTAATAGATCGCTCGACCGAGTTTGACCGCTAGTGTGTTCATCGCTCGTCCCTTGCCCCGTTTCTTTTCCAGTCGCTGGGCGAGTTGTTTCACGTCGCTCGATTCCCGTTTGAGGATTTGAATCGCTTCACCAAAGGCCCAACGCAGGTAGGCGTTTCCCATCTTTCCTCCTGGAGAACCGTAGTTCTTGCCCGCCGAGGTGTGGCTCCCTTTGACCAGGCGGCAGTAGGAAAGGAAATGGCTGACGCTGGGAAATCGCTGGATGTCCTGTATCTCGTGCATCAGCGTCAAGCCAAGGACTGGCCCGATGCCGGGAACCGAAGTCAATCGATAGTAGAGTTGCGGGTGAGTGATCTTGGCCTTTTTGATCAGTTCTGACTCCAGGCGAGCGATCTGTTGGTCGTAGGCTTCGATCATTTTCAGATCGACATCGACCAGCAGTTGACTGTGGGCGTCGGGGAGCAGTTGCCCGATGCCGAGGCGATTGGATTTGGACTTGATGTTGGTGGGCTTGGGTTGATTGTGCTGGTGGTGAACCATCTGGATGTGGGTCAGGGCTTCGGCGCGACGACGGACGAGGAAAGTCCGCCGGCGGAGGAGGTCGCGGGTGGCTCGATGTTCTTTGGGATAAGCATGAGCCAGCGGAAAATTGCCGCCCCGGATCAGCCGAGCGATTTTTTCGCTGTCGATGGCGTCGGACTTGGTTTTTCCACCGTGGATGGCTTTCATGTACAGTGCGTGGCCGAGGATGAAGGGGATTGTTTCTTGGCTCATCAGGTCCGCCAACCAGTACCAGTTGAACGTCGATTCGAAGCCCACGACGAGATTTTCGCGGAACGGCTGAATTTCCGTGAGAAAGGTCTCGGTGTCCTGGCACTGGAAGTTTTTATGGAGGCGTTTTTCGCCGTTTTGGTCGAGAACGCAGACGTGCAAGGTCTTTGCGTGCAGATCGATTCCGGCGTAGAATGCATGTTGTTGATTGTAGAATTTCATCATGAGTCTCCTTGGGTTTGTGTGACTTGAGCCAAATACGTTTGAGCCCCATGCTCGCTAAAGGTTAATCCTTTGTGGACAGTAGCCAAGCTCAAGGGGCCATGATGAGTATCAAAGCGATGCACGCAAGTCGCCGGTCGGCCGCGAATTTGAATCATAGTTATTTGGCGGCGACTGGGTGATCGCCAACGTTATCGGGCTGAACACAGTGGACGTTTCCGCATGTCGCTTCTGAAATACACAATGCCCGCGAATCTGCCGTGCTATACCGGCTGGGATTTCCCCGTGTACCCCGGCACGTTTCTATTCCACATGGACGCCATGATCGAAACGTTTCGACGGACGATTGCACACGGCGCGAAGCACGTTCACATGTGGTCGTCCAAAAGCGGTATCTACAAAGAACACTTCGACTGCATCAATGTCTTGAAATGGCTCGAGTCTCGCAAAGAATCCAATGATGCAATTGTGGAATGGGACAACTCAGTTCGAGACTTGTTCTGGTCAATGAGCCAACCACTAGTGTACGGAGGCCAATACCGGACGGTGTCGTGTCCTCCTTGCAACGAAACGTACACCCCCAACAGAATGCAGAAGATAGAATGGGCGTTTGGCGAAGACCTCGCTGCTGAAGGTGGGCATCGCCTTGCGTGCCCGAATGGCCATACCGTTTACTCAATCATGGAATGGAACAGCTGACACAGAACGCCCGATAACCACGCGGTGAACCGAAGTCGCCGTTTAGGCGACATTTTGAAATCATAGTTTACTGGCGGCGACTCGGTTACCGCCAGCGTTATGTGCCTCAACAAATGATGTTGGTATGATCTCCATTCGCGAAGAAACATCGCATGATCTTTGCGCCATACGAGAAGTTACGCTTGCCGCATTTGCTGCTTCCGAATTTGGCCACAATGGCGAGGCTGACTTGATCGACGCGCTTCGAACTTCGGATTCCGATCACCTATCTCTGGTGGCACACTCGGATCACGATGTCGTTGGCCACATTTTGTTTACTTCCGTCACGGTTCGGACGCCGCAACAACAATACCTCGGTATGGGATTGGCTCCTATGTCTGTTTCACCGCAACATCAAAGAAATGGTGTTGGATCATTGCTGGTGACCGAAGGGCTTGATCGGCTTTTTGGAGATGGCTGCCAATTTGTCGTCGTGCTTGGTCACCCTGCCTACTATCCGCGCTTTGGCTTTCAGTCCGCCTCACGGTTCGGTATTCTGCATGGATTCTCCGAAGTTCCACAGGACTTGTTCTTTATTTGTAACAATCCTCGCTTTACAATGACACATATTATCGGCGGTCGTGCTTACTACCACCCCGTCTTTGGTCCGCAGCACACCAGCACATAACAAACGGATGCACCGAAGCGGCGGATCAGTGCGGGTTGGCAATGGACAGATCACTCCCGCCGCTCGGTGATCCGTGTCGTTCGGCGACATAAAAACACGCAAAGGAAATCATGAGCAAAGTTTTCGTCAACATCGCCCTCAGCCTCGATGGTTACATGGCCCCCGAAGGTATGACCCTGGAGAACTGGGATCGGCCCGAGCGATGGGCAGCCCAATGGGGTGCTCTTATGGCTTGGGCCCTCGATCAGCAATACCTGCGCGAGAAGCTGAAATTCGGCCCCGGTGGCGAGACAGGCCCCGTCAACGACATGGTTCGCCAGACCTTCGAGCGCACCGGTGCCCACATTATGGGCAAGCGGATGTTTGAGGGGGGCGAGCGAGGCTGGCCGGAGGAGGCCCCATTCCACACCCCCGTCTTTGTGCTCACGCGCGAAAAGCGAGAACCGTGGACGCGCCCCGGCGGCACGACGTTCTATTTCATCAATGACGGGGCCGAGAGTGCGCTGGCACTGGCCCGCGAAGCGGCAGGTGGTAGCGACATCCGCATCTCGGGTGGTGCGGATGTGATCCAGCAGTATTTGAATCTAGGCGTAGTGGACGAACTCGAAATCGCGCTGGCCCCCGTGCTCTTTGGGGGAGGTCGGCGCTTGTTTGAGAATCTGAGCGAGCCCACAACGCAGTTTCGTATCGACAGAGTTCTCAATACCCCTGCCGCCACGCACTTGCGATACGTGCGCCAGTGAATGGCGGCCTAACAACCGGTTGCAGCGGACGTTCCGCTGCGCGGCCCGCCGCTGAACCGGAACGTTCGGCGGACTCAGCTCGCGATTGCGCGGAAGACCATACTCGATTGTGCGCGTTTTCAAGCCGCAGATTGACGCAGATGTTGCGCGGACTTGAACGTGATGGACATGCTCGATCAGTGCCAAGTTCCGTGCTCGACCAGAGCAGAATTCTGTGCTCGACCAGTGCCGACAAAGGCGAAGGCTTGATTCTGACTGGAATCAGGCAGACAATGGAAACAGATTCGGCGATACCGTTGCGCGTACACTTGCGGCTTCCAAAAAATTGGAACGGTTGTCCCGCTGCGATTGCCGAACAATCGGATGCACCGAAGCGGCGGATCGGTGCGAATTAGCAGTGGACAGATCACCCCCGCCGCTCGGTGATCCTGGTCGTTCGGCACGTTGCAGATCCCATGATTCGCTCAAATATTTCCTGTTTGCTCGTTTGCCTAGCTGCGTGCGGATTGAATGCGCAAGATGGCAACACCGACCGCCGGGCGGAACCAATTGTCGGACTTCCGTGTGAGGATTGCGAAGCAGTCTTTGAAGGTCTGCCTGATTCTTTGACTTCCATCGCCAAGATCGGCCCGAATGACGAGCCCGGAGAACGAATGCACATTCGTGGAACGGTGCGAGACGAGCATGGCAACACGATTTCGGGCGTGATCGTGTACGCTTACCACACCAATGCAAGTGGTTTGTATCCGCTGAACGACGACTTTAAAGGCCGATCCGCCTATCGACACGGGCAATTACGCGGTTGGGCAATATCCGATGACCAGGGAAAATTCGGCTTTGACACGATTCGGCCTGCCGGCTATCCAGATTCCGATCTGCCTGCCCATGTGCATATGCACGTCATTGAGGTCGGTCGCTGCACTTACTACATCGACGACATCATGTTCGATGACGATCCCCGACTGACTCGCCAACAACGTCAGCGATTCTCATTCGGTCGGGGAGGTTCGGGATTCGTTTCTCCAACTCGCGATCAGTCTGGTATTTGGATGGTTACAAGAGACATCGTGTTGGGAGAGAAGATTCCCGGCTATCCAAAACGGGCCGAACAAGGCGATCCGCCCAAGTCACCGAGTGAGTCGAATGATTCTGCTAATGCGATCAAACTGACCCCAGAGCAGAAGAACCTGTCGTTCTTCGTCGGCACTTGGGAGCTTTCCGTTGAAGGCGTCGAAAAGAAGGGCCATGCTGAAATTCAACCGATCCTTGGCGGCCGTTTCATCACCGAGGATGTAAAGCTTCCATTCGGCGATTTTGACATGGAATGGCATGGCGTAATTGGCCATAACGAGGGCAAAAAGCAATACTCCGGAATCTGGTTCGACAATGCAGACAACACGACGCATAGCAGCTCTGGAGAAGCCGACGAGTCTGGTCGCGTCATCACTTTCCGTGGCGAACAAGTTGGAATTGGAAAATTCATCTGGTGAATCTCAAATGATGGCAAGACTACCTTGACGATTGAGATGTTCCAAGTGACAGATCGTGGACACGAAACGCCGGTCATGAAGGTTTCTGGAACGAAGCAGAGCCCTTCCGCGGATCAACCCCCAACATGATTGCCGAACAAAGCGATCCACCCAAGTCGCCGATCAGCCGCGAATTTGAATCATAGTTTTTTGGCGGCGACTGGGTGATCGCCGATGTTATTCTGCTCGACCGCATGACGCATGATCTTGATTGGTGCTGAACTCGAACAGGCTCTCGCGGCGATCACTTGTTGCTGCGGCCTTACTATCGAATGGTCGGTGCTTGACCAGATCGAACGCGATTGCCGAGAGAATCAACGCGACGCGAAGCAATAT
>JACTND010000185.1 GCA_014584305.1 Planctomycetota bacterium | reverse complement strand
CCTTCTTCCAGGACAATCAGCGCATGGCTGATGTCGCTATTGCCAGAACTCAGCCCGGTCATCACATGCAGCGGCTGCACCACTTCGACGCCGCGCGGAATAAAAACGACTCCTCCGGAACGCCAAAACGCCGATTGCAAAGCCGCGAAACGGTCAGCGTCGCCGCGATAGGCGCGTTGTTGAAAATAAGGCCGCAAGCGGTCGCCCTGCTCGTGCAACAGCGAGCCCAGCGGACCCAACAAGACGCCACGCGCCGCCAACTCCGGGGCCAAGAAATGCGTGTGCAAGCGCCCGTCCACACCGATCAACTGCCCCCCCAACTCGACACCGGATGTCAACGCCGGAGACAAGTCCGGCGCGATGGACTCCTCGCTCAGTCCGTACTTGGATAACTGAAAGGGCCGCACGTCGGTACGCACCCATTCTTCGTCCCGATACGACGGCCAGGGCATGCGCTGAAATCGCTGCCAGCCCTCGCGGCGGAGTTCGCTGACCCACACCGGCTCGTCGAGCAATCCGAGTAAGGCTTCAAAACCTTCTTCAGTAAACGGGATTCGCGATGTTGTTTGCGTCATAGCGGCCAAGCCGTCAACCGACGGACCCCTCCATTTGCAATTGAATCAGCCGGTTCAACTCGACGGCATATTCCATCGGCAACTCTTTCACCAACGGTTCGATGAATCCATTGACGATCATCGCACTGGCTTCGGACTCGCTCAGCCCGCGGCTCATCAAATAAAAGAGCTGTTCCTCTCCGATCCGCGAAACGCTGGCTTCGTGACCGACAGAGACGTCTTGCTCCAGAATTTCAATGTAGGGATAGGTATCGCTGCGACTGTTCGGATCGAGGATCAAGGCATCACAGACGACATTACACTTCGAATTGACGGCACCGCGCTCGACGCGGGCCAAGCCGCGATAACTGCTGCGGCCCCCGTTCTTCGAGATGGATTTCGAGATGATTTGCCCAGTGGTATTGGGAGCGCAGTGCACCAGTTTGGCCCCCGCGTCCTGATGCTGACCCTTGTTGGCAAAGGCAATCGACAGTATCTCCCCGCGCGCGCCGGGTTCCATCATGTACACGGCCGGATATTTCATGGTCAGGCGGCTTCCCAGGTTGCCATCGACCCATTCCATGACCGCATCTTGGTACGCGAACGCCCGTTTTGTGACCAGGTTATAAATGTTGTTCGCCCAATTTTGGATGGTCGTGTATCGGCACCGACCACCCCGCTTGACGATGACTTCCACGACCGCCGAATGGAGACTTTCACTGGTGTACATCGGAGCCGTGCAACCTTCGACATAGTGCACCTGCGCCCCTTCGTCCACAATGATCAACGTCCGCTCGAACTGTCCCATGTTCTCTTCGTTGATGCGGAAATAGGCCTGTAGCGGGAAATCAATTTTGACTCCCGGCGGGACGTAAATGAACGATCCACCCGACCAGACGGCGGAATTCAGAGCCGCAAACTTGTTGTCTGATGGCGGAATTACAGTACCGAAGTACTCCCGCAACAAGTCGGCGTGGTCGCGGACGGCGGAATCCGTGTCGGTGAAGATCACCCCTTTCTCCGCCAAGTCCGCTTTCAGCGAACCATATACGACTTCGCTTTCGAATTGAGCCTTGACGCCAGCCAAGAACTTCCGCTCGGCTTCGGGAATTCCCAGCTTTTCGAAAGTCTCCTTGATTTCTTCCGGAACGTCATCCCACGACTTGCCTTGGTGGTCAGTCGGT
Source organism: Planctomycetota bacterium (assembly GCA_014584305.1). Classification (GTDB taxonomy): domain Bacteria; phylum Planctomycetota; class Planctomycetia; order Pirellulales; family Pirellulaceae; genus BJ22. The sequence goes on along the minus strand of JACTND010000185.1, from coordinate 2,010 downwards.
TTGAGATAATAGTAGATGTCCTGAAAGTCCAGATTGATAGCGCCACCCCAACGCGGCATGGGTTTGGAATTGAAGATCTCCAGCGACTTTAAACGAAATTCTCGCATCCAAGCAGGTTCGTTCTTGATTTCTGAAATCTGCGCGACGATGTCGGCGTCGAGCCCCTTACGCGCTTTGAAAACGGCGTGTGACGGAGTTCGGAAATCGTACTTATTGATTTCGCCAACCACGTCGTCGGTGGTCATATCGGTTGCCATCGGTTCCATTCCAGTTTTTCACAATAAATAGTGAGATACGGTGCCGCGCGATCAAACGTTGGCCACGGCCACCGGTTCGCGCTGCCTGTTCATGTCGTTTTCCGCAGCGGCTTCTGGGTATGCCTTGCGAATCCGCTCGTAGCCCACCGAGTGGAGTTCTTGAGCCAACTCGCGACCTCCCGTTTCGACAATGCGACCCCCTAAAATGACGTGCGTATAGTCTGGCGGGTTGTGCTCCAGCAATTTGTCGTGGTGCGTGATGATCAACAGCCCCATTTTTTCACCGCCGATCTCCGCAATACTTTGGCTGGCCAACCGCACCGCGTCGGCGTCCAATCCGCTATCGGTTTCGTCTAGGATGGCGAACTTCGGCTGCAGCATCGCCAATTGCAGGATTTCGGCCCGTTTCATCTCGCCCCCCGAAAAGCCATCGTTGACATAGCGCCGCGCGAAATCCAAATCCATCCGCAATTGCTGCATCTTCTCCTTGAGTTCCGCGCGAAACTCGCGCATCGGAATCAGCTCTTCACCTTCTTTTCGATTCGGATGCCGCACGTTGGTTGTCGCGTGCCGCAAGAAGTCAGCCAGCCGAACTCCAGGAATGGCAATTGGTCGTTGAAAGGCCATGAAGATTCCCGCCCGCGACCGCTCGTCGGCTTCCATATCGAGGATGCTGTTGCCATTGAGCGTAATGTCGCCACTCGTGACTTCATAATTCGGGTGGCCCATGACGACCAAACCGAGCGTGCTTTTGCCCGACCCATTCGGCCCCATCAGAGCATGTGTTTCCCCACGACGGATGATCAAGTTGACGCCGCGCAGAATGGGCTTTCCCTCAATCGCGACGTGCAAGTCATTAACTGACAGGGTGTCTACAATCGTCATAGTTCGCCTTTCTCGATCGCTGGCGTTAACCGACCAGCGGCTGCAATTCATACGTACACGTTCCCGTCGCCGAGTCGCACCGGCACGATGTCAACGCCATAGGCTGTCCCAGCAAGGATGTCAAAATGGATGTTTCCAACTCGCAAATATCGTGATTGATTTCGCTCAAGTCCGGGTAGGGACAACCGGAAAACCGAAAGGCGTAATGCACAGCGCATCAGCATTCGATCGAACGGTTTCGCAGGGCTGTTCTGAACTGGGCATTCAACAACATCCGGTTGTATTTTCTTATCTGCCCATGAGCCACATTGCAGAACGCATGGGCATTGAGATGATGTGCATTTATCAGGGAGGAACATTCTCCTTCCCTGAAACGCTTGAATCGTTTCCAAAAAACCTGGCCGATACACAACCTACTCACTTCTTTGCTGTGCCACGTATCTGGGCAAAGTTCCAGGAGAAAATTTTAGAAAAGCTTCCGCAGAAAAAATTAGATACACTGCTTGCTATTCCATTAGTAAGTTCACTCATCAGAAATAAAGTGAAGAAGGGCCTTGGGCTTTCACGTGCCAAACAAATTTTTAGTGGCGCAGCCCCGATTTCTCCTGATCTGGTAAAATGGTTTGAAAAACTGGGTGTGCGTATTCTTCAGGCTTATGGAATGACAGAAGATTGTGTGTATGCCCACTTTAACCGCAATGAAGCTAACCGCCATGGTACGGTAGGCACTCCGTTACAAGGATTACTGGTAAAAATTGCCGAAGGTGGTGAAATACGGGTAAAGTGCCCCGGGCTAACCTTAGGATATTACAAAGAACCTGAACTAACCAAAGAATTGTTTGATGAAGAAGGCTATTTGAAGACGGGC
>JACTND010000011.1 GCA_014584305.1 Planctomycetota bacterium | reverse complement strand
TCTTCAACCATTTGGAAACGATCAAGATCAATACGTTGTCACCGATGGGGTTCGACACGAGTCCTTCTAACCGTTCGCGATAGTTGGACACAAACTTATCGGCTTCGTCCACCACGATGCGTTTGGGCACATCGGCCGCAAAAAGACTTTTGGCCGCCACTTCATCCGCAACCTCAGCCCAAGACGACACCTCGCCATCCAATCGCAATTCGGTCCAATCGCTGTCCGCATTGCGGCCGCGAAGGTGACGTAGGGCCAAAAGGGTCAGATAGCGCTGGCCGCCCGCCAGCACCACTACACTCGGCAACCGATCGAGCGTCTCAGTTTCCAAGAAATTGAAGACGTGAATCGTACCTAACACGTTACAACGCTGCGCAGACGAAATCGCCGACCTCCTGTGTCGAGCAACCCATATTGCCCGCCGATTGACTTTTCATCTTGTTCGCCGTGACGAATTGTACGGCCCGCAACACCCGATCACCGGCCGCCGGAAAACCCGTATGTTGCAACAGCATAGCCATAGCGCCGATGGCAGCCATTGGATTGATGACGTTCAACCCAGTGTACTTCGGCGCGCTACCTCCCATCGGTTCATACATGCTAGTACCGCCTGGGTCGGGATTGATATTTCCCCCCGCGGCGACCCCTAATCCGCCTTGGATGACTGCGCCAATGTCCGTGATAATATCGCCGAACATATTCGTCGTCACGATGACATCGTAGTATTCTGGGTTCTTGACCATCCACATGCAACAGGCATCGACGTTGTTATAGTCCGTTTGAATATCGGGATATTCGCGGGCTACTTCATCGAACGTCCGCTGCCAAAGATCGTGTCCGAAAGTCAGCACATTTGTTTTGGCGACGAGGGTCAGCCGCTTGCCCTTGGGGTTATTGCGGCGGCGGGTAAATTCGAAGGCCCAGCGGATGCAGCGTTCGCAACCTTTGCGGGTATAAATCGCTGTTTGTGTCGCGACTTCGTCGGGTGTCCCTTTCTTCAAAAAGCCGCCCGCTCCGGCGTAGAGGTCTTCCGTGTTCTCGCGAACGACAACGAAATCGATATCGGCGGGCGTCTTGCCAGCCAAAGGAGTTTCGACGCCAGGATACAGTTTTACGGGTCGCAAATTAATGTATTGGTCCAAGGAAAAACGCAACGTCAACAACAAGCCTTTTTCGATGAGTCCAGGTTTGACGTCGGGGTGTCCCACGGCCCCCAAGAAAATCGCGTCGTGTTGGCGCAGTAATTCGATGCCACCATCCGGGATGATTTCACCCGTTCGCAAATACCGCGCGCTCCCCCAATCCAGATCGGTCAACTGGTATTCGATGGATTCCAATTTTGCAACGGCAGCAAGGACCTTGAGCGCTTCGCGAGTCACTTCGGGACCTGTCCCATCACCGCCGATGACCGCAATTTTGATTCCCATACGCGGGCATCTCCTGTCGTTCGATGTTTATCAAACTAGTTAAGCCCCGTTTCGCAAGCCAATCCTGCAATTGCGCGAACCGGCTCAGGCTTGGGACGATTCGCCCAGGGGGGCACGAACCATGACACGAACGTCTGTTCGCAACTATGTGTTCTTATTCTTGTCGGCCAAGGGCGTTTTGCGTTCCGTGATGCTGGGAGATTGTGGCGCCATGTCCGCATTCAGTTGAATGTACGACTGCCATTGGGCGGGAATGTCGTCTTCATGAAAGATGGCTTCCACTGGGCATTCCGGCACACATGCTTCGCAATCAATACACTCGTCGGGGTTGATGTACAACATCGTTTCCCCTTCGTAAAAGCACTGCACCGGGCACACGACAACGCAATCCGTGTAACGGCAGCCATCGCACGGCTGACAAACGACATGAGTCATGAATTAAACTCCCCACTTCAGGTTGAAGCCAATTACGAGTTTGCACCCCGGGTGGGGTGAATCGCCCGCAATTATACACCTTTTCTAAAAAAGGGTAATGCAGCGTCCCCGCGCATTTTTTGGGGGTTCCGGCCTTTGGCGCCAATGGCAATCAACTGTGCCGGTTCTTGGTGACGAGGCCGGAGCGCGTCGCATTAGTAAGGTGCACGAAAGCGGTCGCGAGGAACCGCCGCCGGTAAAGCGGTGGCGACATCGGGGCGTGAAGTCGGCATCGCATCTTGCCCGGCCAGATTATAGGACGGCACGCCCGCTGGCATCGGCATCTGCCAGAGACGTTCCGGGTCGCCGTACAGCGCATTCACCGTGAAGCGACTGAGATTGACGCTCAGTTTCGATACCCCTCCGTCGCCGTTGCGCAGGTAAACCTCCACTTGCCGCGGCAGACTGACCTGTTCATCACGATAATACTCGTGTTTGACGGAGTTGATGTACGCTATTCTCTCGCCCGACTGGTCGTAATACGTTTGTTGAATCAACAATGCGCGTTTGGGATCGACAACCAGCACGCGAACCTTGTTGCCCGACGACGTTGCCATAAATGTGTGAATTTCGACATTCCCATTGGCATGGGGAAACGGACCAGCGTGCCGATCTTGGGGAGAGAACTCGATGAACCCCAGGGCGTCGATCAGCCAGCGCGGCTCCAATTGTGTGGCTTGGGCCAAGGGGCTGCGTTGGTAGTCGGTGTGTCGTGCATAGTAGAATGCGGGGGGGTCGTTGGGCAAGGAAGCCTTCTTCCATACCCAAAACCACTCGCTATTACTGCCGAGGTCGAAGCCGAGTTCGGGAACACCCAACACACCAGCCTGCAATCGCAGGCGATCGGGACGTTCCACCAATAGGTCGCCGCGCATCGCGGCTGGCAATCCATCCGCCGAGACTTGCACTTCTGCCTTGAGCTGGCGCACGCGTTGGGTTTGGTTCTCAACCGCCATCATTAGTTCCGCAAGCGAGCTCTCCTCTTGGAGAACGACCGGCGCCGGCGGGAGAGGTGTGCGAAAGCGGTCCATCATACGGCAGCCGCCAGCAATTGCCAGAACCAATACAACAATCCCCAGGCGAACGCAGTCGCATGTATATCTGGTAGCGGAAGCGCCGCCGACGTGGACATTTCGCTGCAACTTCCTCATTCTGCCTCTCCGGTATCGGTTTCGGCGTCCGGGGTGCCATGGGATGTGAACAACTTCTCGGCCAACTCGGCCTGAATGGCCGCTGCCCGCGATGCTTCGAGTTCCACTTCGCGCAGCTCGATGATGTTTTCACTTTTGGGATCAAACAACACCAGCCAATTCTCTCCCTCGCGGTGGATTGTCTCGCGCAGCTGCACCAGACGCTTGCGGAGCAGCAGCAAACCCATGACAAAGGCACTATCCATAGCGTTCGGTTGTTCCAAGAAGTATTGGAACACACTGCGGAGAACATCGTGTGGCGCCCAGTAAACGCGCCCTTGATCGAGGGAGGGAATCCGCGACTTCCACCAAGCAATGCACCCCGGGGGCGGGCCTGTCCAAGCTGGCACTGACCAATCGCTCCGCTCCAATTCACCTAACTCGTTTTCGCGCAGCGCGGTGTAGTATTCTTGCCCCGGCCGGATGGGTTGGTCGGAAACACAACAATGTCGAGTCGGACGTTTGAAATCGAATTCGACCACAACTGCCGATACTATCGCCCAAGGGGTTTGTGTCGCGCTAACGGATGGAGCCTGGCGAGTCGTACCAGCTTTGAATTCGGTGGTTTGTCATTGTCGCTGGCATTACTAAGGCAGTTATTTCTCGCCTGGAAATGCTGAACAACCATGATCCTTGATTCTCACTGCGTCCCCGCAATGGCCCGCGCGGAATACTAGCGAA
>JACTND010000290.1 GCA_014584305.1 Planctomycetota bacterium | reverse complement strand
CACCGGCCTGCTGATGAACCTGGTGCTCACCGGCTCCTTCGTGGTGGCCGGTTACCTGCTCTCACGGCCCGTGATCGGCCTTTTCATCACCGACCCGGTGGTGGTGGAGATGGCGCAGACGCTGCTGCACATCATGCTGTGGAGCAGCGTGATCATGACCGTGGCGGCAATTCGAGTCGCCGGGGGTGGTCCGCGCGGACACGCCAACAATCAGGAGGCGGTCCGATGAGCCACGCGACCACGAACGGACCTCTTAGTTATGATTCCGCATCCGTGGATTCAGTGACATCGTGGAAACATGTGTCGGTGGTCACGCTCGTCGGTGGGTTGGGTGTGCTCCTGATGGCCGCCATCAACATGGCGGACGTGCGCAGTGAAGATGCTTCGTCCAAGCTAGGTTTGGATACACAAGTCGTGGCAAAACTGGGCGTCGTGGGAATGCTCGCTGCGTTTGGGGCGTGCGCTTGGTTGACAAGTTGGCGGGTGCGCAAGGTGACGGGGACCTTGCCCTTGGCCTGGTTGGGTGCGGTGATCGCTATTTTCTTAGCAACATCGGCGACGGCTCTCGATATTCGAGCAGCATTGGTATCTAGCGGTTCCATGGTTGCCTGTTGGCTCGCCGTGACGGGTTTGAGCGTTCGCCTGGGGCCACTGCGCGTGGCCTGGTTGCTGCTGGCGGGACAAATCCTGTTTGTGATCGGGTCTTGGCTGTGCTTCCTGTTGTGGCCGAGTAAAGGAGTTTTCTATGAACCGATTGCGGACGGAGCGTTCGTCAAGAGGATGGCCGGTTTAGCGCATCCCAACACGTTGGGATTGTTTTCTGGTTTGACGTTAGTGGCCGGTGTCTGTTGTTGGCGTCTGTATCGTGGAATTCAGCCACAATCTTGGCGCTGGGTGGGCCTCGACGGTTTGATGTTATTGGTTTTGTCGTTGGCCGGGGGCGCCTTGATTTTTTCCTTGTCGCGGACCGCAGCAGCGGCCGTTCTGATCACATTGGTGTATGTCTTCCGTCACCATCTACTGCGCGGACTAGGGCTTAAACTATTCGCAATAGCGCTCGTGGTAGGGCTGTCGGGTCTGCTGCTTGTCACCCTATCCGGCGATGCAGACCGCCTAACGCAATCCCGGATCAACAGTTTATTTTCTAAGTCGTCGGACGCTGACGAACTGACTTCATTGACCGGGCGGAGCCTAATTTGGGCTTATACATCCAAGTTGATTGCGGAGCGGCCATTGACGGGCTATGGCGCAACATCCAGCAAAGAGCTGCTGCGCGACTATATGTCGTATGCGCACAACACGCTGTTGCACATCGGCTTGTCAGCGGGTGTGTTGGCAATGGGGGCCTGGGCGCTAGCGGTCGGGTGGTATTTGGTTGTCATGATCCGTCGTCCGGTGTTGATCGCCGATGCGGTCTTCATATTTTTGATCGTCAATGGGCTAACTGAGAATGTGGGATTCGAGTACATCGCGTCCGCTCCGATGGCGTGGTGGGTGTTGGTCATGGCTTGGCGACCGGCGCAGGGTTTTGCCGACTCGGCGCAGGAGGTATTTCGGCAGTGACTAGCCTAGTTTCCGCGCACGAACCGATGACTACGCCCGCGATCTTGCCGGCGCGTGTTGTGTTTTTGACGAACTACTTGCGTCCCTGCCACGTTGCCGTGTTGCGCGCGTTTCGGGAACGCGTTCGCGAGCTGATGGTTTTGTTGAGCACACCTATGGAAGCCGATCGCAGTTGGGTGCCGACCTGGGGCGATTTGCCAGTCTGTGTTCAACGGAACTGGACTTGGACGCGCACCTGGCGGCATTCTTCCGGATTTCGCGAGGACAATTTTATTCATATTCCTTACGACACGATCGCTCAGTTGCGCCGCTGGCAACCGGATATTGTGTTCTCCGCTGAATTGGGGATGCGAACGCTATTCGCGAGTCTGTACCGCATGCTGAGCTGGCGGACTCCCGTCGTGTCGATTTGCAACATGTCTGAAAGGATCGAAAACGAGCGCGGTTTTGGACGTCGGCTACTGAGACGTCTATTAAAACGGCGCATCAATTACTTTACTTACAACGGCCCCAGTTGCTTGAGGTACTTGCGCCACTTAGGAATCCGCGACGACCGTTTGTTCTATTATCCGTACTATTACGACTCTGACAAAGTGTATCGTGGGCAAAAAGAATTCAGCCGCGATGGCGTCACGCGAATCCTGTTTGTGGGAAACGCCAATCCGCGAAAGGGAATTGAGCCGATGGTAGCTGCTTTGTCCCGTTGGTCACAGGGTCACCGAGACCGCAGCGTGCGATTGATCGTATGCGGGCGAGGCCCGCTGATGGATCAATTTGATTCGTTGTCGAGCTACGGCATTCAGGTGGACCGACGCGGAGACTGCGACGATGCAGCCTTGCGCGAGGCCTATCGCGAAGCGGATGTCCTGTGGTTTCCTACGTTGGCCGACGAATGGGGGCTGGTCGCCATCGAAGCTTGGGGATCCGGCGTCCCCGTACTAGGTAGCCGTTACGCCCAGAGCATCGAAGAGTTAGGACTCGAAGGCGAGAATGGTTGGTTCTTCTGCACCGACAACCGCGACGAGTTAGATACCTCTTTGTCGCGCGCGCTGGAGGCCACGCCAGAGCGATTGCAAGCGATGTCCGAGCGCTGCCGCCGCACCATCGCTCGTTTTACCGCGGACTTCGCCGCCGACCGATTGTGCGACGTGATCCGCGCGGCGATCCCCTCGTTGGGTACTGGCCAGCCGTCGCCGGAAGCCAGGCGATTTCAGATCAACCTCGATGAAAGTGAGCCATGATGACACGCCGTCCCCTCGCCAGCCTATCCATCGATCTTGACAACCAATGGGCGTACATGAAAGCGCACGGCGACGACGGTTGGGAGTCGTTTTCCACCTATTTGCCGTTGGTGGTACCGCGCATCATCGACGCGATGAACTCGTTTCAGTTGCCGTTGACCGTGTTCGTCGTCGGCCAGGACGCGGTGCAAGCCGAAAATCGGCCATCGCTACAACGGCTAGCAGCCGCCGGATTCGAGATGGCGAACCATTCCTTTCACCACGAGCCTTGGTTGCATCTCTTGTCGCGAGAGCAATTGCACCACGAATTAGAACAAACCGAGCGCGCGGTTTTTCAAGTGACCGGTCAGCGGGTTGTCGGATTCCGCGGTCCTGGGTTTAGCACGTCCCCGTTGGTGCGCGACGTATTGGCCGAGCGGGGATACCGCTACGACGCCTCGGCGTTCCCGACGTTTATCGGACCAATAGCCCGCATGTATTTCATGCTGACGGCGCGCCTCAGTCGCGAAGAGAAGCAAAAGAGGCGCGCTTTGTATGGTACTTGGCGCGCTGGGTTTCAGCCTTTGCGACCCTATTCGGTGGCCACTGGCCATGGTCCGCTGTTGCAGATACCCGTGACGACTATGCCCTTAGTGCGCTTACCGATACATCTGTCCTACGTAATGTATTTAGCCCGATGGTCATCACGATTGGCATTGGCCTATTTCCGCACCGCGCTACGATTGTGTCGTTGGCGCCGCATCCCACCGTCGATTTTGTTGCATCCCTTGGATTTTTTGGGGTGCGACGACCAAGTCGGATTAGAATATTTTCCAGCGATGGACTTGCTGGTGAAGCGCAAGCAGACGGTGCTGGAAAGTGCCTTTCAAGTATTGCGCGAACAGTTTCAGGTCGTGACGATGTGCCAACAGGCGGAGGCCGCGGAACCGGCATTGCGTTTGCTGCCGCCAGCGGCTGTCGCTCGCGATCAGCAAGACCGATCAGAAACAGTCGATTGCGTGCCGGTTCCCGTCCGTTGTGACTCTTCTTGCGATTGAGTTTATCGTGTGGAAGTGACTCGCGGGAAGGGAACACGGATTACTCGAAAATACCTGAAGTTCGTACGTATCGAACCTGTGAATAAAGCAGGAAGGTAACAGTCCATCGGGGATCGTTATTTTCTGATCCGACTATGGCTTCCGATTGCATAGACTTGATCGACACCGATTCTCCAGCCGCATTGATTTTGGCGGATCGCTTCGAAGCGATTCGGGCCAACGAACTTTCCGCGCGGCACTGGTCACATTGGCATGCGCTGCGCGCGGCCAATCCCCAATTGACCAGCCCTTACTTTCATCCGGCCTTCACACAAATTGCGGCGCGCGTTCGGCCGGAAACCGAAGTCCTGTTGTTGCATGCGCAAGGGGAGTGTGTCGGCTATTTGCCGTTTCACCGTGTTCGACAGGATTGGGCGGTGCCGATTGGCGGTCGGTTGAACGATTATCAGGGGATCATCGCCAAGCAACCGGTCCTGTTTGATTCGCACAGGATGTTGGTCGATAACGGGTTGACGCGCTGGGAGTTCCATTCCTGGCTTTGGCCGAAGCCGGAATTTCGAGCCTGTGTTTACGCCCGACCAATCACCAGCAGTCGCGCGCATTGGACCGTTCTTGACGACTATCTTACGCGATTGCGGCAATCGAGTTCGACGATTCGGCGGCATGGGCAGAAGCGACGCCGGTTGGAACGCGAGCATGGTCCGTTGCGATTGGAGTTGGACGAAACGAACCCGTCAGTGTTGGATTGGTTGATCCGAGTCAAACGCGATAAATACGCGCGAACATCCTGCACGGACTATTTCGCGCCTGCTTGGTGTCGGCAGTTGATCGAGGAGGTTTTTGCCGCGCGGCAGCCGGGATTTCGGGGGATACTGAGCGTGTTGTACGCCGGCAAACGGCCAATTGCCGGGCATTTCGGGATGGTAGCCAATGAGACATTGCATTATTGGTTTCCGGTGTACGATCCCAGTTACCATAGGTACTCCGTAGGGACCGAGTTGTATTTGCGCATCGTTGAGTGTGCGGGCGCGTGGGGCATTCGGCAAATTGATTTTGGCTACGGTACTGAGCCATACAAACGTCGTCTATTGACAGATACCGATTGTGTATGGACGGGCGCCTTTGATAGTCACGCGCTGCGGCGCCGCTGGCACAGTGCCTGGGACGGATTATCGGCACAAATCAAGCGCAGTGTCTTTCGCCAGATCGTCAAGCGAATTTGCCGGTCAATGTTTCCCGACTTGGGAAAACCGGTTATCCGATAATACGATCCGAGATATTTGGTCGAGGTGACCTAACCGCCGTTGATTGCCTCTCCGAGGCGATCAACGGACCATCGACACTACGAGGAAACCCGCTACTCGGCCAAGCTCATAAATTGAGGCCAAAGCGTTGGCCTCCGCTGTCACGGCCTTTGCCGCCCCGCAAAGGTTGACTGGGTTTGGGCACGGCATACGATCGTGGCGGTTCATCGGCCGTAGCCGTTTCTTTTTCCGCCTCGGGCACCGGTTCCGGTTGCGTTGCTTTCAGCGACAGGGCAATTCGTTGTGACGATTCATCCAGAGAGACAATCTTGACTTCGACTTGTTGGTTTTCTTTTACCACTTGGCCGACGTTAGCGACGCGGCCGTGAGACAGTTCAGAAATATGAATTAGGCCCTCGATCCCGGAGTCCAATTTGACAAACGCGCCGAACTGGGCGATGCGAGTGACTGTGCCGGTGACGGTTGAGCCAACGGGAAATCGCTCTGCCGCCCGCTGCCAAGGGTGCTCCATCGTATCGCGGTAGGATAAAGAGAACTTGCCGGTTTCCGGATTCGCCGTTTCGACTTTGACGCGAATCCGTTGCCCCTCGCGTACGATTTCCTTCGGGTGTTTGATGTGTCCCCAGCTCAGTTTGCTGATGTGGACCAAACCTTCCACACCATCCAAATCGACGAATGCGCCAAAATCGACCAAACGAGTAACGAGCCCCTCGTAGGTCTCACCGACTTGGATTTCCGCCAAGCGGCGACGCCGCAGCTCCTCATGTTCGCGGTCGAGCAGTGCCCGCCTGCTGAGGATCAGCCGTTTTTTCTGGGGGTTGATTTCGGTAACGAGGCACGTCAGTTTCTGGTTGACGTAATCGCCAAAATGCTCCACCCGGACCCGGTCGATTTGGCTGGCGGGAATAAAACCCCGCAGTTGATTGATAGACACTTCCAGTCCCCCGGTATTGGATCCTGTGACCCGCGCATCGACAATGTCGCCGACATTCAGGCTGGCCCAGTCACCTGCATCTACGGCTGCACCCGGCACCGCCAGTTCGTAGAGTCCTTCGTCCTCGTTGTGAGACTTGACAATCACTTCGACCAATGCGCCCGGCACGGGCGCGCGATGAAACTGCCGAAGTGACGCGATCCCTTCGTGTCGGCCAGGGAGCTGAACGAACACGTGGTCTCCTTCGACGCGGCCGACAAAGGCCTTGATGCGGCTTCCCAATTCCAATTCCACGGCGGCGATAGGTGCGGTCGTTCGCTCCACGATCTGATCCATGGAAAACCCGGACAGAGCGGCCGCGATCTCACTTTCAATATCCACCGGCGGCAGCGGTTCGATACGGTCCAATGGTTCCGCCGCGGTAGGATTAGACGTTGCTGGCGCAACGGCGTCCGATTTTGCAAGATCGGGTATTTCCGTTGGCATCGAGCTCGGCGCCATATTCGGTTTAGGTTCATCGGTCGGCGATTCCGTTTCCGGCGGCGATTGCTGGATATCGGCGACTTGATCGGTGTGATCCGCAGTCCGAACGTCATCCGCGGTCGGCGCGCGGCGCGCGGCCAATTTGGGGTCGGCCACGTCGCGCTGTGAGCCAATCGCCATTCGCATCTTTGCGCGGTGCGGCGCGGTCTCCACGGAGCGATTATCTGATTTTTGCGTCGATTGATCGGCGACGAGAGACTCCTCGTCACGGGCTGGGTTATTGGACATTGAATGTCTTCCGGAATCGCAAATAGTAACCTTGAGTCTTGGATTTAGCATAGCAGGTCGGCAGGATGTTTTGTACGGTCATACTGTTATGGCCGGGCCGCCGGTCAACTCCCCGCGCTTTCGGAACAACCGTTTTGACCCTACTGTGGGAGTCGATCCTACCTATCCCGCCGACCGGCTCAAACGACCGTCGGTCGTCGAGTCTTGGGGGCTGTTCGCCGCGTTTTCGCACGGGCTACTTCGTACTGGCGGACGCCAGAATTTGCCAAATTCGGACCACTCTCAGAAATCCGTAACTGGGCGCTAAGAAAACGTTTGAAATGCGGCAAAAGACAATTAATATTGAATCAGGAACAGTGACGAGTTGACCTTGCACCGAAAACTGCCATGTCTCAAATCGAACTACCCTTAGGCCCGAATATCGACAACAACACGAATCTCCCAAAAGTGGTCAAGCATTGCCGTTCGTGTTGGCGCGATGACTACCATGAGATCGTGCCCATCTCGCCTTTCATGCTGGGTTTCTTGGCCGTATTCTCGTTAGGGTTAGTATTCTTGATCCGCCCTTGCCGGTGCATTTGTTGCGGGCATTTGCGCATCAGGTAAACGTTGGCAGCAATTGGTTACAGCGGCGATTTGTTCCCCTGCGCATCGACATGGACCAACGTGACGGTCGTGGAAAAAATTGCTTGCTCGGGCGCTGATTCATCATTCTTGAACACGGTGATCTGGTAGCTGACTGACGTGGTGCCGATGCGCGTCCTATCGGCGACCAAACGCAGAATCGTCCCCTCCCTGACACCGTGCCGAAACTCGACTTTATCCATTCCGATGGTGACAAAGCGGTGCTGAGGGTAGTCCAAGGTGGCGGCGACCCAGGCCATTTCGTCCACCCATTTCAACATATAGCCCCCGAAAAGTCTGCCATAATGGTTCAGATTCTCGGGCATCACCAGCTTGTAGGTCTCCATTGCCCCCTCAACCCTCTGCGTTTGAAACTGGTATAATCTGCCACAATTCGCCGATGTCAACAAGCAGCGAAGGCAACCGTGGCGACTCTCAGCAATGAAGTGAGCGCGGTGGCTGCGCCGACGATTCGGCGGGAAGGGTTTTGGAGTATTGTTGGAAGCAGTGAAACGAGAACAAACCTTAACGGAGTTGCTGGCTCCGTTTTCACCACCCGAAACAACCTTTCTGGAGCGGATGCGCTATTGGGCCGCAGCCCAACCCGACGAGACGGCATTTCGGTTTTTGGACGGGTCGGCGGAACCGGTTCAAGCCTTGACCTACGGCGAATTGGACCAACGGGCGCGCGCCATCGGTGCCTTTCTCGTGGCGGAAGGGATGCGCGGCCAACGCGCGTTGTTGATGTTCGCCTCGGGACTTGAGTTTGTCGAAGCCCTGTTTGGCTGCTATTACGCGGGTATCGTGCCGATACCGGCCTATCCGCCGCGCCGCAATCGAAACATGGGGCGGATCAATGCGATTTCGGAGGATGCCAATGCCGCGGTCGCGCTGACGACTGCCGACGTTATTCAGCGGTCGGAAGGGATGCTCGATGACGCTCCCAGCCTGAAATCGATTCGATGGATTGCCGTCGAGCAGATCCCCACCGAATTGTGGCGAGATTGGGTCAACCCGAAATCGAGCCCGCACGACGTCGCCTTAATTCAGTACACGTCGGGTTCGACGGGTTCCCCCAAGGGAGTGGTGTTGACGCACGCCAACCTTTTGGCGAACTGCAATATGATTACGACTGCATTTCAATTAGACCGGGACAGTGTGGGCGTTTCTTGGCTGCCGCTGTACCACGACATGGGATTGGTCGGCGGGGTTTTGAACCCGCTCTATGCCGGCGTTCCAAGCGTTCTCATGTCACCGGTGTCGTTTTTGACAAAACCTGTCAATTGGTTGCGCGCGATTTCGCACTTTCATGGGACATGTGCCGGCGGCCCCAATTTCGCGTACTCGCTGTGTGCTGAGAAAATCTCCGACAGCCAATGTGCTGATCTTGATCTGTCCAGATGGGACTTGGCCTTCAATGGTGCGGAACCGGTGCGGGCCTCTGTTTTGCAGCAGTTTACCGACAAATTCGCCCCCTATGGATTCCGCCACGAAGCCCATTATCCGTGTTATGGCATGGCGGAGGCAACCCTGATTGTTACGGGTGGCAAAAAGAGTCAACCGCCGGTATTGCGCACCTTTGATCGGCACGAGCTGACCCAATACAAAGTTGTCCCCTGCGCGGCAAATGACGACAACGCCCAGACATTGGTTGGGTGTGGTTCATCGATTGGCGGCGAGGAAGTCGTCATTGTTCACCCCGAAACGTTTCTGCCTTTGCCGGCGGATCAGATCGGCGAAATCTGGGTCCGCAGTCCTAGCGTGGGCCAAGGGTATTGGAACAAGACCGAAGATTCCGAGCGCACTTTCGGCGCGCGATTGAAGAATCGCCCTGACGACCGGTTCTTGCGCACCGGGGATCTGGGGTTTATCGCCGACGGCGAGTTGTTTATTACCGGTCGTCTAAAAGACATGATTATTATCCGCGGGGTCAACCGGTACCCTCAGGATATCGAAGCGACCGTCGAGGAAGCGGACAAGTGTTTGAAGGCTGGCGGGGGAGCGGCGTTCGCCGTTGAGCATTGGGACCGCGAGCATTTAGTCGTGGTTTGCGAAGTTGAACGCGGCCCGAACCAGGTTTTTGATGGTGTCATCGAACGGATTCGCGCGCGAGTAATCGAGGAACACGACATCCCTCCCGACGCCGTAGTCTTGGTGCGGGCCGGTTCTGTGCCGAAAACGTCCAGCGGCAAAGTTCAGCGCCGGGCATGTCGTCAAAACTATATCGACAACAAATTGTTGGTTGTCAAACGTTGGAGCGTGTTGGACGGGCAGTTGCCAACGGGCGAAGCCAGCGAAGACGTACTTGTCGATGAAACGGCTTGGGTGGAAGAGGGCGACATCCATCAAGAAGTCATCGATGTCGTCATGCACTTCGTTCGGCAGGTGGCGAAAGAGCGCGCTCGGCGATTGACGCCTGATTCGAATATCGTGGTCGATCTCGGACTTGACTCCTTGGAGCGATTGGAAATCGCCCGCGAGTTGGAATCCGCTTTTGGCGGTCGCATACCCGACGAAGTCCTGCAAGAGGTCGAAACGGTTCGCGAAGTGGCGGCGGCGGTTCAAAATCACATCGGCGCACGGTTGATCGATCGCAACGGCCAAATGCGCGAGGCGCCGCTGAAACCCACGGGCCTGGCTCGCGGCGATGCGATTCCCGAGTCCTCATATGTGCTGGAGAAGACGCCGGAGTTTATTCGCTTGCAGCGAACCAAAGAAGCTGTGGCCAAAACCGGATTAAGGAACCCCTACTTCAGCGTGCATGAGGGGGTCATTGCCGATACCACGCGCATCGACGGTCGCGAATTGATTTCTTTCTCCAGTTACAACTATTTAGGTTTGTCCGGGCATCCGATTGTTTCCGAGTCGGCCAAACGAGCCATTGATCTGTTCGGGACCAGCGTCTCGGCCAGCCGCTTGGTCTCGGGCGAAAAGACCATCCACAAACAATTAGAACAGGAATTGGCTGAGTTCTTGGGTGTCGATGACGTCATTACTTTTCCCGGAGGCCACGCCACTAACGAATCCGTGATTGGCCATTTGGTGGACGCCGGCGATTTGATTCTGCACGATGCGTTGGCTCATAACAGCATCATTCAAGGGGCGGAACTGAGTGGCGCGCGGCGGCGGCCGTTCGACCACAATGACTGGCGCCATTTGGACCGCATCTTGTCCGAAATCCGACACGAGTACCGGCGCGTGTTGGTGGCAATCGAAGGTTTGTACAGCATGGACGGCGATTTTCCGGACTTGCCGCAATTCGTCGAGATCAAAAAGAAGCATCGCTGTTGGATGTTCGTCGATGAAGCCCATAGCATCGGCACGATGGGCGCCACCGGACGGGGCATCGGTGAAATGTTCAACGTACCGCGCACGGATGTTGAATGCTGGATGGGAACGTTGAGCAAATCGTTTGCCAGTTGCGGAGGATTCATTGGCGGTACGGCCAATTTGATCGATTACCTGCGCTACACGACACCTGGGTTTGTGTTTGCGGCAGGGATTCCCCCCGCCAGCGTGGGAGCCGCTTTGGGGAGTTTGAGCATCATGCGCCGCGAACCCGAGCGCGTGCGGCAACTTGCGTCTAACGCGGCACTGTTCTTGGACTTGGCGAAAGTAGCTGGGCTCGATACCGGCCCCAGTGATCAATCGCCGATCATCCCCGTGATCACCGGCAGTTCCACGAAAGCGCTCCAACTGTCGGAAGGTTTGTTCCGGGCAGGGATCAACGCGCAACCGATTTTGTACCCGGCGGTGGCGGAACAACAAGCGCGCATCCGCTTTTTCATCACGGCCGCACATCAACGCGAACAGATCGAGTACACCGTCTCGACCTTGGCCCAACTGTGGTCCGAAATCTCCACAGCAGCAGAAGCAGTGGTGAGCGGATGACCGGAGCGGCCGAAAAAGCCGATACGCTGATTGAAGCGTTGGGCTGGATCCGTCAGTTTCGCGACAAAGTCGTCGTCGTCAAACTGGGCGGCAGTGTTTTGGACAATGCCGATCAATTGCGGCATATTCTGTTCGATATCCTGTTCATGGAAACTGTCGGCGTTCGCCCCGTGGTGGTCCATGGGGGTGGGGCGCGGATCAGCGCTGCGATGGCTGAAGCCGGAATTGTTCCCCGATTCATACAAGGCCGCCGCTACACGGATGCCGCCACGCTGGCGATCGTCGAACAAGTACTGGCCGTCGAAACGAATCATGCCCTAGCCGAGGAGTTCGAGCGGTTGGGCGGTCGCGCGATGACCTTGAATTTCCTTTCCACACCAGTGCTGTTCGGTGAGCGGATGGCGTTGCGCGACCCGCAAGGCGCTGAAATCGATTTGGGGTTTGTAGGGGAAGTGACCCGCGTCGATCGCCAAGTCATCGAGAACCTTTGCTACGCCAACCAAGTCCCCTTTATCCCGTCCATGTGTCTGACTGCCGACGGGCAAAAGCTCAATGTGAATGCCGACTCGGCTGCGACACGCGTGGCGATTGAACTGAACGCTGACAAGTTGGTTTTTCTCAGCGATGTTCCCGGCGTACTGGCCGATCCCCAAAATCCCAATTCGCTGATTTCCGCCCTCTCCCGTGCGACTGCGGAAGCGATGATGGCTGACGGTCGGATCTCGGCCGGGATGATCCCCAAGATCCAGGGCTGTCTGGATACGTTGCAACAGGGCGTAAAGAAAATCCATATCGTTGACGGCCGCCAACGCCATTCCTTGTTGCTGGAAATCTACACGACGCAAGGAATCGGCACTGTGATTGTCGAACGAGTCGGGGCGGAACCGGGCGTGCGACAAACCAATCCCTTGCCCCTTGCCCACGCCACTGGTGCCGAATAAGGGATGGATAGATTGATGCGGCATTTTACGCAACTGACGGATTTGTCCGTTGAGGAACTTGACCAGGTTTTTGGACTCTGCCGCGCGCTGAAGGCGGAGGTTGCCGCCGGGAAGCGCCGGCCGCTATTCGCGGGGCGTGTGCTCGGATTATTGTTCGAGAAACCATCGCTGCGCACGCGCGTCAGCTTTGAGGCCTTGATGGGTCAACACGGTGGGCAAGCAATCTATTTGGGTCAAGATGTTGGCTGGGGGCAACGGGAACCCATCGAGGATTTTATTCCTGTGTTGACGAGCTATCTGGATGCCTTGGTCATTCGCGCCAATTCGCAATCGCTGGTCGATCGAGCGGCGGAACTGAGTGTTTGCCCAATAATCAATGGCTTGACGGATCGCGCACATCCCTGCCAGGCGCTGGCCGATTTGTTGACCGTGGAAGAACTGTGTGGCGGCTGGGAGCAGGCCCGGATCGCCTACATCGGTGACGCCAATAATGTCGCGCATTGCTTGGCCACATTGTGTGCGATGTTGGGTGTGCCGATCCAGATTGCTTCCCCCTTTGGTTATCAATTTCCCCGGGCGTTCGGCGATGCGCTCAACCGTCTGGCAGGTCGAGATGTTGTTTTGTTGACCGATGATCCCGTCCGCGCAATTTCAGCTTGCAATATCGTGTACACCGATGTCTGGACCAGCATGGGACAAGAAGCCGAACGAGTCCAGCGATTAGAAGCGTTCGCGCCGTACCAGGTCAATGAGCAACTGTGGCGGCACACCGCCCCCGGAGCCAGGTTTCTGCACTGTTTGCCGGCCCGACGCGGCGAGGAAGTCGCGACGGAGATTATTGATAGTCCAGCCAGTGCCGTGATGGAACAAGCGGCCAACCGACTGCATGCGCAAAAAGGTTTGCTGGCTTGGTTATGGGGAGTCCGTTGACATGAGCCCCCGCAGATTTGACCAGTTGCGCCCGGTCGAAATCCAACGCGGTTTTACCCGCATGACTCCGGGCAGTGTGCTCTACCGAGCCGGTGACACGGTCGTGTTGTGTACCGTCAGTATTGATGAGCAACTACCCCCGTGGATGGCGGGACAAGCACGCGGTTGGATCACCGCGGAATACAACATGTTGCCGGGGAGCACTTCGCCGCGGAAACCGCGTGAACGTCAAAAGCCTGATGGCCGGACCATTGAGATTCAACGGCTCATCGGGCGCAGTCTCCGTGCGGTAGTCGATTTGGATCGGTTGGGGCCGAGAATGGTGACGGTGGACTGCGACGTTGTTCAAGCCGATGGCGGTACGAGAACCGCTTCGATCACCGCAGCGACCATCGCCCTTATGGACGCGCTGACGTCTATTCGTGACCAGTTGCCCGAGCCGAACCATTATCCAATGCGCGACAGCGTAGCGGCTGTGAGCGTCGGCCTGATCGAGGCTGCGACGTATCTCGATCTGGACTATGAATTGGATGCACGGGCAGAAGTGGACATGAATGTGGTCATGACGGGAGCCGGCCGATTTGTAGAAGTGCAGGCGACGGGCGAAGAAGCGACCTTTTCGCAGGAGGAATTTGATCAATTGCTGGAACTGGCCCGTCTCGGATGCAGCCAACTCCGGGAGATTCAGCGCCAAACGCTGGGAGCTGATTGGCCGTTCCACTAGCCAGAACGAGCGGATGAGGATACCTAGAAGTGCGGTCAGACATTGGCGCCCATTATTGACGATTCAGTAATAACTGACCGGCACCTGAGGAATAAACAAACGCGAGGATTATGTGACGCGCGACACAGGAGAGACAGAGCGTCGGGTCATAATGGCCACGGACGTGCCATTTTGGCGCGGTTCGACCGGTGCGGAACAGCGGATGTTGGCGTTGAGTCGCTTTTTGTCGCGCGATCCTTTTAGGTTGACCGTGTTTTTTCTGGGGAGGGTCGGTCCCCAGGATCAAATCGCAATGGAACGTAGCGGATTGGATGTCGTGTTCTTCGAAAGCGAGCGCCCGCCGGAGCCCTTTTTGAAACGCATTCAATGGTATGTGGAAGCGACGCGCCATCAACTCGAAAATTGGATTCGGGGGTTTCGACAAAAGGATGATCATGCGGCGCCGCAGCCATTGACGTTAGAGGATTATCGCTGGCCTTGGGCGATTGAACAGTTTCGCCGTTTGGTGCACCGCCTCAAGCCCTCGGTCGTCATTTGCCAATACGTGACCATGGCCTATTTGCTGGATGCGTTGGCCCCTGCCGATCGCAGGCAGACATTATGCGTGCTGGATACCCATGACATCTTGCATGAGCGTGGACGGCAATTCTCGACGGCGGGATTCCTCCATTGGCTGGAGATCGACGAACGCGAAGAGATCGACGTTTGGAACCGCTTCGACGTCGTGATCGCTATTCAAGAGCAAGAGAAACATTGGATTGAAATGCTGACGTCGCGGCCGGCGGTGATAGTTGCTGGACATGCGTTGGATCACTTGCCAACGGTCAGCGGTCCGCACGAATTACAGCAAACTCTCGTGCTGGGTTACATCGGTTCCGACAATTACTCCAATTGGCACGCCATCAATCGCTTCTTAATCGAGGTCTGGCCGGATATCTCGCAGGAAATGGAACCGCGTGTCGAGTTGAAGATCGCCGGCAAGATCTGCGAATGGTTTCAGATGACGCGAGAAGAGACTCCCGATCAGAACACCCATCGTTTGATGGATCGCGTCGAGTTGATGGGTCACTTGGCCGACCTGGGCGAGTTTTATAAAGTAGTCGATCTCGTTGTCAATCCTGTTCAGTTTGGCACGGGCTTGAAGATTAAGAATGTGGAGGCGTTGGCGTTCGGGAAACCGCTGGTGACTACCACCAGCGGCGCGGTCGGCATGCCTCGCGAATCGTTGGCTGGAGCGCGCGTCGTCGAGAATATGGACGAAATGCGGACCGCGCTGCTGGAACTGTGCCGCCAGCGTTCGCGCCTGGAACAATTGCAGCTTGCCGCGAAAACTTTGGGAAAATCGATATTTTCCGCAGAATTTGTTTTCTCCGAACTACGCGACACATTGGTATCCCTCGCCCCGTCGGCAAAGTTCTGATGTCAAGTGGGAGTTTTCGCCGGGAAATTCGCTTGTTGCTTCCCATTTTGTGAAAGACTAACCTAAACAATGGGCGGATTAGGGAATTAGGGGTGAATCCCCGTCTCTCTATGCCGGTCCGACGCGAATGAGGCTGCGCGCTCCCCTGCGCCCGCGAACCTCGTGAATAGGAGATTGCTCAAATGAACCGTCAACCAAAGACCGGTTTCACGCTGATCGAACTGCTCGTGGTCATTGCCATCATCGGCATTTTGGTTGGCATGTTGCTTCCGGCGGTGCAAATGGTGCGAGAGGCGGCGCGCCGCGCCGACTGCCTCAACAACCTAAAACAATTGGGGATCGCGTTTACGCATTATCATGATGCCAAACGTCGGATTCCTCCGGCGCGGCCGGCGGACGAATTCTTGACCTGGCCCGTGTTCATCGCCCCGTACTTGGAAGCCAACAATTTCTACGACCGGGTGGACATTCGCGGTCGCTATGCTACGCAAGATCCGGAACTCATGCAGTTTGCGATGCCCAACTTGTTCTGCCGGTCGCGGAGATCGCAAGGTGAATTGAGTCAGTTTGAGTCCGGCGGCGAGGCGATCGGCAGCGTGGGCGACTACGCCGGCAATGCGGGGACCACGCAGTACCTGGCGAATGATGACTGGGCACAATTCGATGTCGATGTGGACGGCGTCTTCAATTCGGGGTGGGCGCACGATCATCCCATCGACGGCTTGGGAAGACTGGTCGGGGGCGAACGAGGCCGCTACCGATTCCAGGACGTCCTCGATGGTTTGAGCAATACGCTTTTTATCGGTGAGAAAGC
The DNA here is from genome assembly GCA_014584305.1 of Planctomycetota bacterium. Classification (GTDB taxonomy): domain Bacteria; phylum Planctomycetota; class Planctomycetia; order Pirellulales; family Pirellulaceae; genus BJ22. Next base: position 3,902 of record JACTND010000290.1, on the reverse strand, counting down.
GGTCTGCTTGGATCATATGGGGCAACCCGGTGGCTGGGGCGACGGCTGCATCTACAACGGCAATGAACCGGGAACAGTGATGCGTTTGGGCGGGATTGGCTTGCCGCTTACAACCAAGAAAAGGTTGGGAACTCCCGGCCCCGGTGCGACGCCGATGTTCGGGAGCTATCATCCAGGCGTCGTCAATTTCGTTTTTGGCGACGGGCATGTAACGTCCATTTCGGAAACGATCGACGAAGAGACTCTGCGGCGACTTTGCTCGCGGCGCGACAACATGCCAATCAACTGGGAGTTTTGAACAGACTATGAGGAGTACGGGGGAAGAGGCAAACACCGCGTGTATTTTCGCGGTGGGCAGCCCCGCCGAAATCGGCCATCATCTGGCGCCGCTGGCCGCGAGACTCGCGATCGTTTTTGCGGAGCCCCAGGCTGTGCTTCAACGGGCCAAAGCGGGCGACTTGGCGATCTTTTATAGCGAACATTTTGATCGCTTTCGTGACGCTTGCCTGAGATTGCGCGAACGTCAAGTCGCGACGATCTATTTAGTGGACGGTATCTTGGAATGGCGCAATGCTTGGGAGAACAGCCCGGACGAGTTGGCCTGCCCCTGGACCATGCGCCCGGCATTGGCAGATAAGATCGCCTGCCTCGGACCATCGCAAGCGCGCATATTGGCAGCTTGGGGAAATGCGGACAAAGTTGAAATTGTGGGGGCGCCGCGATTCGATTCGCTCTGGTGCGATGCGGGTCACTTCCGCGGCCACGACGCCGATCCACGTGAGGCGAATGTCTCGCCACTCGCCGCCTCCCATCCAGTGGCGACGAGGTTGCCGGCGGGACCCAACGGCCCAGTAAAGGGTTCATCGCGGTGGCACGTGATGGTAGCGACTGCCAAGTGTCCTGGTTTCACTCCGCCACAGGTAGAAGCGACGTTCCGCTCGCTGTGCGACGTGCGCGATTGGATTCGTGCGAATCAAACCTTTGCGGGTCGTACACTCGAAGTGACATGGCGGCTCGAGGAGAAAATGGCAAACCGTTTAGGCGTGGCAACGGTCGCCCGCGAATACAGCGGTGGCGAGTTGGTCAATCAACTACGCAGTTGCGACGCGCTGCTGACGACGCCCTCCACGACGATGATCGAGGGGATGGCGCTGGGATTGCCTGTTGCATTGCTCGACTATCACTTGGCCCCGCAACTGTATCCGGCCGTGTGGACTATTTCGGCCGCCGAACACCTTTCGCCAACTTTCCAGGAAATGATGGCGCCACCAGCAGTGAAAATGTGGCACCAACAATGGCTATTCCGCGATGCGTTATATCAAGGAGAACCGGCGACAGTCCGATTGCACCGATTAATCGAACGCATGGTGGACATTTCCCGCGAACAACTAGGGACAGGCCAGCCATTGCGGTTTCCCCCCAACATCCTCGAATTGTCGCCACGAGAACAAACCTTGGATTTTTGCACATTCTTTCCACAAATTGCCGATATTTCAGCGCTTGGGGTGTCCGAAGCACACCGGGAATTGGCGCATGCCAGACGCGAAATAGAACGTTTAAATTCACGGCTCACACAACTACAATCGGAGTTAAACGAGGCGCACCGTATTTTCGATTTGATTCATCGCCATCCAGTGGCCGGGCCGATCGTCCGGTTACGCCAAAAATGGCTGGATTGGTGGCGTCGAGTCGGAGTCGTCCGCGTCTCTGGGGCCGAAGCCTCGTCCCAAGCAAAGCCTTGACGCCTGTGCTTCGTTTGAGAGCCCGCACAACATCATGGAAATGACAACCGTGGATACTCTGGCGACGCCAAACGCCACAATTCGAACCTCACCCACCAGCAACGCTATTGCCACGGTGACGGACCCGGTGGTCCTCTGCACGACGGACGAACGCTATGCGATGCCGTTGGCCGTTACACTCATTTCTGCCGTGGACCATTTGCGCGTAGGGCACAGGCTCTGCGTGTATTTGATGGATGCGGGTTTGAATCCCGAAACGCGGAATCGATTGCAGTCCAGTTTGTCTCAGCATCCAATTGACTTGCACATCATGCGGGCCAATGCTTCCGAGTTGAGCGAGCTGAGCATCTCTCATCATATCAGTCATACCGCCTATTTGCGCCTGATTGCGGATCGCTGGCTGCCGCCGGATTTGGACCGCGTAATTTATCTCGATTCGGACTTGCTTGTCTGCGACAGCCTGACGGAATTGTGGGACCTGGAGTTGCGAGACCACGCGGTGTTAGCTGTTCCCGATGTGGCATGTCCTTATGTAGACGCGCGGCATGGCTGCCCGAACTACCGCAAAGCCAGTCCGTACATGGCCTGTTTGACGCCGGTTCGCAACCATCGAGAATTGGGAATTGCGGCGCATAGCCTCTATTTCAACAGCGGTGTGATGGTGATGAATTTACGACGTTGGCGATCGGAGCGGCTAGGCGATCGCCTATTGGACTGCCTGCGCGACAATCGCGATCATGTGTGGTGCTGGGATCAATATGCCCTGAACGTGGTGCTGGCGGGCCAATGGGGTCGGCTGCCGCTCCGTTGGAATGTGGGTTCCCATGCCTTTGAGTATCCGTCAATCGAATGTTCCCCCTTGGATGTCGATGAGTTCGCGGCAAGTTTGCAACAACCAGCGATTTGGCATTTCACTACCGAAATCAAACCTTGGCATTACCATTCGCGGCATCCTTTGCGTGAACAGTTTTTTGCGGTGCTGGATCGAACGGCATGGCGCGGCTGGCGCCCAGAGAAGCCATCGTTTCACTTGGGGCGTTGGTGGCAACGGCAAGCTGTTCAGATCGCGAAACACTGGACAATCTCCTACCGCAAGCTGGCCGCTTGGCGCGCACCGGAGCCCCTATGAATCGACCCTCGGCACCTGTACTTAAAGCACATCGTCGTCCCTCGAAGGGATGCGCGGCCAGCGCGTCACCGACTTTGGCCGTATTTGGGATCCCCAAACCCTTCACCGATCCCACCACTACTTTAATTCAACACAACGCAATCCTTAGCTGGAAGCAATTAGCGCCCGATGTGGAGATCATCCTGATGGGGGACGAGGCTGGCGTGGCGGAGTTCGCTTCACAACATGCCATCCGTCACGTGAAAAACATTCGTCGCAATGCGTTTGGGACACCGCTTCTGAGTGATGCGTTTGCGAACGCTTGCCAGGCAACAACGGCGCCGATCCTGGTTTACTGTAACTGCGATGTGCTTCTCCTCCGAGACTTGATCATGGCTGTCGAGCGGATTCGCGCCGATCGCCGTTTTGAGACCTTCTTGGCCTTTGGCCAACGTGAAGACGTGCGCATCGATCGCGCACTCGACCTGACGAAGGTTGAAGACATCGAAACACTATTTCAATATCGCCGCGATCGTGGCCAACGATCTCCGATTGTCTGCAAAGAGTATTTCATCTATTCCCGGAATCTTTTTCAGGCAATTCCTGATTTTTGTGTGGGCCGCGGGAATTGGGACAATTGGATGGTTGCTCATGCTCGGGACCAAGGGATACCCGTGATCAACGTCACAGGCATGGTATCTGCGATTCACCAAGCGCACGACTACCGTCATCTCGACACCACGCGATTGGGATGTTATGTCACCAGTCCGGAAGCTCGCGAGAACCAACGGCTGGCCGGGGGCCGTCATGTAGCCCGTGGTTGCGTGGCGACATGGAACTTAACGTACCGCGGAATTGTCCCCAACCGCGGAGCCTGGCTCAACAAAGATTTCTGGCTCGATCTCCCCAACTTCCTCCGCCTCCTTCTCCGCCTCCCCTTCCAAAAATAAAATAATATGTGCCACCCACCTATTCTTGCTCCACCCTCCAATTTCTGCTATACTCCGTCCATTCCAATAGGAGGCATAACCATGGGACGGCCGAAACGGGCG